>NZ_BAAANO010000004.1:3135-21758 GCF_039529845.1 Brevibacterium samyangense | reverse complement strand
CCCGCGAGAGAGCGGTTCTCCGGCAGGCGCCGGGACCCGGGAGGCGCGCGGCGCCTCGGCGGGGGAGAGCGGGTACGTCCAGGCGGCAGTGGGTGCGCCCTATGCGCACACGACGGCGCCGCTGCGCCGGCTCGTCGACCGGTTCGTGCTCCCGCTCGCCTGGGCGCAGAGCGAAGCCGCGGAGGTGCCGGTGTTCGCGCTCGAGGCGCTCGACGAACTGCCCGACCTCATGCGGTCGGCGGGCTCCCGGGAGTCGGGGATCGAACGGGCGGTCATCGACATGACGGAAGCGTTCGTGCTCGCGGGGTCCGTCGGTGCGGAGTTCGACGCGGTCGTCGTCTCGGTGCGCGGTGGTGGCGAGAACCGGCCGGTGCGCAGCGAGATCCACATCGCCGAACCCGCGGTCGTGGCGTTCGTCGACGGGGAACGTGAGGTGGGCACCCGGGTGCGCGTGCGCCTCGAGGGAGTGGACACGGCCGAGGGGACGGTGACGTTCGCGTTCCTCGGGTGAGGGGTGCCTCGCCGGAGGAGAGGAGATTTCCGCGGGTCAGGCGATTCCGGCGGTGTCCGGGTCGCCGGACTCCATGTCCGCGAGGGGCACGTCGAGGAGCTCGTGGACGCCGGAGATGATCTCGTTGGGCCTGAACGGGTACTTGAGGACCTCCGCGTGGTCGGAGATGCCGCTGAGCACGAGGACCGTGTGCATGCCGGCCTCCATGCCCGCGACGATGTCGGTGTCCATGCGGTCGCCGATCATCGCGGTCGTCATCGAGTGCGCCCCGATCCGGTTGAGCGCGGACCGGAACATCATGGGGTTCGGTTTGCCGACGACGTAGGGCTCACGGCCGGTCGCCTTCGTGATGAGGGCGGCGATCGAGCCGGTGGCAGGGAGGACACCCTCCGGGCTGGGGCCGGTGGCGTCGGGATTCGTGACGATGAAACGCGCCCCGTTGTTGATGAGGCGGATCGCCTTCGTGATGGACTCGAACGAGTACGTGTGTGTCTCGCCGACGACGACGAACTCCGGGTCGGTCTCCGTCATGATGAACCCGGCCTCGTGGATGGCGGTGGTGAGGCCGACCTCGCCGACGACGAAGGCTGTGCCGGACTCGACCTGGTTCGACAGGAAGTCCGCGGTCGCCATCGCCGAGGTCCAGATCCGGTCCTCGGGGACCGTGAGTCCCGAGTGGCGCAGGCGCGCGCTGAGATCGCGGGCCGTGTAGATCGAATTGTTCGTGAGGACGAGGTACGGCACGTCCTTGCGGCGCCACTGGGCGAGGAGTTCGGCAGCTCCCGGCAGCGCCTGGTTCTCCTGGACGAGCACACCGTCCATGTCCGTGAGCCAGCATTCGATCTGAGGTCGGTCCATGGTTCCTCCTGAGCGGTACGTACGCGGGCGGGGGGGATCGCTGTGTGCGAGGCGTCCCGCCGGGGCGGGGGTGCCTCGGCATCAGCGTAGCGACCGCGGTGCCGCGCGGATACGTGGCCGATCCGGCACATCTCTGGACGGCGGTCGGGAAGTCGGTGAACGGCGGATGAACACGCGTGCGAACGGTGCAGAGTGCATGTTCCGGATGGCGAGAATCCTCTGGGGTACTTCGCGTGGGAAAGCGAGTGGTGCCCGCGTGGCCACGTCCGCCCGACCCCCGGAGGATCCCCGTGACCATTGCAGCCCCCGAGGTCTTCGACGCCCCGAAGGGCGACGAGAACTCGCTCGATGCCTCCGCGAACACGCTCAGGAACAAGGTCGGGGCGATCGGGACCACACTGTCGACGTACACGGAACGGACGACGTCCGCGATGGATGCCATGGCCTCGGTCGGCGCGCAGCAGTTGTTCTCCTACGTCGGCAAGGCGACGTCCATGCTGCAGAACGCGCAGGAGAGCGCCGGCAGTGCGGGGACGGCGATCGCGGATTACGCGAGTGAGCTGTCGGAGGTGAAGCAGGAACTCGAGTCGCTGCGGCACCAGTGGGTCGATCTCGCCGAAGACGACAAGGCGCTGAGCGAGTCGTACCGGGTGTGGGCGCAACGCGCGTGCGTCGCCGAGCCCGAGATCGAGGGGACGGACGGCGTCACGTGGGACCAACTCGGGGCGCCGCCGGTCGTCCTCTCTGCCACCGGACGAGACCTGGGGCTGCCGTTCACGGGGAAGGAGTACCCGGTGGTCGGACAGCTCATTTCGATGGCCCAGGTCGATCTCGAACTCATCAAAGCGCGTACGGGGATGACTCTCGCCGATCTCGGGTACGACACCCCGGAGGAACAACTCGCGTGGTTGACCGGAGAGGGCGCGCAGATGCGGGAGCACGAACTCCGGTACCAGGAGCTGCACCGGGGGCGACTCCGGGCCCACCCGATATTGCACAGGCGTACTCGCATGGCCGATTCGTATGGCGGTACTTCATCAAGGACTATTCGAATCCGGACCCGCGGGCATGGAGATTCGCACGTTGGGCCGTCGACAGCGCCCGGCTCAACGGGCAGCATTTCAACAATTGGTGGAACGGTCGGATCTCTGCTCCGGAGGTCGTTCCGAACGGTCATCGGACCTCCCTCCTCGACGCGTATCCGCACAATCGCGACAAGCATCCGCTGAATCCGATGCGGTACCTGCACGAATGGAGCCCCAAGAAGGGCACATGGGGCGCATACGACGACTGGTACGGGTTCTGGGTGACCGGGGATCGGTCGGTCGACGAGAAGACATTCCCGGACGGATCGACGGGATACGCTCATGCGGAGCGACTCCAAGCGGGAGCGGGGACGACGACCGCGTTCAAGCCGCCCAAACCGGAGAGCGAGGACGGAAAGCGCCCGTTCTGGAGATCTCTCGGGCCGTACCGCCGACCTGTGGGTCTCTCGTGGAGCCGTTGTGTACGGAGTCCTCGGCGACGCCCATACCTTGGTGAACGGATCACCGTACGGTGACAGGCGAGGAAAGATCGACGAGGCGATGGCAGGGGTCGGGCTCGCTTCGGGGCTCGGCGGCTTGGGCTCGTCGCTCGGATTGTTCACGTTGGGGCCGGTCGGAGCCGCCGCTGTCGTCGGCGGGGGGACCGCTGCTGGATTGTGGGGTCTCGGAAACCTGGGAGTGGACGCCTACGACCACGCCGAAGAATGGAACGAGAACGTGGACGACTGGGGCCGTGGTGCGAACCAGTGGATGTCCGAGAAAGGTGGTGCTGTGGGTGACTGGGCCGGCGACATCGTCGAGGAGCAGGCCGATCTGCACGGCAACGAGTTCCTCGGATATCGCGACGCGGTGGACACCGTGCTCGGTTTCGCCGACGAACAGGGGAACGTCGATCAGACATTCCAGAACCCCGTGACGAACAACATGATCACCCCGGAGAAGCTCGCGACACTGCAGGGCGGCTGACCGTCGGAACCCCGCATTCCATGTCGGGAATGCGGGGCGCCTCGGGTGCCCGTTCCCGAACCGCCACAACTCTTTCCGGGCGTCGGGAAGTCGGTGAACGGGAGATGAATAGGGCAGGGAACCGCCCGGGGTGCGTGGCGCCTCGGGCAAGAATTCGAGGGTGCACCCACCGGCCGGCCCGGCCGGACGGGAGGATCACATCCACGACACCCGACGTGCGCGGCGAACGCCGCGACCACGCCTGCCGGAGGTTCCCGTGTCCATCACCGCTCCCGAGATCTTCGACGCCCCGAAGGGCAACGAGAACTCGCTCGACAGTGCTGCGCAGACACTGCGGTCGAAGGCCGGGACCGTCGGGACCACGCTGAGCACGTACACGAACAGGACCGCCTCGGCGATGGACGCGATGTCGTCGGTCCGCGCGCAGCAGTTGTTCTACTACGTCGGCAAAGCGACCTCGATGCTGAAGAACGCCGAATCGACCGCCTCCGGCGCGGCGGACGCGATCAGCGAGTTCTCCGGCGAGCTCTCCGACGTGAAGGAAGTGCTCGAGACCGAACGCAACAAGTGGGTCGACCTCGCTCACGACGAGCGGGCACTGCGTGAGGCGTACGAGAGCTGGCAGGAATCGCTCACCCTGTACACGGACCCACTGCAGCCACAGCCCCCGCTCCTCACCCCCTCGCCGGCTCCTCCGGCATCCCCGCCGGTGCTGACCCCACCGTCGACGTACAACCCCTACGTGCAGGTGCCGACGGTCGACCTGACCCCGACCGGCGTGCGCCTCATGATCTCGAACGACGCACGTCACTATCCCGACACGTCCCAGGTCATCACCGGCGCACAGGGCGAGCTCGAGGACAAGGCGGCGGACCAGCAATTGCGCATGACCGTCGCGGCCTCGACCGCAGCGGAGACTCTCACCGGTCTCTGCCTCGAGCTCGACCCCGTCGACGTCATGGCCGAGGCGAAGGCGTACGAGCTCGAACTGTTCGAGACCCGGACGGGGATGACGCTCGCCGACCTCGGATACGACACCCCCGAGGAACAGCTCGCGTGGCTCACCGGCGAGGGGCAGCAGATGCGCGACCACGAACTCCGGTACTCCGAGTACACACAACGCGGTTTCGGACAGCGGACCGAACAGGACCTCGTCGACGCGGGAGAACTGCCGCCCGAGGCGCTCGACGACGGTCTCTACACGCCGGGCACCGTGCCGGGCGTGCCCCCGCGGGAGGACTGGTCGCACCTCCTCGAGGACGGCACGCTCGACGGAGTCGTCGGGGACCTCCGGCGGCAGTTCCCGTCCGTCCTCGGCCGAGGCGGTTCGCCGCTCACGGAACCGTGGAGCGCAATGCCGCAGGGACCCTCGTACTTCGATCCGCCCGTGCCCGCGGACGGGACGGGCACGCCGGACGAGGCCGCCGCGGTCGACTCGGGTCAGGGCTTCGACGTTCGCTCTGCGGTGAGCCTCGCCGGGACCGGGCGCCATGTGTGGCGGTACTACATCCCCTTCTCGAACTCGGATCCGCGGATCGTGCGCCTCGGGCGCCTCGGCGTCGACCTGTACGGTTCCGGACGCGAACGCTTCGACGACTGGTGGAACGGGAGAGCGCACAACCCGAACTTCGCGAACATCGCGGACCGGATGTCGCTGTCGGGGTCGCCGCACACGCAGTTCTACAACCCGCTCAGGGGCGAGAGCGCGTTCCGGAATCCGTACGAGGCGTTCATCACCGGCGACCGCGACCCCGGTGCGGCACGGGTGATGCAACCCGACGGGAGCTACCGGGCCGGCCACATCGCACGCATCCAGCAGGGTGCCGGTCAGACCTCGGCCTTCACCCCCAACTGGCTGACGGGGAAGTTCCCCGACATGAACCCGAAGCTCGCGAACGGGATCTCGGCGTTCGACCTGGGGGTCTCGAGGACCCTGGGAGTCGCCGGAGTCGTGTCCGACGTCGGGCAGCTCATCAGCGGGGATTCGAAGTACGGCATGGACACGACCCGGGGCAGGGTCGACTACGCGATGGCCGGGGTCGGCGCCGCCTCCGGGATCGCCGGACTCGCCTCGACCGCGGGACTCGTCACCCTCGGTACCGTCGCTGCTCCCGTGACGATGGCGGCCGGTGCCGTCGCCGGTGCCTGGGCGATCGGCAACCTCGTCTACGACAACGCCGAGAAGATCGACGAGACGCTCGACGACGCGGGTGCAGCGGCGAACCAGTGGCTGAGCGAACACGGCGGTGTGGTCGGCGACGTCGTCGGGGACGGGGTGGCGGCGACCCTCCACGGCGTCGGGAATCTCGCGACCGGATTCAAGAGTGGGGTCGACGCGACGGTCGATCTCGCGAAGGACGTCGGGGACGCGCTCACCTTCTGGGATTGAGGCTCTCACCACGGACGACATATCGAACTGTGCCCGAACGGCAACATGAACGCCGCATGAACGACCTGGAACGGGACGAAGACGGAGGAACTGTTTCCACCGTTTTCGTACGATCTGGAGTTGCGTCATGGTGGCTGTCCCGGAGGTCTTCACCGAACCGGACGGCGACGAGGAAGCCCTGGGATCCGCGGCGGAGACACTCACCTCCCGGGCCGAGTCCATCGGGAAGACGCTCGGCGCGAACGAGAGATCCACGACGACCGCCATCGAGGCGCTTCCGTCGCGCCGCGCCCAGCAGCTCTACTACGTCGGCAAGGCGACCTCGATGTTCAGGAATGGGGCCGATGCGGCGAACGCCGCGTCGACGGCGCTGTCGGGGTACCCCGAGGTGCCGTTCTCGCCCGACATGCTGATCCCGCCCGACGGCAGTGCCATTCCGCTCGACGTCCTGGAGGCGATGAACGGCGTGGACCTGTGGCCGGGCGTTCCGTATCGGGCGCCGGAGGACCCCGAGGACGACTTCAACGCGTGGGATCCGCTGCCGAACGGCTCCTACGAGATCGCGCAGATGAGGAAGATCTGGCGGTACTTCCTCCCGATCCTCGGGAACGACTCCCCGAAGACGTTGTCCCTGTTCCGGTACCTGCAGGACCGGCACCGTGCGAACACCGGTCAACCAGGTCTTCCGGTGGACATGTTCTACACCGAAGCCGCGGAGAAGTCCCCGGACTCACTCTGACGCAAACTCCTCGTCACCGGGGACTTCGCGAAGACGAGGAAGAGGTTCCTCGTCGGGCTCGACGGGAGCACGATCGAGGACACGTCGTCTCTGTCCCGCCTTCAGGTGCAGGCCCCGACGTCGACGACGATCAACCCGGAGCGACTGTCGACATGGCTGCAGGACCAGCACCTCGGGCAGTACTACATGAGCGAAAAGGCTGCCGACCGCGTCGGCGACCTCGCTTCCGTCGTCGACCTCGGGGTCGGCCGCACCTTCGGTATCAGGGGCGCGGTGAATGGACTCCACACGGCGATCGCCGGTAGCGGTGAAACCGGGATCATCGGAGCGACGGATCGCGTGATGGGTGCGGCCGGTGGCTCCGCCGCCGCAGGTGCGGTCGCGGCCTCCTTCGGGATGAAGGTCGCGCCCTGGATGGCCAAGGGGTTCCCGGTGATCGGATGGGCCACGATGGCCTACGACGCAGGACGCCTCGGCTACGAGAAGCACGACGAGGCCTCCGCCGCCATGAGCGACGTCTCCGATTCGCTCTACGAGCAGGCCGAAGCGATGGAAGGACAGATGACCTTCGGCACGGCGTACGAGGACACCCTGTGCGCTCGCCGACGGCAACGGAGGCAGCAGGTTCCCGGCATCGGGACAGCCTGCGGTTGGGCCGAGCGGAACCGGTACTTAAGTCGACCCGTACTACACCTGCAAGGGCCTCTCCGAATTCCTCGACTGGGCCTCCGGCGAGGAAGGACCGGAGAATCCCTGAACCGGCACCGGCTGACACATCGTGTTCACCTTCGACCTCTATCAATGAGACCGTGACCGACATCAAGGACGGTATGACCGAGAGCATGACCGAGACCCCCTCCGCGCAGCCGCCTTTCGGCTTCGTCTCCCCGGCCACCGCGCTCCCGCTCTCCCCGGCATATCTGCGTCCGGTCGACCCCGTCGACGCGATGTTCCGCATCCTCGACTCCGGTCGCGACGGCGCGGTACCGGTCGTCCAGCTCGTCGACGAGGAACTCTCGGTCCTCATGGACTCCGACCGCCACCGCGGCGGTTTCCCGTACCTCTCGAAGCTCGAAACCGGGGCGCGGAAACAGGCGAAGGAGACGGCCGCGCGTCTGCTGCTCGCGCGGCGCCTCGTCCACCCCACCGCCACCGGCGCTAACGGTCCCACCCGCACCCAGGCCACCGCGGAACTCCAGGGCACGATCACCGCGATCCGCAGCGCGCCCCGCACCGTCCGCGCCCACCGCGTCGGTGCCGAGCACAGCGACACCCTCGTCCAGTACCAGTTCCCCGCACAGGACCGCGTCCTCGAGGAGTACATCGCCGCCGACGGCATGCACGTCTTCCTCGTGAGCCCACTCGCGGAGGCCGCCGGCCGGCTGGCGGGATTCGTCGACCCCTTCGGCACCTCGCAGGGCACGGAGACCTCGGAGACCCGCCGCGTCGACATGGCCGAGGTCATCCGTGGCAACGAATCGATGGGCGACGTGGAGGAGAACTCGAAGATCGTCACCGTGATCGACGGCATCGACATCTCCCGCTGGTTCCCGGCCGGCGGCATCACCCACGACTACCGCCCGGGCGACATGCACCGACACGTCCGCGACACGTACTTCCGCGCGGACCGCACCGTCCCCGGGTACTCCGAACGCCGCCTCACCGTGTACGTCTCCGACAGCGCCGTCACCTGCGCGGAAGCAGCCTTCGACGGGCCGATCCTCCGACTGCGCGAGGTCTCCGCGGAGAAGCTCCTGGCCGCCACCACCCAGTTCACGATGGACGACTTCGCCCTCCCCGAACCCGTCCTCACCCAGGTGCTCGAGGAGAACTCCCGCTCGCCGCGCATGTTCGTCCACGAAGCCGGTCTGCGGAACCCCGATGCCTTCCTCCGGAAGCCCGGCGCCCCGCAGTCCACGGACACCGCGTCGTCGGAGGAGACTTCCGACCCGACCCCCGAGGCGCCCGCCACTTCCGAGGAGGCCCGCCCCGCCGAGGCGCCGCGCAATGCCGAGGCGCGTGGTGCCTCGGCGGCCCCCGCCCCCGGGACGCCCGGAAGGGGCTTCACGATCCCACCCCGACCCGCCCACGGCCCGGCGCCCGCCGGGCGGACAGAAAGGTACTGAGCCATGACGTTCTCCGGTGGTGACCCGAACGCTCTCGACAATCTCGCACCGAACATCAAGAACCTGCGGGGCGACTACGAGGGCGCGAACTCCGACATCATGACCGCCCTCGCGGACGCGGCCGGTGCCGCCGGTGACCCGGCGGTCGCCGACGCGATCGGTGCGGTGAAGGACCGCGTCTTCTTCTCCCTGTCCCACCTGCCGGAGGTCATCTCCGTCACCGGCGGCATCGTCGAGCAGAACTCGAGCCTGCTGCGCACCGCGACGGGCAGCTGATCCGCGAGAGGTGTGCACGGCGCGGGCCGATGTCGGACCGTGCGTCGGTGCCCCCGACTAGGATGCTGGCCATGACTTCCGTCCCCACCACCGCATCCCCGAAGACCGTCCGTGAACAGATCGAATCCGTCCTCGCGATGGCCGAACTCAACAACGGCATCGTCCCCGTCGTCGAGGCCGGCGACCCCGTCCTCCGTACCGTCACCGAGGAATTCGACGGCCAGGTCGACGACGCCACCCTCGCGCAGCTCGCGGAGGTCATGCACGCGACGATGAAGTGGGCTCCCGGTGTGGGCCTCGCCGCTCCCCAGGTCGGGATCGCGCTGCGCATGTTCGTCGCCGAGGACCCCGCCACCGTGTCCCCGGCCGTCGCCGAGGCGCGCGAACGTCACGGCATCCCCTCCACCGTGCTCCTCAACTCGTACTACGAGGGCGTCGGCGACGAGAAGGTCGCCTTCTACGAGGGGTGCCTCTCGATCCCCGGTTACCAGGCCGTCGTCTCCCGCCACCGGACGATCGCACTGCGCGGGACGGATCTGAGCGGAGCCCCGGTGGACCGCGAGGTGAGCGGCTGGGAGGCCCGTATCGTCGCCCACGAGACCGACCACCTCGACGGAGTGCTCTACACCGACAAGGCCGAGCTCCGGTCGCTCGCGACGACGAAGCAGGTCATGCGGTGGTGGAACCAGCCGACCGCGCAGGAAGCAGCACGGGCGCTCGGTTTCGAACTGCCCGCCTCACCGATCCTCTGATCCCCTCCGATCCTCCGACAACCGTCCCCCACGCACGTCCTTTCGAACCGGGAGTCGCATATGCAGACCTTCACCCTCGCCGCCGGATGCTTCTGGTGCATGGACGCGGTGTACCGCCGGACGAAGGGTGTCACCGCGGTCGAATCCGGGTACACCGGTGGGCACGTCGAGAACCCGAGCTACTACGCGGTGTGCAGCGGCACGACCGGCCACGCGGAAGCGGTCCGGGTCACCTTCGACGAGGACGTCGTCCCGCCGGAGGTGATCCTCGGGATGTTCTTCACCGGACACGACCCCACCTCGCTCAACCGGCAGGGCAACGACGTCGGCACGCAGTACCGCTCGGCGATGTTCTACCGCGACGAGGAGGAGAAGGAGTACTTCGCCGCGGCCATCGAACAGGCACAGGAGATCTTCCCCCGCCCCATCGTCACGACTCTCGAACCGGCGTCCACGTGGTACCCGGCCGAACCCGAGCACCAGGACTTCTACACGCGCAACCCGGGGAACGGGTACTGCTCCTTCATCATCGATCCGAAGGTCGCCCGGGCGCGTTCCTCCTACGCGGAATGGATGCTGTGACCACTCCCGAACCCCCGCCCCACCGGGTGACGCGACCGGTCGGCTCCGGTCGGACTCCTCCCGGGAAGACGTACGACGACCCGGTGCTGTCCGCGATGGCCTCCCGACGGTCCGTGTCGAAGGTCGGACCCGGCGCTCCCGATGATGCGGAACTCCTCGCGCTCCTGGCCGCCGTCACCCCGGTCGCGGACCACAAGGCTCTGCGTCCGTGGCGGCTCCTCACACTGCGCGGGGACGCTCGCCTGCGGCTCGGGGAAGCTCTCGACGCAGCGGCCGGAACCGTGCGCGATCCCGGTGACGTGAACCCGAAACCGTTGCGAGCCGACCTCCTCGTCGCGCTCGTGGCCCGCCACACGCCTCACCCGAAGGTTCCGGCATGGGAGCAGGAGGCGACCGCCGCCGGCGTCGGACACCTCCTCGGCCTCGCTCTGTGGCAGGCGGGATGGGGAGTCATGTGGCGCACCGGGCTGCTCACCGACGCTCCCGCGGTGCGGGCCGTCCACGGGCTCGACGATCACGAGAAACTCCTCGGCTGGCTGTACGTCGGCACGATCGAGGAGTCCTTCCGGGCACGGCTGCAGAACTCGTCCCGACCACCGCTCGATCCCACGCAGTTCCTCGGATCGGTGCCGGGAACACCGGCCCCCGGTGCGGGCGCCGGCGACGAGGTGGATGCCCACACGGTTCGTCCCGATGACGAGTGAACGTCCTGCCCTGAGGGCTTCCCGCCGGGAGGCCCTCCCCGCAGACATCTGGGTCCTCGTCGCCGCTGCCTTCATCGTCGCGATCGGGTACGGGCTCATCGCCCCGGTCCTCCCACAGTTCGCGGAGTCCTTCGGCCTCGGTATCACCGCGTCGACCGTGGTCGTGAGTTCCTTCGCGTTCTTCCGACTCGTGTGCGCGCCGGCCGGTGGCCGCCTCGTGAATCGGATGGGGGAGCGGTGGGTGTACGTCACCGGCCTCCTCATCGTCGCCGCATCGACGTTCGCCGTCGCGCTCGCCCAGACCTACTGGCAGCTGCTGTTGTCCCGCGGCCTCGGTGGACTCGGGTCGACGATGTTCTCCGTCTCCGCGATGGCGATCATCATCCGGATCACTCCCGGCCATATGCGTGCGCGCGCCACGGGAGCGTATGCGCAGGCCTTCCTCATCGGCAATATCGCGGGCCCGGTCGTCGGAGGCCTCATGGCCGGTTGGGGAATGCGCGTCCCCTTCGTCGTCTATGCCGTCGCGCTCGTCCTCGCGGCACTCGTCGTGCGGGTACGGCTCGGGAAAAGGTCGGACATCGACTCACCGGCGGACGGCTCGGACACCGACACCGTCGAGGCGAAAGGAGGCTCCGAGGAGAGCGCAGATTCCACGACGAGTGGCGACTCCGAGGCTCCTGACGTGGTTCGGGCGCAGGGCACCTCGGCAGGGGAGGGCGTGGTGCCACGGGGCGAGCACTCCGAGGGCACGGAGGCGGAAACGCCGGCTGCGGACGCGGACGGTCTCCGCGGTGCCGCCCGGAGGAGCGGGCGGGCCCGTGCTCGGCGGCGCCGGGAGCACGCCCGGACCGTCCTGCCGCGCATGCGGTTCCGCGAGGCGTGGGCGGACTCCGCGTACCGCGCGGCGCTCCTGTCGGGGCTCGCCCTCGGGTGGAGCTCGATGGGTATCCGGGTGGCGCTGTACCCGCTGTTCGCGGTGCACGTCCTCGAGACGAACTCCGCCGCGGCCGGGTGGGCGCTCACGGTGTTCGCCGCCGGTAACGCGCTCGCGGTTCCGGCGGTCGGACGCTGGGCGGACACGCGGGGACGGCGGCCGTTCATCCTCACCGGGCTCGCGATCATCGCGGTGTCCACGCTCGCCCTCGCCGCTGTCGACAGCCTGTGGTCGTTCCTCGCGCTCTCCGCGGTGGCCGGGATCGGAGCCGGGTTCCTCAATCCCTCGCAGCAGGCGGTGATCGCGGATGTCGTCGGCTCCGAGCGGTCCGGCGGTACGGTCCTCTCGCGTTATCAGATGGCGGTCGACGCCGGAGCGATCTTCGGTCCGATCGTCGCGGGCTTCCTCGCGGATCAGTGGGGCTACCCGGCCGCATTCATCGCCTCGGGAGTCCTCGTCGTCATCGCGTTCGCGGGCTGGCTGGGCGGACGGGAGACCCTGCCGGGGAAGGAACGTTCCCTGCGGGGGTGACGGGGCATCGTCGGCTTGCGTCAGGTCCTCCAGCGGCCGTCCGGTGATGGTGCCGAAATGTACGGCCACAGCGGAAACGTTTGCGAGGTTTGCGTACGGAATGGTGGTCCCGGCTCCGGGTCTCATGCCGAGGTGCCGAAACGTACGGAGACTGTGGAAACGTCTGCGAGGTCTGCGGACAGAATCGCGGTCTCGGTCTTCACGTGAGGGCACCGTTGTGATGCCATGGGGTCATGGAACAGCGTATGAGCCTGGTGACACTCGTCGTCGACGACGTTGCGCGTTCGCGCGCCTTCTACGTGGACGGCCTCGGGTGGACTGCGGAGTTCGACGGTGGCGATGAGGTGCTCATGTTCCGCTTGGGTGAACACCTGCTGCTGAGCCTGTGGAACCGCGAGCATGCGGCGCGGGAGATCGGCGAGGTGGCGGCTGGTGTCACCGCCCCGGTCACACTCGCGCACAACGTCGCGACGACCGAGGAAGTCGACCGGATCCTCGCTCTTGCACGCGACGCGGGTTCCCCACTGGTGAGCGAAGCCGTCGCCCGGGGCTGGGGCGGCTACTCCGGCTACTTCTCCGATCCCGACGGATTCCGCTGGGAGATCGCGGTCAATCCCACTCCGCTGGGGAACAGCCTCCTGCCCTGAGCCACATGGTCGGGCTCACGACTCGAGTGAGCGTTTCATCCCCTCGTGGGACGCGAGGTATCCGAGCTTCTCGTAGAAGCGGTGCGCATCGCTGCGCTGTTCGTCCGTCGTGAGCTGGACGAGCGTCGCACCGTGGCGCCGACCGTAGTCGTGGATCCAGTCGAACACGGCCGAGCCGACCCCGGAACCGGTGAGCGTGCTCGCGATCCGCACAGCCTCCATCTGGAGTCGTGTGGTCCCACCGCGGGACAGGCCCGGGAGGAGGTCGAGCTGGATCGTGCTCGGGTCGGCGGTATCGCAGACGACGCCGAGGAACGCATTCGGGTTCCGATCGATGAGAGCGAAAGCTGCGTCGTACGGGGCGAGAGCAGATGGAGTCGTGTCACCTTCGCGATCGCGGCCGAGCATGTCGTCGGCGAGTAACCGGACGACCGCGGGAGCGTCGCGGCCGGTCGCCCCGCGAATACGGAACTCCTCACCACGAGCTGTCGTGATCGTGGCAGCGTTCGCGCATGCATCGTTCATGGGGCCATCGTGTCACGGGACCGGGACCCCGGCGTCGCGGAGGTAATACGCGAACACCTGGGGCGAGCGGACGGCGTCCGCCATGAGATGGACCGGGACGAATCCCAACGCTATGAGATGGGCGTCCCGCAGTTTCTCCTTCTCGAATGTGCGAGAACGCCCCTGTTTCGTGAGGTCCTGGTACGTGATCCTGCCGTCGAACTCGACGGTGAAGGGAGTGCCCTCGATCCTGAAATCCGGACGCGCGATGAGTTTTCCACTGCTGTCCACTACCTCGAACTGCTGCACGACATTGTGCATCCCGAGGAGGCGGAAGACGATCGCGGCCTTCGCCTCGTACCAGGATCCCGAGAGTCCGTGTGCCCATTGCATGACGAGCGGAACGTGCGCGGGATGGCGGGCGAAACACTCGTGCTCGAGCACGTCGGAAACGGCACGCCAGCGGCTTCTGCGGACCCCCTCGTCCAGCGGATGCCGCGCCCAGGAACGCGTACCGGGGACGATGAGGCCCTCGCTCCCCGGTGAAAGCAGCTGGTGAGCGTCGGGCGCGGAGGGTGTGGCGCCTCGGCTGCCGTCGATGTGTACAGCGTTCGGGGAGCCGACGTCGTGGAACGAGGAATCAACGGTGGCGAACGGTGTTTCGGTGGCGAGGAACGCCTCGAGTGCGATGAAACCGGTGACGAGGTCGCGACGCACGAGGTCGGCGACGGTGCGCGCCGCCGTCGTGACCTCGTGTGGCCCGTCGACGGCACCTCCGGAGGCCGTGAACGACACGGCGATGCGATGTTCGAGCGGCACCGGGCGCTGTGATCGCACGAGGCCGGCGCGTTTTACCGCGTCCTTCGGGTGGAAGACCTGCAGCTTTCGCGTGGCTGCGTCGCGGGGGAGCCCGTGGAGTGTCGCAGCAGTTCCCAATGCGATGACGTCGTGCTCGCGGAATGACCGGGCCACGAGGAGGCGCCCGCTCGTGGTGGCGAGAGCGAGTTCTGTGTCGTGGGCGATTTCCCCAGCGCTCATGTCCATTCGCTTCTCGACGAGGTCGGGCCGATCGACGAAAGTCGTCGCCCAGGCATGCTCGGTGCGTGCACAAGCAGCGCGCACCTCGAATACGCCGGGCTCGAGGCGCCCCAAGCAACACCCGACCGCGGCGGTGTGCCGATTCGGGGAGACTCCGATGGACAGGGCCTGAGCGCGTGAGAAGACGTTGAACATGGGAACGAGCGTCGATCCGTCCGGGCGGCGGTGGCCACATCGAGTCGGTTCCTGTGGATATCGCCCCGCAGTCGGGCGCGTGTGTGACCTCCGGTCGGTCACTGCTGTGACCGGAAGTGCGATCATCCCGCGACCCGTCGAATCGGTCGGTTCTGGCACGACGCGGCATGCCGGTCTAGTACGGCGAGGGCCGGGACGTTTTGAGGGAGTGGGTACTTTCCGTGGACGGCGCCTCGGCGGTGTGGCGGTGACAGCCGTTTTGTACCTGCAGGGCCGGAACGTTTTGAAGGTCTCGGCACTTTTCGGGGGCACTCACCCACACCCGGCACCCGGCGCGCACGCACGGTCCCTGAAGGAGAGCGAAACACCGCACCCCTAGGATGGGTGTGCCGAGAATCGTGAGAACCACAACGAAGGGCCGTCAGTGAACCGTCTGACCCGACTCAGTCTGAAGAACCGCGCACTCATCGCGCTCATCTCCCTCGTGGCGGTGGTGTTCGGAGTCATCGGGGCGGGCGCTCTCAAACAGGAGTTGATGCCGACCATCCAACTCCCGCAGGCGGTCATCACCTCGAGTTACGAAGGTGCCTCACCGGAGGCGGTCGAGCGTGAGGTCACGGAACCCCTCGAATCGGCGATGAACGGTCTGCAGGAGGTCGAATCGGTCTCCTCGGTCTCCTCGACGGGGTCCTCGCAGATCATCGTCGAGACCGCGTACGGCACGGACTCGGACGACGTCGTCCGGTCCCTCCAGCGCGCGGTCTCCCAGGTGGAGGGGCAGCTGCCCGACGGCGTGCAGCCGAACGTCTTCGCCGGCGGGATCGACGACTTCCCGGTCGTCCAGATGTCCGTCATCGGCAACGAGGACACCGAACAGCTCGCCCAGGAACTCGAGGACATCGCGGTCGTCGAACTCAAGAAGATCGACGGTGTCCGCGAGGCGTCCGTCGACGGTGGGCGCACCCAGCAGGTCTCCGTGACCGTCCGGGAGGACGACATGGAGGACGAGGGGGTCTCCGTCGACTCGCTCGCGCAGATCCTCCAGGCGAACGGCGTCCCCACCTCGGCCGGTGACCTCGAGACCGAGGACGCGACGGCCCCGGTGCAGATCGGTACCCGACTCACGTCCGTCGAGGACATCGCGAACATCGCGGTCTCCGGATCCGACGGGCCCGTGCTCCTCCGCGACGTCGCGGACGTCGAACTCGTCGACGAGGAAGCGACCTCGGTGTCGCGCACGAACGGCGAGGACTCGCTCACCCTCTCGGTGACGAAGAAGCCGGACGCCAACACCGTGGACATCTCTCACGAGGTCCAGGACGCCCTCGAGAACATCCGGACGCAGATGTCCGGCGACATCGAGTTCGTCACCGCCTTCGACCAGGCACCCTTCATCGAGCAGTCCATCCACGATCTCCTCGTCGAGGGCATGCTCGGGCTCGGCTTCGCGGTCCTCGTCATCCTCGTGTTCCTGCTGAGCGTGCGCGCGACCGTCATCACCGCGATCTCGATCCCGCTGTCGCTGCTCATCACGCTCATCGGCATGTGGCTCACCGGCTACTCGCTCAACATGCTCACGCTCGGTGCACTCACCATCTCGATCGGTCGCGTCGTCGACGACTCCATCGTCGTCATCGAGGCGATCCGCCGCCGGCACGCCCTCGGCGGATCGAAGTTCCAGAACGTCCTCGCGGCCACCGGGGAGGTGGCCGGAGCGATCACCGCCTCGACGCTCACGACGGTCGCGGTGTTCGCCCCGCTCGTCTTCGTCGGCGGGCAGACCGGCGAGCTCTTCCGGCCGTTCGCGCTCACCACGACGATCGCTCTCCTCAGCTCGCTCTTCGTCGCCCTCACGATCGTCCCGGTCCTCGCGTACTGGTTCCTCCGGGCACGTGAGGCGAAGGTCCGCCTCGACCGTGCACAGAAGAAGCAGGTGCGGCAGAACCGCAAGGAGGCGCTCGCCGAGTGGCGGTCCGAGCGGAAGGCGGCCCGGAAGAAGGACCTCGACGTCGTCCACCCGACCGGCCGGCGGAGCGCGCCCACGGGAGCGCTCCCGCTCATCGGTGAACCGGAGCCGGAGAACGCAACGGAGATCGATGAACTCGCCTCCATGCACTCGCCGGTCACACACCTCCAGAAGACCTACGTCCCCGTCGTCCGCGCGACGACGAAGCACCCGGTCCTCACCCTCGTCGTCGCGATCGCGATCCTCGGCGGTACCTTCGCCATGATCCCGAACCTCAAGACCGAGCTCCTGGGCGACACCGGCCAGGACACCGTCCAGGCGACCCAGACCCTCGCCCCGGGTACCGAACTCGAGGAGGGCTCCGAACAGGCGCGCCTCGTCGAGGACGTGCTCGCAGCCCGACCCGAGGTCGAGTCGTACCAGATGACGATCGGCGGCGGGATGGTCGGCATGATGGGCGGCGGCGGAGGTGAACTCACCGCGAACTACACCATCACGCTCGACCCCGATGCGGACACCGCGGCGACGAACACCGCACTGCAGGAGGAGTTCGACGCACTCCCCGGGGAGGCCGGCACCGTCACCGTCCTGTCCTCCGATTCCTTCACCGGCGGGAACGACATCACGATCGACGTCGTCTCCGCCGATTCCGAGGCGCTCACCACCGGCGCCGAGGACCTCGCCGCGCGCCTCGGGGACCTCGACACCGTCCAGTCCGTCTCCACGGACCTCGAGGCCGAGCAGTCCGTCGTCGAAGTGAGGATCGACCGCGAGGCGGCTGCCGAGGAGGGCCTCGACGAGCAGACCGTCGGCCGGATCGTGTCGCGGGCGATGCGCGGTCAGGAACTCGGGACCGTCGTCATCGACAACACCACCCACCGGGTCCTCCTCTTCGACGGCTCGATCGACACCGTGGAGGAGCTGCGCGACCTCGAGATCCAGGTCCCGGCATCCCCGAGTCCCGTCCCCGGGGCGCCGGCGCCCGAACCGGAGACCGTGGAACTGCAGGACATCGCCGAGGTCGAGGCGGTCCTCACCCCGCCGACCATCCGCCACACCGAGGGACTGCGGACCGCGACCGTCACCGTCACCCCGGGTGCCGACGACCTCGGTGCCGTGAGTGCCGACGTCCGGGCTGTCGTGGCCGACACCGACCTCCCGCAGGGCGTGACGACGAACGTCGGCGGCGCGACGGAGGAGATGGAGGAGTCGTTCACGCAGCTGGGACTCGCGATGCTCGCCGCGATCCTCATCGTGTTCGTCATCCTCGTGGCGACGTTCAAGTCGCTCATGCAGCCGCTCATCCTCCTCGTCTCGATCCCCTTCGCGGCGACCGGTTCGATCGGCCTCATGCTGCTCACGGACACCGCGCTCGGCCTCACGGCGATGATCGGCCTGCTCATGCTCATCGGCATCGTCGTGACGAACGCGATCGTCCTCATCGACCTCATCAACCACTTCCGGGCCCACGGCGTCCCGCTGCGGACCGCGGTGATCCAGGGTGCCCGCCTGCGTTACCGTCCGATCCTCATGACCGCGGCGGCGACGATCTTCGCCCTCGTCCCGATGGCCCTCGGCCTCACCGGAGGCGGCGTGTTCATCTCGAAGCCCCTCGCGATCGTCGTCATCGGTGGTCTCGTGAGCTCGACGCTCCTCACGCTCGTCCTCGTCCCGGTGCTCTACCAGCTCCTCGAGGGCGCGAAGGAACGCCGGGCGGAGAAGCGTGCGATCAAGGAGATGGCGCGCGGCTCCGTCCTCGACGAGGCGGAGGCCGCTGCCGAATGGAAGGCCACCACCCCGGTCGGGCCGGCTGCTGCGGAGACCGGATCCACCACCGCCGAGGCGCCACGCGCCGA
>NZ_BAAANO010000004.1:0-3114 GCF_039529845.1 Brevibacterium samyangense | reverse complement strand
CTCGGGCACGGAGGGGGAACAACCGCTCACGCGGCGTGCCCGCCGCGCCGGCAGGCACGCGGCGGACGAGTGATCCGCCGGAACCCGTCGAGAGCCTAGGCTCCCTCCCATGAGCGCTTCCTCCACCGACCTCCCGTCCCCGCTGCGTCCGCGCTGGGGACGGGAAGTCGTGCTCGTCGCACTGCTCTCGCTCGCGCAGTCCGCGATCTACGCGGTCGTCCGACTCGCCGATGTGCTGTCGCGCGGTCCGCTCGTCGAGGCGGAGGCGAAGCTCAACACCTCGGCGTCGGCCCGGCCCTGGTTCGATCTCGTGTACCAACTCCTGGGCATCGGTTTCGCGCTCGTGCCGGTCGCACTCGCCCTGTTCCTCATGAACCGTGACCGCGTGTGGGCGGCGTCCGGTGTGACACTCGCGGACGTGCGCCCGGCGGCACTGCGCACAGGTCTCGATCTGCGACGGCCGGTGTCGGACCTGCTGCGGGGGACCGGGCTGTTCCTCGTCATCGGGGTCGGCACGCTCGGTGTCTACGCGACCGGGCGGGCCCTCGGGATCACCGCGGAGATCCTCCCGAACAACCTGAGCGCGTACTGGTGGACGGTGCCGGTCCTCCTACTGGCGGCGGCGAAGAACGGCATCCTCGAAGAGGTTCTCCTCCTCGGATACGGCGTCGACCGTCTCGAGAAACTGCGGTGGGCGCCGTGGGTGATCGTTCTCGTCCTCGCGGTGTTCCGCGCGAGCTATCACCTCTATCAGGGCATCGGTCCGTTCATCGGCAATGTGCTCATGGGCCTGCTCTTCGGGTTCCTCTATCTCCGGTGGCGCCGCGTCATGCCCTTCGTCCTCGCCCACACGTTCATCGATGCCGTCGGCTTCCTCGGCCCCGGAATCCTCGCGGCGGTCGACCCACGCTGACCGACCCGCTCGCCGCCCACGGGCCGCACCTCGGGGTCCCCGCGCTTTTCCTCAGGTCCATGTGCGCTATTTGAACGCTCAAGGTTCTGTTACCCGTCCGTTCACCTGTGCGTCGTCCCCGCGTGGACTTCGGCTGTCAGTGTGACCCGGTCGTGTCCCACGCCAGGACCGCGATCGGACTCCCGACGCCGAACCCTCGAAAGGACCACATGTCTCTCCTGCGGAACCTCCTTCCCATGGCGGACCACGTGCGCGGCAAGCGCTCACCCGTCACCTGCGCACTCAAGTGCGGCAATGCGTGCCTCGGCGAGGTGTGCAACACCTCGCAGAACGCCTACTTCCGCGACATCGCGTCCGCGGCACTGAGCCGTCGCTCGATCCTCGGGGGCGCCGCTGCCGGTGCACTCGCGATCGCCGTCACGACCGCGCCGTCCTCGCCGCTCGCAGGGGCCGCGCACGCCGCCGGGAACACGAAGTCGAAGTCGAAGCTCGTCTTCGACGCGATCGACCCGGTGAACCACGAGGTCGACGGATTCCACGTCCCGGAGGGCTTCACGTGGAAGCCGATCGCCCGGTGGGGCGACGCGCTGTTCCCCGACAGCCCCGAGTTCGACCCGGAGGACCAGAGCGAGGAGGCCCAGAAGCGTCAGTTCGGGTACAACTGCGACTTCCTCTCGATCCAGCTCGATCCGGCGCACAAGAACGGCAAGCGGGCGGTCATGTTCACGAACCACGAGTACGTGAACGAGGGCATCATGTACCCGGACGCGCTGCCGGCCGCCGAGCGCCGCGCGATCTCCCGCGCCGCCAAGGGCCTCAGCGTCGTCGAACTCCAGCGGCAGAACAAGAACTCCGAGTGGACCGTCGACGTCAGCGGCCCGCGCAACCGTCGCTTCGTCATGGAGACCGAGTACACCTTCACCGGTCCGGCTGCCGGCTCCGAGCTCCTGCGCACCGCCGATTACCCGGCCGGCGACAAGGTGCAGGGTACGGTCGGCAACTGTGCCGGCGGTCTCACCCCGTGGGGCACGCTGCTCTCCGGCGAGGAGAACTTCAACGGCTACTTCGCCGCCGCCGGCACCTCCGCCGAGGACAAGCGTTACGGCCTCGGCGGCGAGGGCAACGGCTGGGCCGAGGACGACCCGCGCTGGGACACCCGCAACGCCGGGTACGAGAACGAGGCGAACCGTTTCGGCTACATCGTCGAAGTCGATCCCTGGGACCCGACCTCGACCCCGCTCAAGCACACCTCGCTCGGTCGCTTCAAGCACGAGGGCGCGAACGTCACCATCTCCGCCTCCGGCCACGCCGTTGCGTACTCCGGTGACGACGAGCGCTTCGACTACCTCTACAAGTTCGTCTCGAATGACACGTACCGCGAAGGCGACCGCGCGCACAACATGACCCTCCTGTCCGAGGGCAACCTCTACGTCGCCAAGTTCGACGGCAACTCCGCCGCCGAGATCGACGGTTCGGGCGCACTCCCGGCCGACGGCGCCTTCGACGGTACCGGTGAGTGGCTGCCGCTCGTCGAGAACGGTGAGTCGAAGGTCCCGGGCATGTCCGTCGCGGAGGTGCTCGTGTACACCCGTCTCGCCGCCGACCTCGTCGGACCGACGAAGATGGACCGCTGCGAGGACGTCGAGCCGAGCCCCACCTCCGGCCGCATCTACGTCGCGTGCACGAACAACACGAACCGCGGCACCGGCACGAACGCTCCGGCGGACGAGGTCAACCCGCGCACCCGGAACCGCGACGGCCACGTCGTCGAGATCGCCGAGCGCGACGGCGACCACACCTCGACCGTGTTCGACTGGAACCTGCTCCTCGTCTGCGGCGATCCGGCGCAGGGCACCCAGACGTACTTCGGCGGGTTCCCGGAAGACCGCGTCTCCCCGATCTCCTGCCCCGACAACCTCGCCTTCGACTCCCAGGGCGACCTGTGGATCTCGACCGACGGCCAGCCGGGCACGATCGGTTACAACGACGGGCTCTTCCGCGTCCGCCTGGAGGGCGAGGTCCGTGGCCAGGTCGAGCAGTTCCTCTCCGTCCCCCGCGAGGCGGAGACCTGCGGGCCGGTCATCCACGACGAGGAGCGCACCGTGTTCGTCGCCGTCCAGCACCCGGGCGAGGACGGTGCCTACACCGATCAGCACTCCGCCTTCCCGGACTACGTGACCGAGGCGGCGGGCGGCCGCGCG
>NZ_BAAANO010000003.1:27610-38870 GCF_039529845.1 Brevibacterium samyangense | reverse complement strand
CGTACACGTCGGCGAGTGTGTCGTAGAGCAGGCCCGAGTACGTCCGCACCACCACCGGTGCCGACACGTACGCCTTCTCTGTGCTGGCTGCTGGGTCGGGATCAGGTAGTAAGGCCGGTTCCGTCGGTGCAGGTACGAGCCTGGGTTTCGGTTGCAGGACGGGGAGTCCGAGGTCGAGTTCGGTCTGTCCGTCATCGGTAAGGAATCGGTGTGCTTGATCGATTAGCAGCGCGAGCTCGTCTTCGGTGTGGGCGGAGCCGAGGTGTTTGACGATGCGACGGACGCCACCGGTGGTTTCGGCGATCTGGACCGCGGTGGCACCGGATGCGGTGCGTACTCGTCTGATCCACAGACCCATGAGAAGTGCCCCGATCCCGGTCGCTTAGTGCTCAAATCCGAGCCTAACCGCGAGTGTTTTTCCAGGTCAACGACCTGAAGGGTGCGCGACGAGCACTAACGTGAACCAACTCAGGAACTACTCAAGGACATCCGCCACTCGACCGGAGGAGTGCCGCTTCCCGGGAGTCCACGTCTCACGGACCGACAACGCGCGACCCTCGAGGCGATCGGCCGGGGGTGGGACATCGCCGAGACGGCGGAGCGCCTCGGCGTTGCGCGTTCGACGGTGGAGTCCCACCTCAAAGAACTCCGGGTGAAGCTGGGTGCGACCTCGTTGTCGACACTGATTGTCCAGGGTTATCGACACGGTTTCATCGAGATCCCTCGGTGAGATTCGCGAAGACCGAATACCCCCGAAGTCCTATTTCGGTCCGGTTGTGAGCCTGCACTAAGGTGTGACCGGGACGGACCGACCCCGGACGGTCCCGTACACAGACGAACGGACGGCCCCAGTGCCGTGCGAGTGGCGACAGAGGAGAAGTGACGTGGCCGAGATCATCGCAGCCAATGCACGTGAGATTCTTGACTCCCGCGGCAACCCCACCGTCGAGGTGGAAGTGCTGCTCGAAGACGGTTCCGTCGGCCGCGCCGGCGTCCCCTCCGGTGCCTCCACCGGTGAGTGGGAAGCCGTCGAACTCCGCGACGGTGACAAGGGCCGCTACCTCGGCAAGGGTGTCGAGAAGGCCGTCGACGCCGTCCTCGACGAGATCACCGAGGCGATCGCCGGTCTCGACGCCGACGACCAGCGCCTCGTCGACCAGGTGATGATCGACCTCGACGGCACCGAGAACAAGGCCCGCCTCGGCGCGAACGCCATCCTCGGCACCTCCCTCGCCGTCGCCCGCGCCGCCGCGATGTCCGCGGACCTCCCGCTCTACAAGTACCTCGGCGGACCGAACGCCCACGTCCTGCCCGTCCCGATGATGAACATCCTCAACGGTGGCTCCCACGCGGACTCCAACGTCGACATCCAGGAGTTCATGATCGCGCCCATCGGCGCCGCGACCTTCCGTGAGGCCCTCCGCTGGGGGGCCGAGGTCTACCACTCCCTCAAGGCCGTCCTCCACGACCGCGGACTTTCCACCGGCCTCGGCGACGAGGGCGGTTTCGCACCCAACCTCGACTCGAACGCCGCCGCCCTCGACCTCATCGCCGAGGCCATCGAGAAGGCCGGCTACACCCCCGGCGAGCAGATCGCCCTCGCCCTCGACGTCGCCTCCTCCGAGTTCTACGAGAACGGCGCGTACACCTTCGAGGGCTCGCAGAAGTCCGCCGAGGAGATGTCCGCGTACTACGCCGACCTCGTCGCGAAGTACCCGCTCGTCTCCATCGAGGACCCGCTCGACGAGAACGACTGGGAGGGCTGGACCACCCTCACCACCGCGATCGGCGACAAGGTCCAGATCGTCGGCGACGACCTATTCGTCACCAACCCGGCGCGCCTGCGCCGCGGCATCGACGAGGGTGCGGCGAACTCGCTCCTCGTCAAGGTCAACCAGATCGGTTCCCTCACGGAGACCTTCGACGCGGTGTCCCTCGCACAGACCAACCGCTACACCGCGATGATCTCCCACCGCTCCGGTGAGACCGAGGACACGACGATCGCCGACCTCGCCGTCGCCACGAACGCCGGTCAGATCAAGACCGGTGCCCCGGCCCGTTCCGAGCGCGTCGCGAAGTACAACCAGCTCCTCCGCATCGAGGAGCAGCTCGGCGATGCGGCCCGGTACGCCGGCCGTTCCGCGTTCCCGCGTTTCACCAAGTGACCTCCCGGTCGCCCCTTTCGCCGATCGGGCGGAACGGGCGGCCGAGGCACTCGACCGACCCGCGGATCCGGCGACACACCGCCGCAGGATCCGCGGATCCACCCGGAAGGCACGACAGAATCGGTTCTGTCGTGCCTTCCGTGTTTTCCGGAACCGGCGCCCCTCACCTCGGGGAGCACCAGTTCCCCACGACACGGACCTTCCCGCCCGCGCCCGACCGGGCCGCACACTGCCGAGAGCGAGGACCCGTGGGGATCAACCGCAGCCGCACCGGACGCAGGGCTTCCGGACGTACCGCCCGCCCCGGCCGAGGCGCCTCGAAAGCGGCCCCGAAGACGTCCGCCGTGGCCCTCGACCCGGACCGGATCGACCGGACGGCCGGTGGCCGCCGGGTGTCCCTCCGCACCGTCGTCCTCGTCGGTCTTGGTATCCTTTTGGCCGCGATGTTCGCCCCGAGCGTGAACACGGGGATCACCCAGTGGCAGCAGATCTCCGCGCTCGAACGCGACATCGAGGCCACCGAGTCCGAGGTCGAGGCCCTGCAGCACAAGCAGGAACAGCTCTCCGATCCGGACTACCTGGCCGCCCGCGCGCGCGAGGAGCAGAACTACGTGAAGCCCGGTGAAGAGCTCTACATCGTCATCGACGATGCCGAGGAGGACACCGCGGCCGAGGCGGACGCCGACCGGACACCCCGTCCGGTCCGTGCCCAGCCGTGGTACCAGGAACTCGTCGACTCGCTCCAGGCGGTCGGATTCGCGACCGAGGAGACCCGATGATCACCGAATGCACGCCCGCCGACACCGACATCATCACCGAGCAGCTGGGGCGGATGCCCCGCGGCGTGGTGGGAGTGGCGGCCCGCAGCACCGAGGGTGTCCCGCTCGTCGTCGCCACCGCCCCGCGTCTGCCCGACGGCACCCCGTTCCCCACGACCTACTACCTGTGCCATCCCGCGTACGTCGCCGAGGCCTCCCGCCTCGAGGCCGCCGGGATCATGGCCGAGTGGACCGCGGAACTGAGCGAGGACGAGGACCTCTCCGCCGCCTACGCGAAGGCCCACGAGGCGTACCTCGCCGACCGTGCCCGCGTCGGTGCCGACTCCGGCGTCGGGGACGTCCCGGAGATCGAGAACTTCTCCGCCGGCGGTATGCCGACCCGCGTCAAGTGCCTCCACGCCCTCGTCGGGCACGCGCTCGCGGCCGGTCCGGGCGTCAACCCGATCGGTGACCGGGCGCTCTCGCTCATGTCGGGCGTGCCCGCTCCGGCGTCTGTCTGAGCCTCCCATTACGCTGGGCCTCATGACTCTTCCGGCTCCGTCGACCGCTGCCACCCGCGTCGCCGCCTTCGACTGCGGCACGAATTCCCTGCGCCTGCTCGTGGCGGACATCTCCCCGGACGGCACGCTCGCAGAGGTCGTCCGGGCCACGCGGATCGTGCGCCTCGGGCAGGGCGTGGACGCCACCGGAGAGTTCGCTCCGGAAGCCCTCGAACGCACCTTCGCGGTGTGCGAGGAGTACGCCGCGATCGTCGCCGAACACGCGCCCGCGCACCTGCGGTTCATCGCGACCTCCGCGACCCGCGACGTGCGCAACCGGGAGGAGTTCGTCGACGGGGTGCGTGAACGCCTCGGCGTCGAGGTCGACGTCATCACCGGTGACGAGGAAGCAGCACTGTCCTTCCTCGGTGCCACGCACGGGGGAGTGGCGGCGGCCCGCGTGGACGCCCCCGCGCCGTACCTCGTCATGGACCTCGGCGGAGGGTCGACCGAACTCGTCCTCGGCACGGACGCGGTCGAGGCTGCTCTCAGCATGGACATCGGCAGCGTCCGCCTCACCGAGCGTTTCCTCGACCCGGAGCACACGGGTGCCCCGCCGCACGCGGAGGCGATCGCCGCAGCCCGCGCCTCCGTGGACGAGTGGTACGCGAAGGCCACCGCCGTCGTCCCCGTAGGGAAGGCCCGTACGCTCGTCGGCGTCGCCGGGACGATCACGACCCTCACCGCGGGCGTCCTCGGGCTCACCGAGTACGACCGCACCGCCATCCACGGCGCCCACCTGCCCGTCGACCGGATCCTCGAGAGCGTCGAGGCTCTCCTTGAGATGACCCGCGAGGAACGTGCCGCACTGCCGTACCTCCACCCCGGCCGCGTCGACGTCATCGCCGCCGGTGCCCTGATCTTCGGCCGACTCGTCGAACGCCTCCGGGCCGACGTCGAGGCCGACAGCGGTTCCCTCACCGTCATCGCGAGCGAGACCGACATCCTCGACGGGACCGCGCTGTCCCTCGCGCGGTCGGCGCAGACGTCCACGCACACCACACGGCCCACCGAGGGCTGACATGTCACTGCGTTCCGGCTGCCGTCGTGGTCGTCACCACCGGCTCCGCCTCCGCGTGACGGGTGCGCTCGCAGCGGGAGCCGTGCTGCTCCTCGGGAGTGCTGCTCCGGGTCTCGCCGCCGCGCCGGTCGTGGGGGACGGTGCGGCAGCTGCCGCTCCGGCACCGAGCACCCCGGTTGCCCCGCCCGGTCCCGAGGCGGGGCCGGGTCAGTGGTACATCGGCACCTACGGCATCGACCGGATGTGGGAACGGACCACGGGGAAGGGCGTCACCGTCGCGGTCATCGACTCCGGGGTGAACGCCGACCACGAGAACCTTCGCGACACCGTCGTCGGAGCCAAGGACTTCAGCGGCACCGGGAAGGACGGAACGACCCCCGTCGGCCCCGAGGAGACGATCCACCACGGCACCGCAGTCGCCGGTGTCATCGCCGGCACCGGTGAGGGGATGGGCCCTATCGGCGTCGCCCCGGACGCGGACATCCTCTCCGCCTCCATGTGGTTGGGCTCCGGCCTCCCGGACGGTGCACAGCCCTCCCGCACCCAGGCAGCGGAGGCCCTGCGCTGGGCCGTCGACTCCGGCGCGAAGGTCGTGAACATGTCCCTCGGGTGGAACGACCCCACGTGGTCCGCGGACTGGGACGAGGCATTCGCCTACGCGTACGAGAAGGACGTCGTCGTCGTGGCGTGCGTGGGCAACCGTTCGCAGGGGGCCACGCAGGCGTGGGCTCCGTCGACCGTCCCCGGAGTCGTCGGGGTCGGTGGGCTCGCCCGGAACGGTCACGTCCTCCCGGCAGCGAGTGCCCCCGGGACCGCCGTCGACCTCATGGGGCCGGCCGAGGACATCCCCGTGCCCTGGTACGACGGCGGATACGCCCAGGCGCAGGGGTGCTCGTTCGCGGCACCGGTCGTCGCGGGCGTCGCCGCGCTCCTGCGCTCGGCGGACCCCGCGCTCTCGGCCGATCAGGTCGTCGCGAAACTCGAGTCCACCGCCGCACCCGTCGCCGGGCACACCTTCACCCCCGAGGCGGGCGACACCGCCCAGCCGGATCCCACCGTCGGGCACGGCCGGGTGGACCCTCCCGCCGCGCTCGAGGCGCCGGTGCCCGAGCAGGTGCGCAGCGCCTCGGCGGAGCTGCGGGAATGGGTGCGGATGCACCGCCGGGACGAGGTCGACGACGCCGCCGAGGGCGGGGACGCGGGCCCTGCCGGGGGAGCGGTCGAGGCCGGGACGAGTGCTGCCCCGGAGGCAGCCAGGCCGGTGCTCGCCGGGCCCCTCGTGCTCGCGGTCGCCGGGGGTTCCGCCGTGGTCCTCGGAGGCCTCGCCGGGGTCTGGGAATGGCGCCGCAGACGGGCGTCCGGTCCGCCGTCCGAGACGGCTCCCGAGGCCCCCGCGGAACGCTAGTGAATGTTTTCACAAGGGTTTAGGATGAGGCCATGGCTCTCATCAGAAACAGCAAACTGCGTCCCCGTGTCCTCGTCGTCGGTGGTGGTTACCTCGGTCTCGTGACCGCGCAGAACCTCCTCAAGAACCTCGGTCGCGGTGAAGCCACCGTCACCGTGGTCGACCCCAACCCGTACATGACGTACCAGCCGTTCCTCCCGGAGGTCGCCGGCGGATCCATCGAGCCCCGCCACGCCGTCGTCTCCCTGCGCCGCAACCTCAAGGGCGCCGAGGTCGTCACCGGCAAGGTCACGAAGATCGTGCACGCGGACAAGTACGTCGTCGTGGAGCCCGAGGGCGACGAGCCGTTCGAGCTCGACTACGACCAGATCGTCCTCGCCGCCGGTTCCGTGCCGCGCGCCCTCCCGATCCCCGGTCTCAAGGAGGAGGCCATCGGGCTCAAGCGCATCGAGGAGGCCGTCTACCTGCGCGACCACATCCTCGACCAGGTCGCCAAGGCCTCGCTCATGGAGAACGACGAAGAGCGCCGCAAGGCCCTCACCTTCGTCAACGTCGGTGGCGGCTTCGCCGGCATCGAGACGATCGCCGAACTCGAGGACATGGTCCGATCGGCCGTCGCCCAGTACGAGACCCTCACCGAGGCCGATGTCCGCTTCGTCCTCGTCGAGGCCATGAGCCGCATCATGCCCGAGGTCGGCGAGAGCCAGGCCGCCTGGGTCGTCGAGCACCTGCGCGAGCGCGGCGTCGACGTCTACCTCGACACCTTCATGCAGGACTGCACCGACAAGCTCGTCAAGCTGTCCAACGGTGAGGAGTTCTACGCGGACACCATCATCTGGAACGCCGGCGTCAAGGCGAACCCCGTGCTCGTCGACTCCGACCTCCCGCTCGACGAGCGCGGCCGCGTGACCGCCCGTGCCGACCTCCGCGTCGAGGGCGAGGACGGTGTGGTCGAGGGCGCCTGGGCCGCCGGTGACAACGCTGCCGTCCCGGACCTCTCCGGCGGTGGAGTCGGTGGCTTCTGCGTGCCGAACGCCCAGCACGCCGTCCGCCAGGCCCCGGTCCTCGCGCAGAACCTCCTCGCCGCACTCCGCGGTGAGACCGAGTTCAAGCAGTACTTCCACAAGAACCTCGGCGCGGTCGCCGGCCTCGGCCTCTACAAGGGCGTCTCCCAGATGGGAGACTTCGAGGCCCGCGGCATCCTCGCCTGGGCGATGCACCGCGGCTACCACGGCTACGCGATCCCGACGATCGACCGCAAGGTCCGCGTGTTCGCCGGATGGGCACTCAACTTCGTGCTCGGCCGCGACGTCATGCCGCTCAAGGACCTCGAGGTGCCGTTCAAGGCGTTCGTCGAGGCCGCCGAGTCGAAGCCGGCTCCCCGCAAGGAGCCCGCGAAGGCGTGATCTCGCGGGAGTGAACGTGCAATTCGCGTAACTCCCACTGATTCGCACACGACAAAGGATTCGCTTTCCGTTTCACGAAAACGGAAAGCGAATCCTTTGTCGTGTGCAGAACCGTTGCCCCGTCCGGAGACGAGCGGACGTACGTCCGAGTGTGGGGTGCGGTCCAGAACTCGAACCCGCTCAGTCCGCGACGGTGAACCGGACGCCGTTGTGCGCGCCGGTCTCCGCCTCGTCGACGAGGGCCTTCGCGAAGGTCTCCGCGGAGACGAAGGGACCCGCCGGCGTCTCGAGCTCGACCTTGTAGTCGGCGACCGCGGTGCCGGGGGCGATCTCCGGTGCGGGGGAGATGTAACTCCACGGCTGGGTCTTCGCGTCCGTCGCGGCGAAGGCCTTGAGCGCCTCGTACCCGGTGAGGGCCTCGGGCTTGTACGCGTCCGGGAAGCCGGGGCCGTCGACGAGCCGGATGCCGTTCACGCTGAGGCTGCCGGCTCCGCCGGTGAAGACGATGCGGGTGCCTCCGGCGTTCTCCAGGAGCGTGGTGACGGCGGCGAGCCATTCCCCGTGCGGGGCACCGGTCCGGCTGGGTCCGGTGGCGGAGATGACGACATCGTTCGCGGCGGCCACCTCGGATACCGTGGCGGCGTCACCCATGTCACCGGACCGGGACTCGGTGGCACCCTCGACGGCGGAACCGGAGCGGCTGAGCGCGAGCACCTCGTGGCCACGTGCGGCCGCCTCGGCGACGACGCGCCAACCCACCATGCCGGATGCGCCGAAAACTGCGATCTTCATGCGGACCTCCTCGCGGGCGGGCACTCTGCCCGCCTCCCGTTCAAGATAACGCCGTCTGCAGCCGACGGAGGAGGCCCGTGGGGTGGAAAGTCGGATGTGTACCCCCAGCGGGACTCGAACCCGCACTGAACCGATTTTAAGTCGGCTGCCTCTGCCATTGGGCTATGGGGGCCGGTGGCGCTTCTGCGCACACCCTGCGCGCAGCCGGTGACCCGGCGACGCGCACCTGAAGTCTATCGGGGAACGAAGAATCCCCGGCACCGACGCCGACAGTGAACTGTCGGGCGCGATACCGGGGACTGCACGTTCTCTTAGCGTTCGGTCAAGCCGCGCGCGGAGAAAGACGCTCTCTCAGGAGTGTCAGCTCAGGCGAGCGTGACGTTCTGGGCCTGCGGGCCCTTGTCTCCCTGACCGATCTCGAACTGGACGCGCTGGCCCTCTTCGAGGGAACGGTAGCCGTCCATCTGAATTGCGGACCAGTGAACGAAAACGTCCTGCTCGGCTCCGTCAACGGTGATGAAACCGAAGCCCTTTTCCGCGTTGAACCACTTGACTGTGCCCTGGGTCATACTGACTCCTAGTAATGGGCCATGAACAGCATGGCCGTGTGTAATGAATCGACCATGAACTGTGCTCCGGATGCGTCTGAACGGCGTGCGTCCGGATCCTTCTGAAGCCCTTGAGTTGGTACGACAGTTACGAAGCTACCACAGTCCACGGGCCCATTAGGGCCCGGGAGCATGAAATTCCGACCGGCTCCGTGCAAAAAGCGCCGTGGGTCACCGAAAACCGGCGCTCACCCGCCGAGGCGCCGCGTGAGTTCCGGCACCTTCGCACTCACATGATCCCCATGGAGAACCAGATGTCGAGGAGTTCGAAGCACTCCGTCCAGCCCGTTCGGACCACGGAGTCCTCCTCGTCGACGCCGTCCTCCGCGGGCAGTCCGGTAGCGGTGAACGTCATGAGCGTGAGGCCGACACCGGTGTCCTCGAGGTCGACGGTGATCCGCGCCTGCGCCTCGGCGGGCAGCTCGGCCGGGCCCCACGTGAAGACCAGACGGCGTTCCGCCTCGACCTCGAGGTAGGTACCCGACAGCGCGATCCGCGCCTTCTCCGGATCGACGAGTGTGTAGGAGAACCCACCGCCGACGACCGGATCGATCCGCGGCACCCCGTGTTCGATCGTGAAGTCGTACGGGTGCCACCACCGCCGTGCCAGGCGCGGGTCCGTCCACGCCCTCCAGACGAGTGCCACCGGCGCGTCGAACGTGCGGGTGAGGGTGAAGGGCTCATCGCTCATGCAGTCATCCTCCGACGCAGCGCGCTTGCGATCAAGGCAGGTGTCCCGCGGTGGGACACACGTGACCGGCCGCGTGAAACGGGGAATGATGCACGTGAGGCCCGGTGTTGTGCCGAGAGAAACGGCCCGAACGACGAATCCCCGGGTCGGTGACCGACGAAAGGATGCGCGTGAATCCGCTCGACTGGCAGCAACCGTTCGCCGTCGTCTGGCTCGCGCTCTACGGCATCGTCCTCTGCCGCGCCGGAGCCACCTATGCTCTCGGTCGGGCAGCCCGCGGGGGAGCGGGCCGGTTCCCCCGGATCCGAGCGATGCTCGCTTCCCCGACATACCTCCGCACCGAGGAACGCATCGGTCGCTGGGGCGCCGGTGTCGTCGCACTCAGCTTCCTCACCATCGGGTTCCAGACTCTCGCGAACCTCACCGCCGGCAGCACTCGCATGCCGCTCGTCCGGTACCTGCCCGCGCTCGCCCTCGGTGGTGCCTGCTGGGCGACGATCTACTCGACGATCGGTTTCGTCGGCTTCCGTGCCGCTGTGCTCGCCTACGAGAGGTGGCCCGTCGCCACGATCGTCGGGGCCGTGGTCCTCGTGCTCGGTGGGCTCCTCCTCGCTCTCGGCCGTCGCCGTTCGCGCGATTCCCGGAGCCGGGCCGCGATCCCGGCCGAGGCGCCCACCGGGCACGACACCGCTTCCCTCGGCGACACCCCGGCCGCAGCGGCACCCGGGGGAGACGTTCCGGCCACCGAACCGCAAAGCACCATTCACCCGACCCCGGTACGGTTCCGACAAACGCCGAAAGGACGATCATGACGGACAGGATCCCCCACCAGCAGAAGGTCCCGAACCAGCTGAGCCTCCGGGAGTACATCGACACCCTCCGCCTCGAGGGGTACACGGTGCGGAACGGTCATTCCCCGGACCCGGAGCTCATCGACCCGGAGGGGCAGGCCGTCGAGACCTGGCAGGAGGACTTCCCGTACTCCGAACTCATGGACCGGAAGGAGTACGAGCTCGAGAAGTACAAACTGCAGATCGAGCTGCTCAAGTTCCAGTACTGGACCCAGGACACCGGGCACAAGCACGTCATCGTCTTCGAGGGGCGCGACGCCGCCGGCAAGGGTGGGACGATCAAGCGCTTCACCGAGTACCTCAATCCCCGCGCTGCGCGTGTCGTCGCCCTCAACAAACCCTCGGACCGGGAACACGGGCAGTGGTACTTCCAGCGGTACGTCCAGCACCTGCCGACCGCCGGGGAGATGGTTCTCTTCGACCGCTCCTGGTACAACCGGGCGAACGTCGAACGGGTCATGGGGTTCTGCACCGACGAGGAGTACGAGGTGTTCATGAACCAGGCACCGGTGTTCGAGAAGATGCTCGTCGACTCGGGGATCTCCGTGACGAAGTTCTGGTTCTCCGTGACCCGCCGCGAACAGCGCACCCGGTTCGCGATCCGTCAGATCGACCCGGTCCGCCAGTGGAAACTCTCGCCCATGGACCTCGAGTCCCTCGGTCGCTGGGAGGACTACACGGAGGCGAAGGAGGCGACGTTCATGCGCACCGACAAGGACTGGGCGCCGTGGATCACGATCAAGTCGAACGACAAGAAGCGCGCACGCCTCAACGCGATGCGCTATTTCCTCGGCCAGTTCGACTACGAGGGCAAGGACACCTCCGTCGTGTATCCGGCGGATCCGCTGCTCGTCCGGCGCGGCCGCGACGCCGTCGGCGACTGAACCCGGCGGCACTACGGGCGAGTTCCGGACGTGGTGGCGAGTTCCCGTCGCGGTGAACGCTCCACGGCGGGAACTCGCCACGGCGGCGGGAACTCGAAGCGCATCCCGAAAGGACCCGA
>NZ_BAAANO010000003.1:21863-27544 GCF_039529845.1 Brevibacterium samyangense | reverse complement strand
TGGGGACGGGGTGCGTCAGCGTTCGGTGCGGGCCGCCTTCCGGGCGGCACGGCGACCGCGGTGCCCGGCGAAGCTGAGGGAGAACAGCAGCACGACGCCCACGAGGACGATCGCGGCGACCCCGATTCCCGCATCGACCCAGAAGGTCGGCGGGAACAGGCGGATGAGCGAGTCGTCGAGGTAGAACTGCCAGGTCCCGTCTTCGAAGAACACCTCGTGGAAACGGGTGAAGAACGAGTCCCAGCCGAGGAACGCGAGGACCCCGAGCCCGCCGAACAGTACGAGCGTGAGGATCGCACCGAAGCGATAGCCGAGGCGGATGCCGGGCCCCGTGCGCCGGGACTGGACGAGCCCGAACACGACGGCGCCGATCGCAGCGATGATCGCGACGAGGAACAACAGCCCGATGAGCGACTTCACGTCGGCCATGTGGCTGATCTCCTCGCTGCGGAAGACCGGCACACCGTTCGGCAGGACCACGTCCGCGAGGTAGCGTTCACCGTCCTGGTTGTGCAGGTAGTCGACGGCATAGGACCCGTAGTGGAGGCGGTCCTCGGTGGTGAAACCGTAGTCGTCGGCGGGGAAGCCCGGCCGCCAGAAGTACTCGAAGCGGAGGAACCAGCCACTCGCGATCGCACGGACCGCGACGGCGGCGAGGACGAACGGCACCGCGAGGGTCGTCCACACGATCCCGATGACGTCGAGGGCGGTCGTCCGCTTCTGCGGCACGGACCGGGCGACCGCGGCTGCCGCACCCGCACCGGCGGCACCCGCTGCGCCGACGCCTGCAGAGCCGGCGGCGAACGAGCGGGTCACCGCGTCCTTCGCCGAAGTGCCCGTCGCCCCGGTGGACCCGGCACCTGCGTTCGTGGCGCCGGTACCTGCGTTCGGGGCTCCCGAACCGGAGGCGCCGGCGCGCTTCGCGGGAACCGGCTCACCGTTCATGAGAGCCCATTCCTCGTCGGAGAACAGTGCCGGGCGTTCGGAGGCGGGGACCTGCGGGGTGACGGTGACGCGTTTCGTCGCGGACGCCTCGGCGGTAGAGGCGTTGGAGGCGGCGGTACCCGTCCTCCGGGTGGCCGACGAGGCCCCGGCACCGGGTTCCGAGCCGGAGGAGGAACCGGCAGAGGCAGGGGAAGCCGCCTCTGCCGAAGAAGAAGGGGCCGAGGAGGAAGGAGTCGAGGCCGCGGAGGACGTCGAGCCGCTCGTGGACGATGCGGACGCGCCCCTCCCGGTCTTCGGCTCGTTCTCCGGGGCGAGCGCGTCGAACTGCTCGGTCTCGTCGAGGGACTCGGGGCCTGCGGAGGCACGCGAGTTCATCCTGCGTGCGAGCAGGTCGTCGGGGTTCTTCGATTCGTTCTCGGCCACGGATCCCATTGTTCTCCGGCACGGCGTGCTGCCCCGGTTCCGACACGCAGCGGGGGGCGAATCCGCGGCGGTGGCTCCTCGTGCGGCCCTACCCGCCGAGGAGGACCGCGACGAGGAGGATCGCGGGGATCGCGAGGATCGTCGTGATGAAGACGGCGTCGCGGGTCATGCGTTCGGACTGGTTGTACGCGAGGGAGTAGATGTACACGTTCTGCGCCGTCGGCAGGGCGCAGGTGACGACGATGCCGAACAGGTCGAGCCCCGAGTAGCCGAGCAGGGGGCCGGCGATCGCCCAGGCGAGCACCGGCTGCACGACGAGCTTGAGGACGGTGATGAGCGACAACTGTCGGCGGGTGCCCGGTGCCGGCAGTTTCCACCCGTCCTTGAGGGAGATACCGAAGGCGAGGAGCGCACCGGGCACCGACATCGCGCCGAGCATGCTGATCGGGTCGTGGAGGACGATCGGCAGACGGAACCCGGTGATCGAACAGATCACGCCGACCGTCGCACCGATGAGGATCGGGTTGCGCAGGACCGGGAGGACGACCTTCCACCACGTCGTCCGGCCGCTGCCGTCCGCACTCTTCGCGGAGTCGAGGAGGGCGACACCGAGCGGTGCGAGGACGAGGAGCTGGAAGAGGAGAACGGGGGCGACGAAACTCAGGTCGCCGATGACGTACGTGGCGATCGGGATGCCGAGGTTGCCGATGTTCACGTAACTCACGGTCCACGCGCTGATCGTCGACTCGCCGGTCCCGCGGCGGAAGCCCCACCGGGTGATCGCGAACATCACGAGGGCCAGGAACAGTGCGGAACCACCCGTTGCGAAGAGGGCGGGGGAGAAGATCCGTTCGATCTCGGTCTCGGCGAGCGTCGTGTACAGCAGGCTCGGGGTCGCGGCCCAGAACACGAGTTTCGCGATGACCTTCTGCCCGCTGTCCCCGAGCACACCCGAGCGTCCGAGGAGGATACCCGCCGCGATGACGACGGCGATGACGCCGAATCCTTCGAACACTCCGATCATGTCGGGAGCTCACTCACAGTGGGAACCTTCTGTCTCTCGTCGTCCGGCGGGTGCGCCACCAGGCTAGTCCCGCTTCTGTGAACGGAGCGTGTCGCAGCCGCCTGCCGGGGCGTCGAGGTGACCGACCTCACGGGTGTGCGCCCCGGTACCCTTGAACAGTCATGACGAACGAAGGCACACACCGCCGAGGCCCCCAGGACTCCCCACGCCGTCGCACCGGTTCCCGGCGGCCCGGCACAGGTCGGAACCCCGGGCGCGGCGCCGTGCGCAATTCCGCGCGGCAGCAGTCCCAGCAGCACGCGGCGCGCCTCGAACGCCGCCGGGCGGCCCGCGCCGGTGTCTCCTTCGACATCACGTACCCGCCGCAGCTGCCGGTCAGCGAGCACCGTGACGAGATCGCGGAGGCGATCCGGGAGAACCAGGTCGTCGTCATCGCCGGTGAGACCGGTTCGGGCAAGACGACCCAGATCCCGAAGATCTGCCTCGAACTCGGCCTCGGTGTCTCCGGGATGATCGGCCACACCCAGCCGCGCCGGATCGCCGCCCGCGCGGTCGCCGGTCGCCTCGCGGAGGAACTCGGCGAGGAGCTCGGGCAGGGCATCGGCTATCAGGTGCGTTTCACCTCGCAGGTCGAGGAGCACACCCGGGTCAAGGTGATGACGGACGGCATCCTCCTCGCCGAACTCCAGCACGACCCGCTGCTGAGCGACTACGAGGTCGTCATCATCGACGAGGCGCACGAACGCAGCCTCAACATCGACTTCCTCATGGGCTTCCTCGCCCGACTCCTGCCGAAACGTCCCGAGCTCAAGGTCATCATCACCTCGGCGACGATCGACCCGGAGTCCTTCGCCGAGCACTTCGGCGGCGCCCCGATCATCTCCGTCTCCGGTCGGACCTTCCCCGTCGAGGTGCGGTACCGGCCCCTCGCCGGGGACGAGGAGTCCGACGACGACGAGGACGGCCCGGGCGAGGACGGCTCCTACGAGGCAGGTGCCGCCGATCAGACCGAGGGTGTCCTCGCGGCGTTCGACGAACTCGCGGCCGAGGCGCCCGGCGACATTCTCGTGTTCCTCTCCGGGGAGCGGGAGATCCGGGACACCGCCGAGGCGCTCTCGGCACACACGCAGAAGCGCGGCGGCCGGTTCGCGCAGTGGGAGATCGTCCCGCTCTTCGGCCGTCTCTCCGCCGGCGAACAGCAGCGTGTCTTCGCCCCGCACTCCCGCCCGCGCGTCGTGCTCGCGACGAACGTCGCCGAGACCTCCCTCACCGTCCCCGGTATCAAGTACGTCATCGACGTCGGGACCGCCCGGATCTCCCGGTACTCGAACCGGACGAAGGTCCAGCGGCTGCCGATCGAACGGATCTCGCAGGCGAGCGCGAACCAGCGCAAGGGCCGTTCGGGCCGCACGAGCGAGGGCATCTGCATCCGTGTGTACTCCGAACGGGACTTCCTCGCGCGTCCGGAGTTCACGGACCCGGAGATCCTCCGGACGAACCTTGCGAGCGTCATCCTCCAGATGGCCTCCCTCGGTTTCGTTCAGACGGAGAAGGACGTCACGGACTTCCCGTTCCTCACCCCGCCGGATGCGAAGGCGGTCCGGGACGGTCGCACCCTTCTCATGGAGCTCGGTGCGCTCGAACTGCGGGAGGGAAGACTGTCCCTCACGAAGGTCGGCAGGCAGCTCGCCCGGCTGCCGATCGACCCGCGCCTGGCCCGTATGGTCCTCGCCGGTGCCGAACGCGGCGTCGGGGGAGAGGTCGCGGTCGTCGTCGCCGCTCTCTCGATCCAGGACCCGCGCGAACGCCCCGCCGAGGTGCGTGCGGAGGCCGACGAGATGCACCGCCGGTTCACCGACCCGACCTCCGATTTCCTCTCGATCCTCCGGCTGTGGAACCACCTTCAGGACCGGAGCGCCGAACTCTCGAGTTCGAAGTTCCGGAGGCTGTGCAGGGCCGAGTTCATCAACTTCGTCCGTGCCCGGGAATGGCAGGACCTCGTGTCCCAGCTGCGTTCGCTCCTCGGGAACGCGAAGGTCCACGTGGACCGGTCCTCGTGGCGGGAGGACGATCCGGACGCCGCCGCCCGGTCCGAGCAGATCCACCGGTCCCTCCTCACCGGGCTGCTCTCGATGATCGGGTCGAGGACCGCGGAGGGACGCGAGTACCAGGGCGCCCGGGGCACCAGGTTCGTGATCTTCCCCGGTTCCGGACTGTTCAAGAGCAAGCCCGATGTCGTTGTTGCCGCCGAACTCGTCGAGACCTCGCGGTTGTGGGCCCGGAGCGTCGCCGCCGTCGAACCCGAGTGGATCATCGAGGCCGCCGGGGACCTCGTCCACCGGCAGTACAGCGAACCGCGGTGGTCGAAGAAAGCCGGTTCCGCGGTCGCCGACGAGAAGATCACGCTCTACGGCGTCACCCTCGTGAACGACCGGCAGGTCGGTTTCGGTCGGATCGATCCCGTGCTCTCCCGCGAACTCTTCATCCGCCGTGCCCTCATCGAAGGGGAGTGGGACGCCCGGCACGCGTTCCTTCAGCGCAACGCGCAGACGCTCCGCCGCGCGGAGAATCTCGCGTCCCGCGTGCGCGACCGCAGGCTCCTCGCCGGTGACGACGTCCTCTTCGCGTTCTACGACGAGCGGATCCCGGCCGACGTCGTGTCCGGTGCGCACTTCGACTCCTGGTGGAAGAAGCAGCAGCACCGCGACGGGAAGTTCCTCGACATCACCGAGGACATGCTCCTCGCCGACGAACGCGCAAGCTCTCTGCAGACTGCCGCCGCGGACTACCCGCTGAACTGGGAGCTGCCGGACGGGAGGTCCGCGAAACTCCGGTACTCCTTCGAACCGGGCTCCCGCTCCGACGGCGTCACCGTCGAGATCCCCGCGGACTCCCTCCCCGCCACGGAAGCAGCGCCCTTCACCTGGCAGGTGCCGGGCCTGCGCAGCGAACTCGTCACGGCGCTCATCCGGTCCCTGCCGAAGTCGATCCGTCGGTACTTCGTTCCCGCCCCCGACGTCGCCCGCGCGGTCCTCGCCGAGCTCGACCCGGACTCGGGCGAACCGCTCTCCACCGCGCTCGCCCGGGCGCTCACGAAGCGCGCCGGCGGAGGTGAACTCACCGACCTCGTGCCGATCACGGTGCAACCGAGCGACTTCGACCTCGATCGCCTCCCCACGCACCTCGTCATGGAGTTCGTCGCAGTCCGCGGCCGCCGGCGGATCTCCCCGGTGATGCGTGACCTCGAGGCCCTCAAGGCGCACGTGGGCGCACCGGCCCCGGCCCGCCG
>NZ_BAAANO010000003.1:16207-21806 GCF_039529845.1 Brevibacterium samyangense | reverse complement strand
CGTGGGTGAAGCCGTTGGATTCCGCGGGTCAGACGCGCCGAGGCGCCACGACCTGGGAAGGTCGCGGCGCCTCGGCGGGGCCCCGGTTCACCGAACGCACGGGCCTCACCACCTGGGACTTCGACCTCGACCGGACGCCGGTGCCGACCGGCGGCGACACCGAGGTGTATCCCGGTCTGCGGGACACCGGCACCGCGGTCGACCTCACGGCGTACGACGACGCGGGCTCGGCGGCGCGCGGTACGCGGGCAGGGCTCGTGCGGCTGCTCGCTCTCGCGCTCGCCGACCGGATCGCGTACGTCGGGGAACACCTGTCGAACACCGAGAAACTCGTCCTCGCCGGATTCGCGAAGGGGCGTCCGCCGTTGCTGCCCTCGATCGGGCGGGCCGCCGTCGACTCCCTCGTCACCGACGCGCAGGCGGACGCGGTACGCACTGCTGCGGACTTCTCTGCGCTGCGGGACACGGTCGATGCCCGGATCATCGAGGCGACGACCGCGGAGGCCGCCCTCGTCGTGGGAATCCTGCAGAAGTCCACCGAACTCGAGAAGGCGGTGACGAAGGCGTCCTCCCTCGTCATCCTCCAGAACCTCGCGGACGTGAAGGCGTGGCACGCGGAACTCCTCGCACCGCGCGCGATCGACGTCCTCCCGCACGCGGTGCTGCGGCGGTTCCCGGTGTACCTCGACGCGGCTCTCCACCGGGTGAAGCGGATGCAGGAGAACCCCTCCCGCGACAAGCAGATGATGGACCGGGTCGGGGCCGTGCACGCGCAGGTCGACCGGGCGGTCCTCGCCCGGTTCCCGCAGGTGGCGGACCTCGACACGGTCGGGCGCCTCGCGGTGCTGCCGGCACCGTGGGCCGAGGTGCTGTGGGACGTGCAGGAACTGCGCGTCGGACTGTTCGCCGAACACCTGAAGACCCGCCGTCCGGTGTCCGAACAGCGGGTCTCCAAGGCGCTCGCGGCGCTCACGAAGGGGTGAGCGTCACACCTTCGTGAGGCGCGCGGTTCTCAGCCGGAGGTGAGGCGGGCGGCGATCACCAGCCGACGGTGATCTTTCCGAAGTGTGTGCCGGACTCCTGGTGGCGGAACGCTTCGGCGAGCTCCTCGAGCGGGAAGGAACGGTCGAGCACCGGGCGGACACCGGTGGCCTCGAGGGCACGGACGAAGTCCTCCTGCTCGGCCCGGCTGCCGACGATGAGGCCCTGGAGGCGCGCCTGGCGGGCCATGAGGAGGCCGGTCGGGATGTCCCCACCGCGGCCCGAGAGCACGCCGATGAGCGAGATGTGTCCGCCGATCGCGACCGCCCGGATCGACTGGGGGAGTGTCCCGGCACCGCCGACCTCGACGATGTGGTCGGCACCGGCCCCGCCGGTGAGCTCGCGGACGGTCGGGCCCCAGTTCTCGTTCTCGCGGTAGTTGATGACGTGGTCGGCACCGAGTGCGCGGAGGCGTTCCTCCTTCTCGGACGAACCCGTCGTCGCGATGACGGTCGCTCCCATCGCCTTCGCGAGTTGGAGCGCGTACACGGACACGCCACCGGAACCGAGGGTGAGGACGGTGTCCCCGGCCCTGATCCCACCGTTCACCACGAGGGCCCTCCACGCGGTGAGACCCGCGGTCGTGATCGTCGCGGCCTCCTCGTGCGACCAGCCCGCAGGAGCCCGGGTGAAACCGGTGGCATCGGCGACGACGAACTCGCGGGCGTGACCGTCGAGGCCGTCGCCGGGCACCTCGACGAAGTTGTCGACCTCTGGGGGACCGGCCTGCCAGCGGGGGAAGAACCCGGAGACGACGTGGTCCCCGGGGGAGAACTCCGTGACACCGTCGCCGACCGCCTCGACGACGCCGGCGCCGTCCGCCATCGGGATCCGGTCCTCGGACGGCGCCGAGGCACCCGAGACGACGAGGTAGTCGTGGAAGTTGAGCGAGGTGGCGTGGAGGCGTACGCGGATCTGCCCGGGACCCGGCTCACCGGGATCCGGGGCGTCGACGAGTGTGAGGTTGTCCAGTCCGGCGGGAGTCATGAGCAGCATCTGTTTCACGGTCCCCACGCTAACGAGGAGACCTCGGGAACGACAGGGGGCGGATGCGGACCCGCGACGCGGGCGCGAGCCGTTTCGGGCACGCGGGCGAGCGGGCGAACAGTCTCTCAGGCGCCGCCGGTGAGGCCGAGGAGGAGCCAACTCACCGGGAGGGCGGCGGCACACGCGAGAGCGAGACCCGCCCAGGCCCAGGGGGTACGGACCCGCGCCCTCACGAACCCGATCCACAGGAACGCGAGCGTGCCGGTGAGCCCGAGGAAACCGAGGAGCGTGAGGACGACGACGCCGACCTTGGTCCCCGTGTCCCCGTCGAGGGCGAAGACGTAGAACCCGATGCTGCCGACCTCGAGCGAGAACCGAACGGACAGCCACAGGACGGGAGCGGCGAGCACGGCGGCGACGAGCAGCACGAGGCGCCGCTTCCACCGCGAACCCGTCCCGGGGTCGCGTGCGATCCGCGAGTACTCCTGCTGCTGTGCCTCGAACTCCCGCTGCCGGCGCGAGGGGATCTTCTTCGCATTCATCGCCGCCCAGCGTACTGAGCCTCACTGTGTGCGCCCGGAACGTCCCACGTAGAATGGTCCGGTGAACTCAGGCCCGGACATCCCAGCGAAGACCATCCGTGACGAAGCCGCGCGCAGGCGCACCTTCGCCGTCATCTCCCACCCGGATGCCGGTAAGTCCACCCTCACGGAGGCCCTGGCACTCCACGCCCGCGCGATCGGTCAGGCCGGCGCCGTCCACGGCAAGGCGGGCCGCCGCAGCACGGTGTCCGACTGGATGAAGATGGAGCAGGACCGCGGGATCTCGATCTCCTCCGCGGCACTCCAGTTCGAGTACCGGGACACCGTCATCAACCTCGTCGACACCCCCGGTCACTCCGACTTCTCCGAGGACACGTACCGGGTGCTGTCCTCCGTCGACTCCGCCGTCATGCTCGTCGACGCGGCGAAGGGCATGGAGGCACAGACGATGAAACTCTTCGAGGTCTGCCGCCACCGCGGTATCCCGATCATCACCGTCATCAACAAGTGGGACCGTCCAGGTTTGGACGCGCTCGCCCTCATGGACGAGATCGTGCAGAAGACGGGCCTCACGCCCACCCCTCTCGACTGGCCCGTCGGCCAGTCCGGGGATTTCCGCGGAGTCCTCGATCGGCAGAGCGGGCAGTACATCAAGTACACCCGCACCGACGGCGGCGCGACGATCGCGGGGGAGGAGACCTTCGACCCCGCAGCGGCCGAGGACCTCGAGGGCGAGGCCTGGACGACCGCGGTCGACGAATCCGACCTCCTCGACCTCGAGGAGCAGAACTTCGACCGCGAGAGCTTCCTCGCCGGACGCACGACCCCGGTGATGTTCGCCTCCGCGGTGCAGAACTTCGGTGTCCACGCGATCCTCGACGCCCTCGTCGACATCGCCCCCGAGGCGCTCGCCCGCCTCGATCGGGACGGGAATCCCCGGCCCGTCGACGCCCCGTTCTCCGGGTTCGTCTTCAAGGTCCAGGCCGGCATGGACTCGAACCACCGCGACCGCCTCGCCTACATCCGGGTGTGCTCGGGTGTGTTCGAACGCGGGATGGTCGCGACCCATGCGACGACCGGCAAACCCTTCGCGACGAAGTACGCGCAGCAGGTGTTCGGCCGTGGCCGCGAGGTCGTCGATACCGCGTTCCCCGGTGACATCGTCGGTCTCGTGAACGCCACCGCCCTGCGGGTGGGCGACTCGCTCTACCTCGACGAGAAGGTGCAGTTCCCGGAGATCCCGACGTTCTCGCCGGAGCACTTCATGGTGATCCGTGCGAAGGACTCCTCGAAGTACAAGCAGTTCCGTCGCGGGATCGAACAGCTCGACCACGAGGGAGTCGTCCAGGTTCTCCGGTCCGACCTCCGTGGCGACCAGGCCCCCGTGCTCGGCGCGGTCGGTCCCATGCAGTTCGAGGTCGCCGAGGACCGGATGGTGAACGAGTTCAACGCACCCGTGAAACTCGAGACGCTCGCGTACACGATCGCCCGGCGCACCACCCCCGAATGCGTGCCCACCCTCGCGCGTGAGCGCAGCGTCGAGGTGCTCTCGCGGTCGGACGGGGAACTGCTCGCGCTGTTCTCCGACCGGTGGCGTCTCCAGGGTGTCGAGAAGGCGCACCCCGAGCTCGTGCTCGAACCGCTCGTGGTCTCCTGACCGGCGACGGCGCCTCGGCGGGAGGGCAACACCGCATCGTGCGAGTCGCGACGGCCCGGTCCGGGCCGTCGCGAGCACCACATCCCCGCACGTCATGACCGCCCGTTCGCGGGGCCGAACGGGAGTACGATGGTCAATCGTGTCGTGAGCCCGCACGCGCCGTCGGGCGCAGGAACTGCGAGGGCCGCGACCATCACAGAAACGTTCCCAAAAGGAGAGTTCGACCAAGTGGGTAAGAATCCGATCCGTGTTGCGATCGCCGGTCTGGGCAACTGCGCGACGTCGCTCATCCAGGGCGTGGAGTACTACAAGGATGCACAGCCGGGCGACACCGTCCCCGGCCTCATGCACGTCCAGTTCGGTGACTACCACGTGAGCGACCTCGAATTCGTGGCCGCGTTCGACGTCGACGCGAAGAAGGTCGGGCTCGACATCGCCGATGCGATCGTCGCGAGCGAGAACAACACGATCACGATCGCCGACGTCCCCACCACCGGTGTCGAGGTCCAGCGCGGCCCGACGCTCGACGGTCTGGGGAAGTACTACCGGGAGACGATCGAGGAGTCCACGGCCGAACCCGTGGACGTCGCGGCGGTCCTGCGCGAGCGCGAGGTCGACGTGCTCGTGTGCTACCTGCCCGTCGGTTCGCAGGGAGCCACCGAGTTCTACGCCCAGGCCGCGATCGATGCGAAGGTCGCCTTCGTCAACGCCCTCCCGGTGTTCATCGCCGGCACGAAGGAGTGGGACGAGAAGTTCCGCGCCGCCGGTGTCCCGATCGTCGGTGACGACATCAAGAGCCAGATCGGCGCCACGATCACCCACCGCGTGATGGCGAAGCTGTTCGAGGACCGTGGCGTCGTCCTCGACCGCACGTACCAGCTCAACGTCGGCGGCAACATGGACTTCAAGAACATGCTCGAGCGCGAGCGCCTCGAGTCCAAGAAGATCTCGAAGACCCAGGCCGTCACCTCGAACACGAGCGCCGAGCTCGAGGCCCGCGACGTGCACATCGGTCCCTCGGACTACGTCGCCTGGCTCGACGACCGCAAGTGGGCGTTCGTCCGCCTCGAGGGACGCAACTTCGGTGACGCTCCCGTGTCCCTCGAGTACAAGCTCGAGGTGTGGGACTCCCCGAACTCCGCCGGTGTCATCATCGATGCGGTGCGGGCGGCGAAGATCGGCCTCGACCGCGGGGTCGGCGGCGCACTCATCTCCGCGTCCTCGTACTTCATGAAGTCCCCGCCCGAGCAGCAGAACGACGATCTCGCGAAGAGTGCCGTCGAGGCGTTCATCGCGGGAGAACTCGAACGCTGAGTCACGGCGTTCCGGTCGGGCCCGCAGGGCCCGTACCCCGCCCCGAGGCGCCCCGCGG
>NZ_BAAANO010000003.1:13492-16157 GCF_039529845.1 Brevibacterium samyangense | reverse complement strand
CACCCGCGGGGCGCCTCGGGCATTCGGAACCGTGTATGAGCCTGTGAGGCTCATCACGAACGGCGGTGGAATGCGACCCGGACCACAAGTCGGGTTGTCGTAGCTGATAGCCTCCTGCGGTCCCCTTTTCCTGATCCCCAGAGGTATCGCATGTCCTCGAACACCTCCGCGAGTGCCCCCGCTCCGGACATCTCCACCGAGAAGCTCGGCCCGCTCATGCGGGCCCTCGTCGTCATCGAGAAGGTCGGCAACAAGCTTCCGCACCCGTTCTGGCTGTTCATCGGCCTCGCGGTCTTCGTCATGGTCCTGTCCTCGGTCCTCTCGAAGGCCGGTCTGAACGCCGTGAACCCGGCGACCGAGGAAACCGTCACGGCGGTCGACCTGCTGAGCGCGGAGAACCTCCGTGCGATCGTCTCCGGTGTCGTGACGAACTACACGGAGTTCCCGGCACTCGGCCTCGTGCTCGTCGTCATGTTCGGCGTCGCCGTCGCCGAACGCTCGGGACTCATCCCCGTCCTCATGCGCGGGGCGCTCGTGAAGACGAATCCGCGGTACATCACCGTCGTCGTCGCCCTCGTCGGTGCGGCGGCCTCGATGGCCTCGGACGCTTCGTACATGATCGTCATCCCGCTCGGCGGGCTCGCGTTCCGTGCGGTGGGTCGCAACCCCGTCATCGGCTGTGCGGTCGCGTACGCCGCCACCTCGGGCGGCTATTCGGCGGCCCCGTTCGTCAACAGCCTCGATGCGATCCTCGGTGGGATCTCGACCTCGGCGGCGCACATCGTCGACGAGACCTACACCGTCACCCCGGTCGCCAACCTCTTCTTCAACTTCGTGTCGATGTTCGCGGTCGCCGCGGCGGTCACCCTCGTCACCGAGCTGCTCCTCAACAAGCGCGGTGAGCAGATGACGCTCGACGCGGACGTCGTCGAGTCCGAGGACGATCACCGTCTCACGGCGATCACCGCCGAGGAGAAGCGCGGCATGGTCGTCGCGGGCATCGGCCTCGTCCTGTCGATCGTGCTCGTCGTGGTCCTCGCCTGGCCGTCGGGTTCGTTCCTGCGCGATGCCGAAGGCGGATTCGGTCCGGAATCCGGTCTCATGGCCGGGATCGCCGCGATCATCGGATTCGGCTTCTGGATCCTCGGCATCATGTACGGCGTCGCGACGAAGTCGATCCGCACGTGGTCGGACATCCCCGACATGATGGTGAAGGGTCTCGCGCCGTTCATCCAGGTGCTCGTCCTCTTCTTCGCGGCCTCGCAGTTCCTCGCACTCTTCAAGATGTCCGGGCTCGGTGAGATCTTCGCGATCAAGGGCGCCGAGTTCTTCCAGTCGATCGGCGCGAACTCCTTCGTCATCCTGCTCGGCACGTACCTGCTCGTCGCACTCGCGGCGCTCTTCATCACCTCGGGTTCGGGTCTGTGGACCCTGCTCGCACCGGTGCTCGTGCCGATGCTCATGTTCCTCGGCATCGCACCGGAGACCACGCAGGCGGTCTATCGCATCGGTGACTCGACGACGAACATCATTTCGCCGATGAGCCCGTACTTCATCATGATCCTGGGCTTCATCCAGCGCTACAAGAAGGACGCGGGCATCGGCACGCTGCTCTCGCTCACGATCCCGCTGTCGATCGGCATGTTCCTCGTGTGGGGCCTGCTCTTCTTCGTGTGGTGGGCTCTCGGCATCCCGATGGGGCCGGGCGCACCCTCGACGTACCCGGCGGGCTGAGTCCGGATTCGGTCACGATCGGGTTGCGGAACCCCGGTCCCACCAGCGGATGCTCAGGTGGGACCGATAGCATGGAACCCACTGACAACGACCCTCGTGGAGGAAAAGTGAGCAACCCCATCGTCAATCGAAGCCTCAAGCAGGGCGTGCAGGCCGCACGCACGCAGGCTCCGGCTGCCGTGAGCGCCGATCAGCTCCAGCAGATGTACGACGCTCCGGCTGCCCGCCCGATGACCATCGACGACGTCCTCATGAAGACGGTCATCTCCTTCGGTGTGCTGCTGCTCGGCGCCGTCGTCGGTTGGTTCGTCCCGATGCTCGCCCTGCCGGCGGTCATCGTGGCACTCGTCATCGGTCTCGTCATCGCGTTCAAGCGCGAGCCGAGCAAGGGGTTGGTCCTCGCGTACTCCGGCATCGAGGGAATCGCGCTCGGTGGGATCTCCGGCATTTTCAACGCGATATACCCGGGCATCGTCACGCAGGCGGTCCTCGCGACCCTCTCCGTGTTCGCGGTGTGCTTCGCGCTCTACAAGTTCCGGATCGTGCGGGTCTCGAGCGGCTTCATGAAGTTCCTCATGTTCGCGGTCGCCGGCTATGCGGTGTTCTCGATCGTGAACTTCGTGTTCTCGCTCGCGACCGGCACCTCGGGTGCCCGTGGCATCGACATCACCATCATGGGTGTCACGATGCCGCTCGGCATCCTCATCTCCGGCGTCGCCGTGATCCTCGCGGCACTCACGCTCATCACCGACTTCCAGTCGATCGAGGCCGGGATCCGGCAGCGCGTCCCCGAGAAGTACTCGTGGCTGTTCGCGTTCTCGCTCATGACCTCGCTCGTCTGGCTGTACATCGAGATCCTCCGCATCCTCTCGTACCTCCGCGGTGGGGACTGACACCCCATGAGGCGTGACGTAGCGGCGGACCTCCTCGC
>NZ_BAAANO010000003.1:0-13480 GCF_039529845.1 Brevibacterium samyangense | reverse complement strand
GCGTATCCGGGTCATCGGATTGAGTCCGGCGGCTTTCGAATCAGGGGCGCGGGACCACGTCCGAGGCGCCCTCACCGCGCTCTCGGACCTCGCCGCCGCGGGCCGTCCGGTCCCCGACTTCGGCGACCGGGTGCTCGCGGACCAGCTCGTGGTGCTGCTCACCGACTGCCTGCCGGAGTACGGGGCGGACCCAGTCGTGACGGAGCGTGCACTCACGATCGCGACGGACCTACGCCGGGATCTCGCGGAGTACTGACCTCGCCGGGGTGGGCGCCGGGTTCCGACGGCCCGTGCGTGAGGCACGCGGAAATCCGGAAGACACAGCTCCCGGGAGCTGTGTCTTCCGGATTTTCGTGTGCCCGAGAGAGCGAGTGAGGGCGTGTGTGCACGTGATCGGCGACGCCCGGTGCGTGTCAGTCCGTCGGGTCGTCCGCGACGTGTTCGTGCACCGCGTCGAGGTGCCGCTGCATGAGCCGACCGACCGTCGTTTCGTCCCGTGCCTCGATCGCGTCGATGAGCGCGGCGTGCTCGGAGCTGTACCAGGTCACCTGTTCGCGTGGAAGGTCGACGAGTGCGCCTCCGACGCGCGTCTGATCACGCAGTCGTTCGACCATGGCCGTGAGCCGGCTGTTCCCGAGCAGGCCGACGAGGTAGACGTGCATCTCGTGGTCGGCGTCGAGGTACGCCACGGTGTTCGTACGGCCGTCGACCCGATCGGGGGCGAGGCTTCCCTCGCAGAGCTCTCGTGCGCGCGCCGATTCCTCGGCGGTGAGTCCGCGGCGGGCGAGGCGTTGCATCGCCGAGACCTCGAGGATCGAGCGCATCTCGTGGATCTCCCTGCGGTCGTCCTCGGTGTTCTCCCTGACGCGGAACCCGCGGTTCTTCACGACCTCGAGGAGGCCCTGCCCGACGAGGTCCATGAGTGCTTCGCGGACCGGACTGTTGGACACCCCGAGTTCCGTCGCGATCGCATTGGCCGACAACACCCGTCCGGGTTTGAACTCGCCGGCGAGGAGTGCGTGCTTGACGAGGGCGAGTGCCTCCTGGCGCAGTGTCGAGCGCTGGGCGGTGAGGCCGGCGGCGAACGGGGTCACGGTCTCCTCGGGGATCGGCGGAAGGGAGGCAAGGACGCCCCGGAGAATTCTACGGTCAGGCGCCGAGTGTGTCCGTCGTGTGACGAGAAGGTCACGATTCCGTCGGCGGATCGACTGTGATTTGACGCACACACGCTCTTGGTAAAGGGTTATCGATAACCCAATAGTGATGCAGCTTACACGTGGTGCGCACGCGTGGAGGACGTGGTTCTCCGCCGGCGTTCCGGGTGTGTCCGTGCCGCATCCGTCAACCAGGAGACAGAAATGAAGAAGCTGTTCGCCGTGTCCGGCGCCGTTGTACTCGCCGGCCTCACCCTCGCCGGGTGCGAATCCGCCAGTGCCGGAACGGGAGAGGTCGCAGAGGACTGCACCCCCGCCGCGGAGTTCGCCACGATCACCGAGGGCACCCTGACCGTCGCAGCCCCCGAGTTCCCGCCCTACTCCTCCCCGGCGGACGGCGGCTCCGGCCTCGAGTTCGACATGATCTCGGACTTCGCCGCGGCGAACTGCCTCACCGTGACGATCCAGGACGTCACGTACGCGAACACCGTGCCGACCGTCCAGCAGGGACGTGCGGACATCGGCATCGGCGACTACTACCGCACCGAGGCGCGCGCCGCCGAGGTCGAGCTGTCCGATCCGGTGTTCCTCGACGAGATGGCGATCATCTCGAAGGAGGGCCAGGGCACCATCACGGACATCGAGTCCGCGAAGGTCGGCACCGTCGACGGCTACCTGTGGGTCCCGGACATGCAGGACGTCATGGGCGCCGACAATCTCCAGATCTACCCCTCGAACGTCGAGATGAAGAACGACCTCGAGGCCGGCCGCATCGACGTCGGACTCGACAGCTTCGGCGCCGCCTCGCAGGCGTTCGAGGGCACGGACTACACCGTCACCGCGGTCCAGTCGGACGACCGGGTCGCGTCCTCCGTCGAACCGGCACAGGTGGGCTTCCCCATGACGCCCGATGCCGCCGACTTCCACGAGGCGGTGAACGCTCAGATCGCCACCTGGCACGAGGAGGGCTACATCGCCGAGAAGCTCGAGGAATACGGCCTGCCGGCCACCGGTGCCGAGGTCGGGGAACCCCGCCTCATCGCCTGATCCACGGCCCTTCGTACCCGAGGCGCCACGACAGCACGCCTGCCGTGGCGCCTCGGGCGTTGGGCGGCCTTCCGACAGAACCATCCCCTCCCACAAGGAGTACCTTCTCGTGATCGAGAATCCCCAGGACCGCCTGCCCGGCCGCACCCCGGCCGTGGAGGTGCGGAACCTCGCCAAGTCCTTCGGCCGCAACACCGTCCTCGAGGACGTCAACCTCACGGTCCTCGAGGGGACCGTCACCGCGATGATCGGCCCCTCGGGTGCCGGCAAGTCCACCGTGCTGCGGTGTCTCAACTACCTCGAGCGCCCCGACTCCGGCACCATCGAGATCGGCGGACACCGCGTCGACGCGCAGAAGCGTTTCTCGAAGAACGAGCTGTACGCGCTGCGCCGGACCGCGGGCATGGTGTTCCAGCACTTCAACCTGTTCCCGCACATGACGGTGATGAAGAACATCGCTCTGCCGCAACAACGGATCTTCGGCCGCTCGAAGGCGGAGGCCGAGGCGCGTGCCCAGGAACTCCTCGAGCGCATGGGCCTGGGGGACAAGGGGTCGACGTACCCGAACAAGTGCTCCGGCGGTCAGCAGCAGCGCATCGCGATCGCCCGCGCCCTCGCCCTCGACCCGCAGGTGATGCTGTTCGACGAACCCACCTCCGCCCTCGACCCCGAGGTCGGTGTCGAGGTCCTCGAGGTGATGAAGGAGCTCGCCTCCGAGGGCATGACGATGATCGTCGTCACCCACGAGATGGCGTTCGCCCGCGACGTGTCCGACGACCTCGTCGTCATGGCGGACGGCAGGATCATCGAACAGGGCGATCCGCACCGGATCATGGAGGACCCGCAGTCCGAACGGGCGCAGTCGTTCCTCCATGCCGTGCTGCAGAGGTGAGCGCGTGATGGATGCTCTCCTCGCCGTCCTCACCGGTGTGCCGCTCACGCTCGGCGTCACCGTCGTGAGCCTCGCGTTCGGCACCGTGCTTGCACTGCCGTTGTTGGCCCTGTCCCTCTCACCGTTCGCGGCCCTGCGTGCGGTGTCCCGCGTGATCATCGACATCGTCCGGGGTGTGCCGATCATCGTCTGGCTGTTCATCCTCTACTTCGGGATCGAGATCGCCGGTTCGAAACTCTCCTCCTTCGGTGCTGCCGTGCTCGGCCTCGCCGTCATCAGCGCCGCCTACCTCGCCGAGGTGTTCCGCGGCGCGGTCGGCTCCGTCAACTCCGGGCAGTTCGAGGCCTCCCGGGCACTCGGCATGACCGACCCGCACACCTGGGCCTCGGTCATCGCCCCACAGGCCTGGCGGGTGGCGATCCCGGGGTACACGACCTACGGGATCGGACTCCTCAAGGACTCGTCCATCGCCTCGACGATCGGTGTCACGGAGATCGTCTTCCAGGCGAACAACGTCGCCCGCGGCGGAGGGGACGGGATCACCGTGTTCCTCCTCGCCGGGCTCGTGTACGTGATCATCAGTGTGCCCGTCGGCCTGCTCTCCCGGGTCGCGGACCGGAAGCTCAGTGAGGTGGTGGCGAAATGACCGGATTCCTCGAACTCTTCGGACAGTCCCTGCCGTCCCTCCTCGGCGGCCTCAGGGTCTCCGCACTTCTCACCCTCGTGGCGCTCCTCTTCGGACTGCCGATCGCGACGGTGCTCGCATTCGCGGCGCGTGCGAAGGTCGCACCGATCCGGGTGGTGGCGGTCGTCGTCATCGAGATCGGGCGCGGCATCCCGGCGCTCGTCCTCCTGTACTTCATGTACTTCGGCCTGCCCGACGCCGGACTCACCCTGCCGGCGTTCCTCTCGGCGGCGGTCGCCCTCGCCTTCATGGTCGGCGCGTACTGCGCCGAGTACCTCCGCGGTGGTTTCTCCGCCGTGCCGCAGGGCGAGATCGAGGGGGCTCAGGCCCTCGGGATGAGCGATTTCGACACGATGCGGTACGTGATCCTCCCGCAGGGCTGGCGGATCGCACTGCCGGGCCTCATGGGATTCGCGATCCTCACGTTCCAGTCGACCTCGCTCGCGTACAACGTCACCGTCCGCGAGCTCATGTCGATCACGTACTCCGCGGCCTCGCAGAACTTCCAGCACCTCTTCATGTTCCTCATGGCGGGTCTGCTGTACGCGATCGTGAGCATCCCGGCCTCGTGGCTGTCGGTGCTCGTCGAGAAGCGGATGGCGAAGCATCTGTGATGGACTGACCCCATGCGCATCACCATCATCGGCGCCGGCATCGTCGGCCTCTCCACCGCCCTGCACCTGCGAACCCGTGGGGCGGAGGTGAGGGTTCTCGATGCCGGCGCCGTCGGTCGTGGCGCGAGCTGGGGCAACGCCGGTTGGGTCTCACCCGGCCTCGTGGTCCCGCTGGCCGAACCGGGCGCCTGGAAACACGGCATCAGCGCCTTCACCGACAAGAATGCACCCCTGTCCATCCCGCGGATCACCCCGTCCACGGTGGCGTTCCTCGCGAAGTTCGCCTCGCACATGACGCAGAAACGCTTCGACGCGGCGATCGCGGACACCGCGCCGTGGACCCGCCGTGCGCTCGCCGCGTACGACGTCCTCGCCGAGCTCGGCGTGCGGGAGCCGGTCGTCCGCGCGGATTATCACCTCGGTGCGGATTCCGAGGACGTCGTCCGGGCTTTCGAACACGAGGTCGAGGTCACGGGCGCCACCGGCGTCGACATCGGAAGCCGCCGGATCGACCCGGCCGGGCTGCCGTACTTCTCCGAGCGGGTCACGCACGGACTCGTCCTCAGCGGTCAGGCGTTCATGGATCCCGGTGCGTACACCGCGGACCTCGCCCGGGTGGCGCGCGAGGCGGGCGTCGAGATCTACGAGAACGTCCGGATCATCGCCGGTCACGAGGGCTCCCGGAAGGTCGGCCTCGTCGACACAACCGGCGAGGTGTGGTCGACGGATTCCGTCGTCGTCGCCGCCGGTGCCTGGTCGGATGCCGTCCTCGAGGCGGTCTGGGGCCGGAAGTCCCGCACCGGCCAGGGGAGTGGTCGCGGGTACTCCTTCACCGCTCCCGTTGCCGAGGGACACCGGCCGGAAGGGCCCGTCTACCTGCCGGCGCAGCGGGTCGTCCTCACGCCGTACCAGGACGGGGTCCGGGTGGCCGGGACCATGGAGTTCCTGCCGCCGGACGCCCCCATGGTGCCCGACCGCATCGAGGGCATCGTGCGGACGCTCGAGCCGTACGTCGAGGGAGTCGACCTCGCGGGGCGGACCGACGAATGGGTCGGACCGCGTCCGGTGTCGACCGACGGTAGGCCGATACTTCGGCGTGTGGGTCTGCGCGGGTACGTGTGTACCGGCATGGGCATGTGGGGGATCGTCCTCGGTGCCGTGGCCGGTGAGCGGACCGCGGACCTCGTGCTCGGCAACTGAGCGATCTCCCGCGCGAAAGCAACACTGTGCCCCGGATATCAGAGTTCGAACCCTGATATCCGGGGCACAGTACTGCAGTGATCCGTCACGCTGCCGTGACCCGCTGCCGTCGACCGCGCGGCCGCAGCCGGCGGCTTCTCAGCCGAAAGCGCGGCGGAGCGTGCCGAGGCCCGTCGGGCCGAGGCGGAGCGCGCGCATGTGGAAGTCCTTGAGGGAGAACTCCTGACCTGCATCCCGCGCCGCGGCCTCCTGACCGGCACGGATGTTCTCCCACAGGCGCTGCCCGATCGCGTACGAGGGTGCCTGGCCCGGCCATCCGAGGTACCGGTCGAGCTCGAACGCGAGGAAGTTCCGGTCCATGGCGACGTTGTCCGTGAGGAACTGCCACGCCTTGTCCGCGTTCCATGTGCCACCACCGAGCGATGTCGGTGCCTCGAGGCCGAGGTGCACGCCGATGTCGAGGCACACCCGCGCCGCCCGGAGGCGCTGCGAGTCGAGCATGCCCATTCGGTCACCGGGTTCGTCCATGAACCCGAGTTCGGCCATGAGCTTCTCCGCGTAGAGCGCCCACCCCTCCTTGTTCCCGGCGGTCCCCGCGAAGGTCCGACGCCAGGAGTTGAGCTCGGCCCGGAAGAAGGTGGCGAACCCGATCTGCAGGTGGTGCCCCGGCACGCCCTCGTGGTTCACCGTCGTGCGTTCCTGCCACGTCGTGAACTGCTCGACGCCGGCCGGCACCGACCACCACATCCGACCGGGGCGTGAGAAATCACCGGACGGTCCCGTGTAGTAGATCCCACCGGTACCGTTCGGCAGCACCATCGCCTCGATCGTGCGGACCGGCTCCGGGATGTCGAAGTGGGTGCCGTGGAGCGCGGTGATCGCGGAGTCCGCTGTCTCCTGCATCCACGAGCGCAGCCCGGCGAGACCGTGGAGAGTACGTGAGGGGTCCTCGTCGAGGCGTCGCATCGCACCCCATACCGCGTCCTCGTCGGAGAACTCGCCGGGATAGAGCCGGTGCGCGATCTCCCGCTGTTCGGCGTCGATCGCCGCGAGCCGTTCGAGTCCCCAGGCGTAGGTCTCCTCGAGGTCGACCGCATCGCCGAGGAACTTCCGGCTGTGGAGCACGTACTCCTCGCGGCCGACGGCGTCCTCGGTGCGGGCGTGCGGAGCGAGTTCGGACTCGAGGAAGTCCGCGAAGTCCGCACACGCCTGCCTGGCTGCGGCGGCCCCGGACGCGAGCACCGAGGCGAGGGACGTGGACGCAACGGTCCCCTCCGCCTTCGCGACGAACCGGTCGAAGTGACCACCGGTCTCCGCGGCCCGTCGGGCCTGCTGGGCCACCCTCGTCACCTGACGGAGCGCCGGGACGCGGCCCGCGCCTCGGGCGGCGAGGAGGGACTCCCGGTGCCCGGCGAGCGCACCGCCGACACCGTCGAGGCGTGCGGCGTTGTTCTCCCAGTCCTCCGTCGAGGCGGTCGGCACGAGGTCGAAGAGGTCGCGGATCTCCTGGAAGGGGGAGTGGATGACATTGAGCACGCCGAGGTCGTACCCCGCAGCGTGGATCTCCCGTTCGATCCCGAGGTTGTCCCGCATCGCATCGAGCGTGACGAGGTCGACGGCGTCGAGCGTCCCGTCGGCACGCGCGGCGTCCTCCGCGGTGTCGAGATCCGCGAGAGTGCGGGCGAGGAGTTCGTCCCGGGCGTCGATCGCGGCGGGGGAGAAGTCGTCGAGTTCCCGCTCCTTCCCCGGGACACCCATCCGGACGTGGAGGGCGGGGGAGAAGTCGAGCAGCCCGGAGACGAAGGACTCCGCGACGGCATCCACGGCGGACGGCGTGCGCGGTGCCGCGGAGTCCGGTCCCGCCCCGGTCCCGCCGGACGTCTCCGTGCCCGTCACGCCGTCGCGCGCTGCGCCCGTCATGCCTGCGCCCCGCGGACGAGAGCGCGCGTGAGCGTGTTGAGGCCCACCGAGCCGAGTGAGAGTGCGCGCATGTGGAAGTCCTTGAGGGAGAACTCCTTCCCGGCGGCCTTCGCGGCGGCTCGCGCGGTCTCCCGGGACTCCTCCCACAGGCGCTGACCGATCTTGTACGAGGGTGCTTGTCCCGGCCATCCGAGGTACCGGTCGAGTTCGAACGCGAGGAAGCTGCGGTCCATCGCGACGTTGTCCGTGAGGAACTGCCAGGCGTTGTCCGGGTTCCACGTACCACCACCGATCGACTCGGGCGCCGGCAGACCGAGGTGCACGCCGATGTCGAGCGCGACCCGGGAGGCCCGGAGCCGCTGCGAGTCGAGCATGCCCATGTAGTCGCCCGGCTCGTCCATGAGCCCGATCTCCGCCATGAACTTCTCCGAGTAGAGGGCCCAGCCCTCACCGTGACCGGACACCCAGCACATGTTCCGGCGCCACGTGTTGAGCGTGCCCTGGAGGTACGCGGCGACACCGAACTGCAGGTGATGGCCGGGGACACCCTCGTGGTTGACGGTCGTCCTCTCCTGCCACGTCGTGAATTCCTCGACGCCGGCGGGCACGGACCACCACACGCGGCCGGGCCGGGAGAAGTCCGAGGACGGCGGGGTGTAGTAGATGCCGCCGGTGCCGTTGGGCAGGACCATCGCCTCGACGGTCCTCATGACGTCCGGGATGTCGAAGTGTACGCCGTCCACGGCCGCGAGCGCGGTGTCCGCGGTCTCCTGGATCCACGCGCGCAGTCCGTCCAGACCGTGGATCTTCCGGGCCGGGTCCGCGTCGAGCTTCTTCATCGCGCCCCACACGGCCTCCTCGGGCGAGAACTCCCCGGGGTAGAGCTTCTCCGCAGTGGCCCGCTGTTCGGCGTCGATGCGGGCGAGCTCCTCGAGCCCCCACGCGTACGTCTCCTCGAGGTCGACCGCGGCGCCGAGGAAGTACCTGCTGTGGAGGGCGTACTCGTCACGGCCCACCGCGTCCGTGGTGCGGGCGGTCGGTGCCACCTCGGTCCGCAGGAAGGCGGCGATGTCCGCGAAGGCGGCCTTCGCCTCGGCGGCGCGGGAGCGCAGCTCCTCCTGGAGGGACGCCGAGGTGCCGGCCTCCCCGGCACCGGCGACGAACCGGTCGAAGTGGCCACCGTCGGCAGCCGCGAGGTCCGCCTGAGCGGCGACCTTCTCGACCTGCCGGAGTGCCGGCACCCGGCCGAGTTCCCGGGCGGAGACGAGGTCCTCCTTGTACCCCGCGAAGGCCTGTGCGACCTTCCCCAGACGCGCCGCGTTGTGCTCCCAGTCGGTCGCGGTGGCCGTCGGGACGTTGTCGAAGAAGTCCCGGACGTTCGGCACGGGCGAGGCGATGACGTTGAGGACACCCCGGTCGAGTCCGGCGTCGTGCATCTCGTTCTCGATCCCGAGGCGCTCACGCATGACGTCGAGCGTGACCTCGTCGACCTCGTCGAGAGTGCCGGCGGCACGCGCCTGCGCCTCCGCCTCCGCGAGGGCGGCGAGAGTGCGGGTGCGGAGCGCGTGATCGGCCTCCGCGGCGGCGGGGGAGAGGTCGTCGAGTTCGGTCTCCATACCGGGAACACCGAGTTCCACGTGGAGCGAGGGGTGGAGGTCGAGCAGGCCTTGGGCATGGGCCTCCGCCACGGCGTCGACGGCACTGGGTTCGCGGGTGGGAATGGCGCTGGGAGTGCGGGTGGGGACGGTGCCGGGAACGCGGTCGGTCAGGGGAACGGAGGGGGAGTGTCCTGTCATGCGCCTCACTCTAGACGGCGGCACGGACGCACGCGGTGTTACCCTGGGAACGAGCAGTGCGGTGGACGCACTGCTCCTTTTGTGGCTGTTCCCCGAAGCCGATCGGGGCGGTCGTTCCGAGTGGTTCACGGCGATTCCCCCGAGGCCGCTCACGGCTGTTTCCCGGAACAGTTCACGGCTGTTTCCCGGAACAGTTCATGGCTGTTTCCCGGAACAGTTCATGGCTGCGCACCTGCGATTCCCGCGCCTGCGCCCCGACGTCCACGCCGCCGCCAGGCCCCCGGCCCCGTGCCGTCGACACCGGCCCCGTGCGTTCACGCCGGACCCTCGTTCGATCCTTCTGGAGGTTGTGTACTCAGTGCGTCGTTCACCCGGTGATCACGATGGTGGGGACGGTTCCCCGCAGGCGATCTGGACGAAGGACTTCGTCCTCGCCTTCGGTTTCGCGGCGTTCCTCGCATTCATCTTCTACCTGCTCGTCACCGCGATGGCAGGGTTCGCGGTCCACGAGTTCGCGGCCTCGGACACGGTCTCCGGATTCGCCGCGACGGGCTTCGTCGTCGGCGCGCTCGGTGCCCGCATGTTCGTCGGCCCCCTCATGGACGTCGTGGGGCGCTATCGGATGATGCTCATCGGAGCGATCGCCTCGGTCGTCCTCGTCGCGCTCTACGCCTTCGTCCCGAGCGTCACGCTCCTCATCGTCCTGCGTCTTCTCCACGGGCTCGCGTACGGCATCGCACACACGACGATCTCCGCCGCGGTGCAGTCACTCATCCCCGCGAACCGGCGTGCCGAGGGAACCGGGTACTTCATGACCTCGACCGTGCTCGCGACCGCCTTCGGTCCACTCCTGGCCGTCGTCCTCGTCAACGGACCCGGATACGACGCACTCTTCCTCGTCGCCACCGTATTCGCGGTACTCGGGCTCGCCGTCGTCCTCCTCATGCGCCTGCCGAGGGTCGAGCGGAAGCGGTTCTCCTTCGCCGCACTGAATCCGCGGGGCCTGTTCGACAAGGACGGCGTGCGGATGGGACTCGTCATGACGCTCGGCGGGATCGCGTACTCGTCGATCATGGCGTTCCTCGCCGGATACGTGACGGACCTCGGGATGCCGAACGCCGCCTCGGTGTTCTTCCTCGTCTTCGCGCTCGCCACCGTGATCTGCCGTGTCTTCCTCGGGAAGGTGCAGGACGCACGTGGCGACAACGTCGTCATCTATCCCCTGTTCCTCGTGTACGCGGGGTCGCTGCTCATCGTGTCGTTCGCCCACGGCTGGTTCGCGATCGTCCTCGCCGGACTTCTCGCGGGTACCGGCTGGGGCACACTCATGTCCGGGATCCAGGCGATCGCCGTCCGTGCGGCCGGTCCGGCCCGGACCGGGATCGCGACGTCCTCGTTCTTCTTCATGCTCGACCTCGGGTTCGGGCTCGGCCCCATCCTCCTCGGCCTCGTCTCCGATTCCTTCGGGATGGCGGGCATGTACCGGGTCGCGGCCGGGATCGTCGTCCTCGCCGGGGTGCTGTACGTCCTCGTCCACGGTCGCTTCCAGGGTGGCGGCGCGGCGGGTCGAACGCGCGAGGTGCTGTAGCGGCCCCGGCCTGGGCCCGCGGTCCCGGGGCGGGTAGCGGAGCAGGGGCCCCGGTGACCGGGCCCGAGGTGCCGTTCCGGGCCCGAGGCGCGGGGCGCCTCGGCGGACCGGTCACCCCCGCGTCACGCGGGTCTGCTACTAATGGCAGGAGGACGCGACACCGCTCACGGACATCCTGCCCACTCGGACATCCTGCCCGCACGCCCTGCCGACGCCTGCCCCGTTCGATCCCCCGAGACCCGAAAGGTCGGTTCCCCTCCCGTGTCTGCACGACGTCTGTGGTCCAAGGACTTCATCGTCGCCCTCGGTGTCGCCGTCTTCTTCTCCTTCACCTTCTACCTCCTCATCACCTCCATGGCCGGGTACGCGGTCGACCGTTTCCGGGCCGCGGAGACGCTCGCCGGATTCGCCTCGAGCGCCTTCGTCGTCGGAGGTCTCGCCGCTCGCCTCGTCGCCGGTCCGCTGCTCGACATGGGCAGCCGGTACGCGGTCATGCTCGGCAGTGTGGGGCTCGCGGTGCTCGCGACTCTCGCCTACCAGGTCGCGGACGCGATGTGGTTGCTCATCCTCGTGAGGTTCCTCCACGGCGTGTTCTTCGGGATCGGTCACACCGGGCTCATGGCCTCGGTGCAGGACATCATTCCGCCGGCGAGGCGCGCGGAGGGGACGGGCTACTTCTCGACCTCGACGACGCTCGCGGCGGCACTCGGACCGTTCCTCGCGATCACACTCGTGCGTGACGCCGGGTATCCGTGGCTCTTCGCGGCCTCGACCGCGGTGACGCTCATCGGGTTCATCGGGCTGTTGTTCGTCCGGATCCCCGACAACCGTCCCAAGCAGCGGCTCTCCCTCCGGTTGTTCCATCCCCGCCGCGTCCTCGACCGGTCCGGGATCTCGATCGGCACGACGATGCTGCTCGGCGGTGCGGGGTATTCCGCGGTGATGACGTACCTCGCGGACTTCGCGGCGGAGGAGGGGTACGCGAACGCCGGCCCGCTCTTCTTCCTCGCCTTCGCACTCGTCTCGCTCGTCGCACGCCTCACCGTCGGCAGGGTCCAGGACCGCCACGGGGACAACGCCGTCATGTACCCGTTGTACGCGTGCTTCGTGCTCTCGATGCTCTTCATCACGTTCTCGGACGCCGGGTGGATGCTCGTCGTCGCCGGCGGTCTCGCCGGAGCCGGCTGGGGCACGCTCATGTCGAGCGCCCAGGCCATCACGATCAACCTGGCCGGTCCCGCCCGCACCGGCGTCGCGACGAGTTCGCACTTCCTCATGCAGGACATCGGGTTCGGCCTCGGTCCGGTGATCCTCGGGACGGTCCTCGGGAAGTTCGGGTACCAGTCGATGTGGGCCGGTGCGACCTTCGCCGTCGTCCTCTCGATCATCGCGTACACGCTCATCCACGGCCGCGAGGGGCGCGGGCCGTTCCGTTCCGGCGAGGTCGTCCCGACCTGAGGGGGTGGGTGCGCCGGGTGTCCGATCGTCTCGGGGGGCGTCCGGGAGTCACCGAACCGGCCGCAGCGGTTCTGTACCCAGAGGTCGCAGACGTTTTCGCGGTTTCCGTACTATGCGGAGCAGCAGGAAGTCACCGGATCGACGACAGCGATTTCGTACTCAAAGGGCGCGGACGTTCTAGGTGACTGCGAACTTTTCGGGCTGCTGAGCGACCACCGGATTGGCCACCGCCGTTTTGTCCCCAGGCGGCGCGGACGTTTTCGGGGTCTCCGTACTTCTCGGGGAGAAGTGGGCACGGCCGCTGCGCGGCGGATCAGCCCTCGGAGGTCTCGTACCCCAGTAACCACGAGAGGCCGAAACGGTCGCGAACGGTCCCGTCGACCGCGCCCCAGGGACGCACAGCGAGATCCGACACCACGCGGCCACCGCCCGAGGCGAGGGCAGCGAACCAGGTGCGTGTCACCTCGGGAGTCGCTCGTCCCAGGAGAGAGAACATCACTCCGGTGAGTGCGACCGCGTCCTCGTCGAATCCGGCATCCGCGAGGAACAGGTCGACCGGACCGCGCAGCACCCCGTGCGCGACGTCGTCGGGCGGACCGTCGGCACGACCGAACTCCGCGAAGGAACGTGTGGACACCTCGCCGCCGAACACGTCGGCATAGAAACCGAGCGCCTCCGCGGCGGTCCCCGGCAGTAACACGTACGGCACCGGTGCGGTGTTCATGATGGTTCCTCCTCGAAGACGCATCCACTCACGGATCGCGCGGCTCGTTCTGTGTCGTCGATCGTGCGGAAAACCGGGGGAAAGGAGCACGATCGGCGACAGTGAAGAGAGTGGGACCGCCGTGAACGGAGCTGTGAGGGCTGTCCAGTATGTGCTGTTCAGGGCTCGATTCACGTCGGATCACGGCGTTGAGATCGCGATTGAATGCTGGAAACTCGCGAAACGCAGCATCCAATCGCTACTTCGACGCCGTCACCGCGGCGAAACGCGAACTCAGCGAGCCGTCCAGGCGGAGGGGAGCCGGCGGCGGACCGCCCGGGCGGGGGCGGCGAACCGGCGGGGCGCCTCGGCGCCGGTGCCGGCCACACCACCGGACACCGCGCCGCCGGCGCCCGCCGAGGC
>NZ_BAAANO010000002.1:189051-193976 GCF_039529845.1 Brevibacterium samyangense | reverse complement strand
GCCGGGTCCCGGACCCGGCGGTGCCCGCACCGTCGCCCGCCGAGGCCCCGCTCGGGTCCACGGGTGTCGTCGCCGCCGCGTCCTCCGAGGTGGTCGCCGCGGCCGGCGGGGCCACCGGGCTCGTCCCCGGTCGTCGGCGCGCCCGTCGGGTCTTCGATCCGCCCTTCGCGCCGTAGCCGACGAGGTTGGGGCCCGACTCCTCGGAGTCGGACGGTGCCGCGTCCGCGGTGCCGGAGGGCGCCTCGGCGGTGGGTGCCGTGGCCGCAGCGGCGGAGGCTCCCTCGCCGTCGGAACCGGCGGCACCCGCGTCACCGAAGCGGACGATCGGGGTGCCGACGTCGACGGTCTCGCCCTCGGGCACGAGGAGCGCGGCGATCGTGCCGGCCTGGGGACTCGGGAGTTCGACGAGCGACTTCGCCGTCTCGATCTCGACGAGCACCTGGTTGACCGTGACGGTGTCGCCGGGGGCGACCTTCCAGCTCACGATGTCGGCCTCGGTGAGACCCTCTCCCACGTCCGGAAGCGCGAAGTCCTGTGTCGACGAAGAGATATCTGCAGTCATGCTGTCCGGCTCCTCTCAGTACGCCATCGCACGGTCGACGCCGTCGAGCATGCGGTCGAGGTCGGGCAGGTAGTGGTGTTCGAGCTTCGAACCCGGGTAGGGCGCGTGGAACGCCCCGACCCGGACGACGGGCGCCTCGAGGTGGAAGAAGCAGCGTTCGGAGATGCGCGCGGCGATCTCCGCTCCGAGCCCGAGGAACACCGGTGCCTCGTGGGCGACGACGAGCCGCCCCGTGCGCTTCACGGACTCCTCGATCGTGTCGAAGTCGATCGGGTTCATGGACCGCAGGTCGATGAGCTCGATGCTCGTACCGTCCTGTGCCGCAGCGGACACCGCGTCGATCGCGGTCGGCATGAGCGGACCGTAGGTGACGAGGGTGCAGTCGGTGCCGGTGGCCACGACCTGCGCGCGGTCGGGGGCCGCACCCCGGTTCTCGAGATCGACCTCGCCGCGCAGCCAGTACCGCCGCTTCGGCTCGAAGAACATCACCGGATCGGGGCTCGCGATGGCCTCCTGGATCATCCAGTAGGCGTCGTGCGCGGTCGACGGCGCCATGATGCGCAGGCCCGCGTGGTGTGCGAACACCGTCTCCGGGCTCTCACCGTGGTGCTCGGGCGAACCGATACCGCCGCCGTAGGGCACGCGGATGACGACCGGAACGTTCTCCGCACCGTGGGTGCGGGCGTGCAGCTTGGCCAACTGGGTGACGATCTGGTCGTAGGCCGGGAAGATGAAGGCATCGAACTGGATCTCGACGACCGGCTTGTACCCGCGGATCGCGAGGCCGATCGCGGTGCCGACGATGCCGGACTCCGCGAGCGGCGAATCGATGACGCGGTGCTCCCCGAAGTCCTTCTGCAGACCCTCGGTCACGCGGAACACGCCGCCGAGCTTGCCGATGTCCTCTCCGTAGAGGAGAACCTTCGGATCGTCCTCCATCGCCTTCCGCAGACCCGCCGTGATGGCCTTGCTGAGCGGGAGGGTGACGGTGCCGGGGCTCTCGGTGCCGGCGCCCGCGGAGGTGCGGGGCGCCTCGGCGGTGGCGGGGGTGCCGGGCTGTGCCGGAATATCGGTGGGGGCGCTCACTTCTCGGCCTCCTCGAAGGAGTCGAGGTAGGCGAGGTACTCGGCCTTCTCCTCCTCGACGAGCCGGTGGGGTTCTGCGTAGGTGTGGTCGAAGATCTGCTCGGCCGGCGGCGGGTCCATCGCGAGGGTGTTCGCGCGGATCCGTTCGGCGAACGCATCGGCCTTGGCGTCGACCTCGGCGAAGAACGCCTCGTCGGTGTCCGTGTCGGTCTCGAGGTACGTGCGCAGACGGTCGATCGGGTCCTTCGCCGCCCACTCCTCGGTGAGGGCCTCGGACCGGTACTTCGTCGGGTCGTCGGCGGTGGTGTGCGCGCCCATGCGGTACGTGAACGCCTCGATGAGAAGGGGTCCATGGCCGGTACGGATGCTCTCGAGGCAGGCACGGGCAACCGCGTACATCGCGAGGACGTCGTTGCCGTCGACGCGGACACCCGGCACACCGAAGCCCTCGCCGCGTCGGTACAGCGGCACCTTCGTCTGCACGGACGTGGGTTCGGAGATCGCCCATTGGTTGTTCTGGCAGAAGAAGAGGACCGGAGCGTTGAAGGCGCCGGCGAAGGTGAGCGCCTCGGAGACGTCACCCTGGCTCGAGGCACCGTCGCCGAAGCACGCGACCGTCGCCGTGTCGCGCTCGAGGTCTCCCGTGCCGACAGCGCCGTCGAGGGACACACCCATCGCGTAGCCGGTCGCGTGGAGGGTCTGCGAACCGATGACGATCGAGTACACGTGGAAGTTGTGCTCCTGCGGGTCCCAGCCACCGTGGGTCTGGCCGCGCAGGAGGGCGAGGATCGCCTCGGGCTGGAGGCCGCGGGTCCACGCGAGTGCGTGTTCGCGATAGGTGGGGAAGACGAAGTCCTGGGGGCGCAGAGCCCGGCCGAGACCGATCTGTGCCGCCTCCTGGCCACGCAGCGGGACCCACAGGCCAAGCTGTCCCTGCCGCTGGAGGGCGGTGCCCTCGGCGTCGACACGGCGCATGAGCACCATGTCCTCGTAGAAGCCGCGGAGGTCCTCGTCGCCCAGTTCCGCTGCGAATCCGTCGTACTCGCCGGACGGCACACGCACGCCGTCGGGCGTGAGCATCCGGATCATACGGGGTTCGGGATCACTGTCGAACAGCGGTGGCTGATCGTGATCGATGTATGAGGTCATTCCTCACTCCAATCGCCTGAGCGGATCCTCGGGATCTCCGGTGATTCCGCAGGTGTCGACGGGCGTCACCACGCGTGTGCGGCGGCGCCCTCCGTTCGTGTGGTGGAGCTTCGTGCGAGGCGGCCTCCCGGGGAGTCCCGGATCCTCGGTGGACCCGGGGTCTTCCGGGAGGTCCGAAGTCCCGGTGGGCCCGGTCGGCCGCCGGCCGTGGCCGAACACGTGGGGACACGTTCGGGTGGGCTGTTTCACATTGTGGTCACACGCTAGCGGAAACTCTGACGAGCCGGTAGGGACCGGCTCCGGTCGGCTCGTCACCGACCGTGATGTCCACGGTAGGCACCGCTCCTGCAGGTTCGTCGCGCTCCCCAGGTGGGGCCTGAAACCCCTTGTGAGGCCGTGACAATTGCTCGGACGTCGGAGCTTCGGGGGTGGGCGCGCGGCGAGTTGCAGACGCCGTGATCATTTCCGGACGTGGATCGCGCTCGGTGAGGGGAAATCACCAGAGTGTCTGGAACTCGCCCCGGGGCACCTCGGCGGGGAACCTCGGCGGGGGCGAGAGGGGGCGAGAGGGGGCGGCTGAGAAGGTGCCGGGGTGGTGGGCAGGAGAGGGAACAACAGAGGGGAATAGAGTAGGAGCACCCTCACATCCCCATCCCCGAACCACAGGACCTCACTCTCTATGACCCTCACCCCGCCCGAGGCGCCCGTCGGTTCGCCGAACCCGGCCGGCGCCACGGCCGCCCCCGCCTCCGCAACCCCGGCCGCACCCGCCACCTCCGCCGGCGCCGCCACCGCCTCCCCGAATCCCGCCCTCGCGGCCGTCCTCGCGCCGGTCGCGGACGCCCTCGCGTGGATGAAACCCGCGTACGAGTGGTTCCACCAGCACCCCGAGCTCTCGATGGAGGAGGAGCAGACCCGCGCGGAGATCGTCCGCCGCCTCGAGGCGATGAACGCCTTCGAGATCACCGAGCTCGGCGGCGGTGTCACGGCGGTGCTCCGCAATGGCGAAGGACCGACCGTGCTGTTCCGCGCGGACTTCGACGGGCTGCCCGTCACCGAACTCACCGGGCTGCCCTACGCCTCCACCGCGAAGGCGATCAACCCCGAGGGCCTCGAGGTCGGCACCATGCATGCGTGCGGCCACGACGTGCACGTGACGACGCTCCTCGGCGCCGCGGAACTCATGGCGAAGGGCCGCGAGCACTGGTCGGGCACCTTCATCGCCCTCTTCCAGCCGGGCGAGGAGATCGGCGCGGGAGCGAAGTCCATGGTGGCCGCGGGCCTCACCGAGGCGATCCCGGCTCCCGACTTCGCGTTCGGTCAGCACGTCATGGGCGCACCGGCCGGTACCTTCAACGTCGTTCCCGGCCCGGCGATGTCCGGCGCCCAGACCGGCACCATCACGGTGTACGGCGCGGGCGGCCACGGGTCGATGCCGAACCTCGCGGTCGACCCGGTCCTCCTCGCCTCGCAGATCGTCGTGCGCCTCCAGGGGATCGTGTCCCGCGAACTCAAGCCGGGCACCTTCGGCGTCATCACCGTCGGCGCGGTGCAGGCCGGCAACAAGGCGAACATCATCCCCGACCGCGCGACGCTCATGCTCTCGGTCCGGGCCTACACGGACGAGGTCGCCGACACGCTCAAGGACGCCATCGAGCGGATCGTCCGTGCGGAGTGTGCCGCCTCGGGCTCTCCGCAGGAGCCCGACTTCGACTGGCTCCGCGGCCCCGTCACCACGAACGACGTCCCCACCGCCGAGCGGGTCACCGCGGCTCTCGCCGCCCACTTCGGACCCGAGGCGATCCTCCCTCCCGAGGCGTCCACCGGCTCCGAGGACTTCCACCACATCCCGGCCGCGTTCGGTACGCCGTACACCTTCTGGTTCCTCGGCGGCTTCGCCGATGCCGAGAGCGCACCCGGCAACCACTCCCCGTACTTCGCCCCCGTCCAGGACCCGACCCTGCAGGCCGGGACCGAAGCCGTCATCGCGACGGCTCTGGAGTTCCTGGGCTGAAGGTGCCCGGGAGCGAGTTCCAGACACACTGGCGATTTCCCGACGTGGCGCACGCTCCACGAACGGAACTCACCATGACGTCTGGAACTCGCCGCCACCACCGCCGAGGCGCCCC
>NZ_BAAANO010000002.1:125433-189046 GCF_039529845.1 Brevibacterium samyangense | reverse complement strand
GGCGCCTCGGCGGCCCACCCCCACAGATGTCCATCCGCACGACACACGAAAGAGACACCGTGACCGCAACGCAATCCGTGCTCACCCCGATCGCCGACACCCTCGAGTGGATGTACCCGGCGTACGAGTGGTTCCACCAGCACCCCGAACTCTCGATGGAGGAAACGGAGACCCTCGCGGAGATCATCCGTCGACTCGAGGCGATCGGCGGCTACGAACTCGTCGAGGTCGGCGGCGGTGTCGTCGCGATCCTCCGCAACGGTGAGGGCCCCTCGGTCCTGTTCCGCGCGGACTTCGACGGGCTGCCCGTCACCGAACTCACGGGCCTGCCGTATGCCTCGACGAAGAAGGCCACCGGACCGGACGGTGCCGAGGTCGGCGTCATGCACGCGTGCGGCCACGACGTCCACGTGACGACGCTGCTCGGTGCCGCGGAGCTCATGGCGAAGGGCCGCGAGCACTGGTCGGGCACGTTCATGGCGCTGTTCCAGCCGGGCGAGGAGACGCTCCAGGGTGCGAAGGCGATGGTCGAGGACGGACTCGTGAACAAGGTGCCGAAGCCGGACGTGGCGCTCGGTCAGCACGTCATGGGTGCGAAGGCGGGCACGTTCAACGTCGTGTCCGGGCCGACGATGTCCGCCGCGATCAGCTGCACGATCACCGTGTACGGCAAGGGCGGGCACGGTTCGATGCCGAACCTCGCGGTCGACCCGGTGCTGCTCGCCTCGAACATCGTCGTGCGGCTGCAGGGGATCGTCGCGCGTGAGCTCAAGCCGGGCGACTTCGGTGTCGTCACGGTCGGTGCGCTCCAGGCCGGCAACAAGCACAACATCATCCCGGACCGCGCGACGCTGCTCATCTCCGGCCGCGCGTACACCGACGAGGTCCGGAAGACCATTCAGGCAGCCGTCGAGCGGATCGTGCGGGCCGAGTGCCAGGCGTCCGGTTCGCCGCAGGAGCCGGACATCGAGTGGAGTGTCGGGCCGATCACGGAGAACGATCCCGCGGTCGCCGAACGGGTCACCTCCTCGCTGCGCGCCCACTTCGGTGACGAGGCGCTGCCGACCCCGGAGCCGTCGACCGGTTCCGAGGACTTCCCGCACATCCCGCTCGCGTTCGGCACCCCGTACGCGTACTGGTTCCTCGGCGGGTTCGAGAACGAGACCGAGGCGCCGGGCAACCACTCCCCGTTCTTCGCCCCCGTCCAGGACCCCACCCTCAAGGCCGGCGCCGAGGCGGTCGTCGTCACGGCACTCGAGTTCCTGGGATGAGGTTCTTGGTGGGGTGACACGGTCGGCCTCACCCCGCCGATCCGCCGAGATGCACGCAGCGTCCCGAGTTGCCACCAGCGACTCGGGACGCTGCGTGCACATGGAGATGATGCTCGCACCTCGGAATCTCCATGAGGTCGGCCCGCACCGGCCTCGTGCCCTGTTCAGTCAGGCAGGTTGCTTCTCTCCGCGCTCCGGCACGATTTGCAGCGAACCCCCGAGTGCTTCTGCGATCCGCGAGAGCATGATCCCACCCGGCGCCTGAGCGGCATTCTCGATTGCGGAGATCACCGCTTGTCGGGTTCCCGCGCGCTGCGCCAGAGCTGTCTGACTGAGCCCCGCGGCCGTTCGGGCGTTGTACACCATTTCTGCAAGTCGCAGACGGAACTCGGCCTCGACCGCCGAACCGTCGTAATCAGCGCGTTCGGCCTCGGTCATCGACTCAAGCGCTTCTACACGCGCCTCATCCCATGTGATCATCTGTTTCCCTTCCTCCGAGACATCTTCTGCTCGCGTTGGCGCTCTCCGAGACGCCACGCCTGCGCGCGCCTTGCCCTCAGAATCTCCGCGCGTTCGTTCTGTTTCTGCTTGCGAAACGTGGTGAGCGTGATGATCTTTCGATCGGGGTCGAAAACGTAAGTGATTCGTCGATTCACGTTCTCGCACGAGAATCGCAACTCGTACAGCCCGCTGCCGAGAGCCCGCGACAGAGGCATCCTCAACGCGTTCCCGCGGGATGACAACCGATCGAGGACTCCGTCGGTCACGGCTTTACCACTCGGCGAGAGCTGCCGATACCACTCGTACACCTCATCGGAGAACTCGACCGCCCATCTCATGAAGAGAATATCCCATTCATCGGATATCCGCTTCAAGAGATAGCCCCGGATCGCCCGAATCCGCCGCAGCGAGCGGGGGACGCTCGCCAGGATCGACGAACTCGAAGGCGCACTTTCACGCATGCTTCGAGCCCGTTCACGACGAGGAGAGGAGTGAAGTGATGAGTCCGACGAAGCAGTTTCTGCTGATTCGAAACCGACGCACCGATACCCTCGAAACCATCGACTTCGGATCTGATTCGGCCGCAGCGGTTGCGGAATACACCTCGCAGGAAGTCGCTCATCGGGGCCAACCCGACGTCGAGGTCCTTCTCGTCGGCTCCGACTCCCTCGAGACCGTGCGCAAGACGCACTCCACGTGGTTCCCCGACTACGTCCGCCCCACGCTCAAGGACATCCTCGCCCGGATGGATCGCACTCCCGAACCCGAGGCGCACCCCGCCTGAGTGAGTCGCCCGCCTGAGTACGGCCCCCGGACCCCGGCGCGCGCCTCATGCCGGTTTCCGCGCGACGATCGTGTACGTGCAGGGGACGAGCGCGCGTTCGTCCTCCGGCCAGGCCCAACCACCCTCGACCTCGACCATCCGTTCGCTGAACCGCCACGGCAGGACCGTCCCCTCGCCGAGGAACTCGAGGCGGAGCCCCGCGCCCACGAGCGCCATGACGATCTCCGAGAGCGGGTGCGGCCATTCGTACGTCCGCGTGTGGGCGACCTTCCCGTCACCGGCGTAGGTCGAATCGTCGTCCCAGGTCTGCGCCCTGCCGTCACCGAAGTACGCGTACCGCAGGCGCAAGTCCGGTGCCTCCTCGTCGAGTGCGTACAGCGCGGGATGCCCGTCCCGGATGAAGAAGGTGCCTCCGGGCCGCAGCAGTGCCGCGACCTGTTCACCCCACCGGGCGAGATCCGACAGCCACGTGATCGTCCCGATGCTCGTGTACACGAGGTCGAAGTCCCCGTTCACCGCGGCACGGGCGTCGAGCACGTCCGTCTCCACCCAGCGCACGTCGGCCCCCACCCGTTCCGCCAGGCGGGTCGCCGATTCGAGTGCGAGCGCGGAGAAGTCGACACCCGTGACCCGGGCTCCGGCACGGGCGAGCGACACGGTGTCCGTACCGATGTGGCACTGCAGATGGCACACGTCGAGCCCGGCGATCGCCCCACTCGGGACGTACGGGGCGAGGGCCGCGAGGTCCTCCCGCACGACGTCGGACAGGTACGCGGGGTCGTCGAAGGCGGCGAGCGCGTACGCCTCCTCGTGGAGGGGCACACGGTCGTTCCAGTTCGCGAGGTTCGCGGCGCGGGCGTCGTCCCAGGGGATGTCGACGTGGGAGGAGGTCATGCCCTCATCCTGCCCGACTGCCCAATTGCCCGCACTGCCCGACTGCCCGACTGCCCGAACCGCCCGCCTTACCGCGTCGAGTTCGCGGTGCGGCCGCGGGTGATGCCGACGAACGTCTGGATGTCGTCGGAGTCCTTCTCCTGCAGCCAGGCGAGCGCCACCTGCGACACCGGACCCTCACGGAGGACCCGGTACGTCGCGTCCCTGCGGTGGTGGAGGCGGGCGAGGGACATCGGCACGATCGTGATGCCGGCACCGGAAGCGACGGTCGCGATGACGTCGCCGGTGGCGGGGATCGTGTCGAACCGCGGGGCGACGGTTCCGGGTACCTCGAAGCCCCCGAGCACGTCGTCGCCGGGGGTGATGAGCACTTCGCCGGCGAGGTCGCTCAGGTCGAGCTCCTCCGCCACGGTGAGGTCGGACTCCGCCGACATGACGACGACGGGCAGTTCCGTATACAGGTCGACGACGTGGAGGCCGGTCTCCTCGAGAGGACGCCGCAGGGTCGCGAGATCGACCTCGTCGGCGAGGAGCGCCTCCCGTGCCTCGGCGGCCGGCACCTCGACGAGGTCGAGCGTCACCTGGGGCATCCGCTCCCGCCACCGTTCGATCCACTTCCCGGGCGTCGCCCCCGGCACCACTCCGAGGCGCAGTGTCCGCGGCTCCTCCCGGCCCGCCGGGTCGTCGAACACGACCTTCGGCGACTTCGCGCCGGCAGCACCTTTCGCGCCACCCTTCGCCGAGGCGCCCCGGCCTCCCGGCGCACCGCGCCGCCCGGCGGCGCAGGCTTTCCCGGCCCCGCCGCCCGACTTCCCTGCCCCGGCCCGACCGGACCTGCCCTGCGCGCCCGGACGACCGCCTCGGCGGTTCTGCTTCTTCCCCTGTGCCACGGCACCAGCGTAGTGCGCGCACCCGGCGTCCCGGCCGTCCCGGATCCTCCCGCAACCGACACCCCCCGCCCGTCGGGCACCCGGAGCAGTTCCACGACCGGGCCACCGGCCTGCCGCGACCGCCCCCGCCGGTCCCGGTGCGCCAACCGTGAGAAAATGGGCCGCATGACTCGTGTGACTCTCGCCCAGCTCGATCCTGCGCTCGCTCTCGGCCCGCTCGACGGCCGGTACCGCAAGGATGCCGCTCCTCTCGTCGACTACCTCTCCGAGGCCGCCCTCAACCGTGACCGCATCCACGTCGAGGTCGAGTGGTTCATCCACCTGTGTGAGAACGAGGTCGTGCCCGGCACCCGCCCCCTCCTCGAGGACGAGAAGGTGCAGCTGCGGGCCCTCGTGACCGAGTTCGACCTCGAGACCGTCGAGCAGCTCGCGACCTTCGAGGCCGTCACCGTCCACGACGTCAAGGCCGTCGAGTACGTCATCAAGGACTCGCTCCAGCAGATCGGCGCGGACGACCTCTCGGAGCTCGTGCACTTCTGCTGCACCTCCGAGGACATCAACAACCTCTCCTACGCCGTCGGCATCAAGGGCGCCGTGGAGAACGTGTGGCTGCCGCGCGCGAAGGCCCTCGTCGACGCCCTCGCAGGCATGGCCGAGGACCTCGCGGACGTGCCGATGCTCGCGCACACCCACGGCCAGCCCGCCACCCCGACGACGATGGGCAAGGAGCTCGCGGTCACCGTGCACCGCCTCGCCCGCCAGTACGCGCGTGTGCAGAACACCGAGTTCCTCGGCAAGATCAATGGTGCGACCGGCACCTACGCCGCCCACACCGTCGCGGCCCCGAACGCCGACTGGCCCGCCCTCGCGCAGTCCTTCGTCGAGAAACTCGGCCTCACGTTCAACCCGCTCACCACGCAGATCGAGTCGCACGACTGGCAGGCGGAGCTCTACGCGGACATCGCCCGCTTCAACCGGATCGCGCACAACCTCGCGACGGACATGTGGACCTACATCTCGATGGGCTACTTCAAGCAGATCCCCGTCGAGGGCGCCACCGGTTCGTCGACGATGCCGCACAAGGTCAACCCCATCCGCTTCGAGAACGCCGAGGCGAACCTCGAGCTCTCGTGCGCACTCCTCGACTCGCTCGCCTCGACCCTCGTGACCTCGCGCATGCAGCGTGACCTCACGGACTCGACGAGCCAGCGCAACATCGGCGTCGCCTTCGGCCACTCGGTGCTCGCCCTGAACAACCTCGTCAAGGGCCTCGAGCGCCTCGCGATCAACACCGACGCCCTCGCCGCCGATCTCGACACGAACTGGGAGGTCCTCGCGGAGGCCATCCAGTCCGTCATGCGCGCCGCCTACCTCCAGGGTGTCCCGGGCATGGAGAACCCCTACGAGAAGCTCAAGGAACTCACCCGCGGTCACACCGTCGGCAGGACGGAGCTGCAGGAGTTCGTGCGCGGCCTGGGTCTGCCGGAGAAGGAGACCGAGCTCCTCGCCGCACTCTCCCCCGCGACCTACACGGGCATCGCCACGAAGCTCGCACAGGACGAGGTCGCCGCCTGGAAGTCGCAGGGCTGAGTTCTCCGGAAGGCTGAGTTCTTCCGAGGACTGAGCCCTCGGGGCTCACGCCCCACACACGCCGAGGCGCCCCATCGTGGGCTCCGCCCTCACCTCCACGAGGTGACGGGCAGGAGACCGGTGGGGCGCCTCGGCGGTTCGTGCGGTCGGTGCGGAGCGATCAGGCGGCGTCCTTCGCCTTGCCTTCCTTCTGCCCCGTGCCCGGCTTCGCGGAATCCTCCCGGTGGTGGGGCTTCACCGGTTCGATCCTCGCGGGGTCCGCGTCGTAGAGCGTCGCGGCGAAGTCGGGGGCGATGACACGGCCGTTGCGGCTCGTGCGCGGCGGGCTGCCGGCCGGTCGCGGCGGCACCTCGACCTCCTCGACACTGATCCGCTCCCACGGGATCGTGTCGAGCAGGTACTTGATCGAGTTGATGCGGCTGTGCCGCTTGTCCTCGGAATCGACGGTGACCCAGCGCGACCACGGGACGTCGGTCGCCTCGAACATCCGCTCCTTCGCCGCCGAGTACTCGTCCCAGCGGGTGATCGACTCGAGGTCCATGGGCGAGAGCTTCCACTGCCGCATCGGGTCCTGCGCCCGGCGGCGGAACCGCTTCTCCTGGGTCGCATCCGACACCGAGAACCAGAACTTGATGAGGATGATGCCGTCATCGGTGAGCATCTTCTCGAACGCCGGCGCCTGGAGGAGGAACCGTTCGTACTCCGCGTCCGTGCAGAACCCCATGACCCGTTCGACGCCGGCCCGGTTGTACCAGGAGCGGTCGAAGAGGACCATCTCCCCGGCCGCCGGGAGGTGCGGCACATACCGCTGGAAGTACCACTGGGTCTGTTCGCGCTCGGTGGGAGCCGGGAGCGCGACGGTCCGCACGATGCGCGGTGACAGGTACTCGGTGATCCGCTTGATCGCGGACCCCTTGCCGGCGGCGTCGCGGCCCTCGAAGAGCACGACGACGCGCGCACCGGTCGCCTTGATCCACATCTGCAGCTGCACGAGGTCCGCCTGGAGCGCCCGGAGTTCGGCCTCGTAGACCGCGAGCGGGATCCGCTTCGAGGTCTTCTTCCCCATCGCGTTGCTCGTACTCACACCGTGCTTCCTTGCACCGCTCGTCCCCGCACCGCTCTTCTTCGCGCCGTGCTTCTTCCCGGCCATCACGCTCTCCTCAATCATCCGATGCCCTCAGCATGCGGCAGCGGCGAACCACGTGCGAACGATGTCCGGATCACGCTGTCCACAGTCTCGAAAACCATGAATTCACAGCTGTGCACACAATATGGAGTCACCTGTGGATAACTCCGCGACGGCGGTTTCGGCGACGACCCGCAGTTCACCCCTTGATTCATACCCCCTAGAGGTATACATTCGGGGCATGAGCGATTCCACCGACGCCACTTCCGGCACCCGTCAGGACGCGCACCCCGCCCCCGGTCACACCGCCGGCGCCGTCGCCTCCGAGCACGGCGCGGCCGCACACACCGAAGGAGGGCATGCCACACACGGGTACACCGAGAACAAGGACGCCTACCGCAAGCGCCTCAAGCGCATCGAGGGGCAGGTCCGCGGAATCGCCAGGATGATCGACGAGGACATCTATTGCATCGACATCCTCACCCAGGTCTCCGCGGTCACCGCGGCCCTCCGCTCGGTCTCGATCGCTCTCCTCGACGAACACATGAAGCACTGTGTCGTCACCGCGGCGAACGAATCCCCCGAAGCGGCCGCCGCCAAGATCGACGAGGCCACCAAGGCCATCGCCCGGCTCGTGAAGAGCTGAGAGACCCGAAAGGACTTCCCATGACCACCACCGAACTCCGTATCACCGGCATGACCTGCGGCCACTGCGTCGCCGCCGTCACCGAGGAACTCACCGCCCTCGAGGGCGTCACGGACGTCTCCGTCGACCTCGTCGCCGGTGGGACCTCCCCCGTCACCGTCACCTCGTCCGCACCGCTCGACCCCTCGCAGGTCGCCGCCGCCGTGGACGAGGCCGGTTACTCCCTCGAGTGAGGTGAACCGCGTGCCTTCCACGACAGAACGTTCCCCGGCAGATGCCGACCCCGACGGCCTCGGAGCCGGCACCACTGCCACACTCACCGAACCCCGCGAACTCGACCTCGACATCACGGGGATGACGTGCGCGGCGTGCTCCACCCGGATCGAGAAGAAGATCCGGAAACTCCCCGGCGCCGAGGCGACCGTGAGCCTCCCACTCAACTCCGCGCACGTGCGCCTCACCTCCCCGGAGGTCGGTGAGGACGAGGTCCTCGCCGCGGTGTCGAAGGCCGGGTACGGCGCCACCGTCCGCCCGGCCCCGGGCACCGAGTCCACCGGACCGCAGGTCGTCGACTACGACCCGCGCGGTCTGCGGCCGCGGCTCATCGGCTCGGCGATCCTCGGTGTCCCGGCGGTCGCGATCTCGATGGTGATGCCCTGGCACTTCCCGGGCTGGCACTGGGTCGTCGCGGCCCTCGCCCTGCCCGTCGTCACCTGGGGCGCCTGGCCGTTCCACACCGCCGCGTTCAAGGCGGCACGGGGATTCTCCTCGACGATGGACACCCTCGTGAGTGTGGGCGTGGGCGTCGCGACGCTCTACTCCCTCGTGACGATCCTCGTCGCCGCCGCGCAGGGTCACGTCCTCCACCTGCCGCACTCGTCCCACGTGTGGTTCGAGGCGGCCGTCGCCATCACCGTGTTCCTCCTCCTCGGCAGACTCGTCGAGGAACGGGCGAAATCCGGTGCGACGGAAGCCCTCAGGGCGCTCCTCGCGCTCGGTGCACCCTCGGCACTCGTCGTCCGCCCGGACGGCACCCACGAGGAGGTGCCGATCGACGAGCTGCGCGCCGGCGACGTCTTCCTCGTGAAGCCGGGCAGCACGGTGGCGACGGACGGCACCGTCCTCGAGGGCGCCTCGGCGGTGGACGAATCGATGCTCACCGGCGAGAGCGTGCCGGTCGAGGTCGGGGTCGGCAGCGCCGTCACCGGCGGCACCCTCAACACCTCGGGTTCGCTCACGGTGCGGGCGGACCGGGTCGGCGCGAACACGACACTCGCGATGATGGCCGGGCTCGTGAACCGGGCGCAGGCGTCGAAACCGCGGGCGCAGCGCCTCGCGGACCGGATCGCCGCGGTGTTCGTCCCCGCCGTGTTCGTCATCGCCGCCGTCACGTTCCTCACCTGGGGACTCGTGGCGGGCGACTGGACGTCCGGGCTCCATGCGGCGCTCACGGTGCTCGTCATCGCGTGCCCGTGCGCCCTCGGCCTCGCGACGCCGACGGCACTCGCGGTGTCCTCGGGACGCGGTTCACGCCTCGGCGTGCTCGTGTCCGGGGCGGACGTCATGGAGAGCACGCGGCGCATCGACACCGTCGTGCTCGACAAGACCGGCACCCTCACCGAGGGCCGCATGGTCGTCGCCGCCGCCGAGGTGTCCCGCACCTCCCTGCCCTTCCTCGCCGCCGCCGAGTCCCGGTCCGAGCACCCGGTGGCACGGGCCGTCGCCGAGTACGCGGAGGCGGAGCTCGCCGCGGGGACGGAAGCATCGGCGGAGACCTCACCTCTCCAGGTGCAGTTCTTCGAGAACGTCCCCGGCGGGGGCGTGCGGGCGACGATCGACGGGCACCTCGTGCTCGTCGGCCGGCCAGGCCTCCTCGCCGAGGAGGGGATCCGGACGCCCGAGGTGGACCCGGCGCACGCCTCGGCGACGCTCGTCGGGGTCGCCCTCGACGGCGAATGGGCCGGGCACCTCGAGGTCATGGACACCGTGAAGCCGACGTCACGGGAGGCCCTCGCGCAGATGCGTGCGCTCGGTCTCGCACCCGTCCTGCTCACCGGCGACCGCGAGGCCGCCGCCCGGGAGGTGGCGCGTGCACTCGGCATCGACGAGGTGCGCGCGGACGTCCGACCGGCGGACAAGGAGGCGGTCGTCGCCGCACTCCAGGAGTCCGGCCGGGTCGTCGCGATGGTCGGGGACGGGGTGAACGACGCCGCGGCGCTCGCGCGGGCGGACCTGGGGATCGCGATGGGCAGCGGCACGGACGCGGCGATCGCGGCCTCGGACATCACGCTCATGCGCAGCGATCCCGCGCAGATCCCGCAGGCGGTCCGGTTGTCCCGGCGCACCCTCGGGATCATCAAGGGCAACCTGTTCTGGGCGTTCGTCTACAACGTGGCAGCGATCCCCGTCGCCGCGTTCGGACTGCTCGACCCGATGCTCGCGGGCCTCGCGATGGCGTTCAGTTCCGTGTTCGTCGTCCTCAACAGCCTGCGCCTGCTGCGGTTCGAGTAGCTGGTGCGGTTCGAGTAGCTGGTGCGGTTCGAGTGACGCCAGGCTTCGGCCGACAACGCACCCGGGACTGAATACGTACGGAATCGCTGTCGGCTCGTGGATTCGGCACGCGGAGAAGGTCACATGGCCGTCGATTGCGCGATTCCCTGCGGTCGCTGGCCCTCAGATCGCAATCGGCTGCTGTGTTTCAGCGAAACACCGCATTCGATTGCGACATGAACGTCGCTGCCGCAGGGAATCGCGATCTCGATGTAGCGCCTCATGCGCAACGAGTCCTCATTCCCTCACTTGAGAACGGGGAACTGCACATCCTCGGGGTCGTCGCGGCGGGACACGAGGTGCAGGAGGCCGGCGACCCCGGCAGCGGCGACGAAGGCGATGACCGTGAACAGCAGGCACAACACGAGGCTGCCGTGTCCTCGGTACACACCCATCGTGATCGTGGTGACGAGGAACGTGAGAACGGCGGCACCGACTCCGAACCAGAGAACGTCCTTGTAGCTCGCGGGGTTCCTGCCCTTGCCTTTGCTCATAATGCAGACGATTCTACGCGGTGTAGTCGGCAGTTTCTTGAGGCTTTCCCCACCCAGACGGCAGACTGGACCCCGATGTCTCCTTTCCGCCGGGCCGCATTCGACCGGTCCGCTCGCCGCCGCACGCTGCTGCCTGCGTTCACGGGTGTCCCTGCACGCACAGGTGTCACTGCGCGCACGGGTGTCACTGCGCGCACGGGTGCCGCCGCGCTCGTGCTCGTCCTCGGGCTCTCGGCGTGCGCCTCGGACGACGGGCTGCGGGTCGAGTCCACGCGCGTGGACCCGGCGGGGCTCGGTTCCGATGCCGACGGGAACACCCCGGGTGCGCCCGATCCCGCCCCGAGCGACGAACCCTACGACGCCGACCGGATCCGGGAGGCCGTCCTCGACACCGACGACACCGCGGCCGACTACACCCAGGTCCGGGCCGTCGTCGCCGCCTGTGAGGACTGTCTCGAACTCTCCGACCCCCTCGTCCTCGACAGTGGGGACATGACCTTCCAGGTCGCTCTCGTCCACTCCCCCGTGCCGACCTCGCAGGAGGACCGCCGCGGCAACTCCGACGACGAGGGTGACGACGAGGACGAGAGGCCCCGGTACACCGCCGACGAGGACGCCTTCGCGGGCGTCGTCATCGGGCAGAACGACGGAGATCCCGAGGTCAGACTGGTCGTTTCGGGACACGGCCTCACACTCACGCCGGGGCGGCACGGTACGCTCGTGGCCCAGGAGAAGGTGTACAGAGAAGGCGATCCGTCGCATCAGCCGTCCGGCTGGTCCGTCCAGGTCTACCGGTACCAGGACGGTCGCTTCGAAGCCGGACAACGGATCAGCCAGGTGGAAGGATGACGCATGCACATCGTGTTGGTTGAGGACGACGAGGTCATCCGGGAAACCACGCAGATTGCGCTCGAGCGTTTCGGGTACACCGTCACCGGATTCGAGGACGGCCGCGACGGCTACGAGTTCGTGGCCACCCACGGCGCCGACGTCGTCCTGCTCGACCTCATGCTGCCGACGATGAACGGCGCCTCCGTCACCCGCGCGATCCGCGAACGCTCCTCCGTCCCCATCATCGTGATCTCCGCCCGCTCGGAACCGATCGACATCGTCCAGTCGCTCGAGGCCGGCGCCGACGACTACCTCACGAAGCCGTTCGACATGCAGGTGCTCAACGCCCGCATCCGCAGCGTCGTCCGCCGGTTCATCACCGCCGGCAACGCCCAGATGGGCTTCTCTCCCGACGAGGTCGGCGCGACCGTGAATTCGCGCCCCGCCCCGACCGAGTCGACGCTCGGCCCCGGCGGCACCATCGGTGCCGACGGCATCCCCGAGGTGCTCGGCCCCAGCCCCGGCATGGAGGCACCCCGGCGGGACGCGTGGCAGCAGACCACCCCCGAGGCGCCCACTCGCCAGGCGACGCCCGGCACCTCCGCGGGCGGCGCCTCGGCGGCACCTGCGGCTGCGGCAGCCGCGGACTCCGGCCGCGAGAAGCTCGGGCCCTACCGGACCCAACTCGGTTCCCTCGTGCTCGACACCGGCCGACTCACCGTCATGGTGGACGGCAAGGAAGTGCACCTCACCCCGACCGAACTGCGTGTGCTCCTCCTGCTCACGGAGGAGCCCGGCCACGTGTACTCGCGCGAGAAGATCGCGTACACGGTGTGGGGCTACGAATGGGCCGGCGACTCCCGGGTCGTCGACGTGCACATCCAGCGCCTGCGGAAGAAGATCGGCGCGGGCATGATCGAGACCGTGCGCGGTTTCGGCTACCGCTTCGCCGGGTGACACCCGTGCATCCGGTGCTGTCCGTGTGCCCGAGGGAGAGGTGACGCGCACGTGTCGTTGAGATGGAAGATCGTGCTCGTCATCGTCACCTCGGTGATGGTGGCGGTGCTCTCCTGCGGTGTCGTCGTGCGGCAGAGCGCGACGATCTCCGAGAACGACCGCCTCCGCAACAACCTCACGGAACAGCTCACGGACGCCGTCACCATCTACCAGGAGTCCGGCGTCCTCAGCCTCAATGCGAGTGTCGACGACCGGAACCTGCCGACGAACGCCCGCAACGCGGCGCTGAGCGGACAGAGCGTCACGGTGCGTTCGCAGGTCGACGGCGAGGAGGTCGTGTGGGCGGCCGCCCCGATCTCCGTCGGCACGCACACCGCGGTGCTCTCGGTGCAGACCTCGACGGAGGAGTCCCAGGAACTCCTGCGCTCGATCGACCGCGCGATCATCATCGGGATGATCGGGTCCGCACTCGTCATCGGCGGTATCGGCTCGCTCGTCGCCGGGCAGGTCTCCCGCCGACTCACGACGGGGGCGCAGGCGGCCAGGCGGATCGCCGGCGGTGACACCTCGGTGCGGATCTCCGATGTCATCGAGGCCGGGGACGACGAGGTGACGGCCTTCGCCCAGGCCGTCGACACCGCCGTCGAACGACTGGCCGAACGCCTCGACTCCGAACAACGCTTCACCTCGGACCTCGCACACGAGATGCGCACTCCGCTCACCGGACTCGTGAACGCGGCGAACCTCCTCGAGGAGGACTCCCGGCCGGCCGAGCTCGTGAAGGACCGGGTGCACCGCCTCCAGGTGCTCGTCGAGGACCTCCTCGAGGTCTCCCGCCTCGACGCGGGCCGGGCGAACCCGGAACTCGCCCCGATGCACGTCGACAACAGCGTGAAGTCCCTGCTCACGACGCTCAGGGCCTCCGGGGCGATCACCGATCACGAGGTCCGGGTCGACCTCGGCGCCGGTGACACCCTCATCGAGACCGACCAGCGGCGGTTCGAGAGGATCGTCTCGAACCTCCTCGTCAACGCCGTCAAGCACGGCGCGGATCCGATCGACGTACGCACGACCCCGACGAGCGTCATCGTGTCCGATGCCGGCGCGGGCTACCCCCGCGACATCCTCGCGACGGGTCCCACCCGGTTCGTGAGCGCCGGTGGCGGCGGCATGGGCCTCGGGCTCGTCATCGCCCAGGGTCAGGCGAACCTCCTCGGCATGACGATGACCTTCGCGAACTCCCCGGAAACCGGCGGCGCGGTCGCCACCCTCACGTTCCCCCAGGGCTGAGCCCGCTCCCGACACCGGGTTGTCCCCCACCGCCCGAGGTGGCACACTCGCTCGTACAAGAACGATCGTTCTTGCAGAGGTGGTGACGCCCCCGCGCACCACCGATCGACAACCCGGTCCACGGCGGCCCGGATCTCCTCGCTCGTCGTCTCCGTCTGCCTCACCTTCGTCACACTGATCCTCGCGCTCGTCATCGAACGGGCGAATCCGCTCGACCTCGTGTGGATGTGGGGCGACTCCGCGTGGGACCTCATCGAACTCGCACTCCAGATCGCGATGCTGCTCCTCACGGGGTACATGCTCGCGAGTACCCCGCTCGTCGACCGGGGACTCAACGCGCTCTCGCGCCGGATCTCCCGTCCGCGCACGGCGATCGCACTCGTGACGTTCGCCGGGGCTCTCGGCACCTGGCTGAACGTCGGCTTCGGCCTCGTGATCGGTGTCGTGCTCGCCCGGAAGCTCGCCCGCACGGTCCCCGGCATGCACTATCCGCTCGCGGTTGCGGCGGGGTACGCGGGATTCTCGCTCTACGGCATCGGCCACTATCCGATGGAAGAGATGCCCGACTTCGCCGTCACCGTCGACGGCTGGATCAAGGAGATGGTGCGATGACGCACACGACCCGCACATTGTTCGGCCTGCTCACCGACGCGGTCCGGGCCGATCCCGAGCGCCGCACCCTCATCGAACCCGTGGAAGCGGGAACCGCACGGCACCACGTCGAGCACACCCGCCTCGATCTCCTCGCCACGGCGGTCGACCTGGCGGATCTCCTCCGGTCCCACGGAATCGGCGACGGTGACGGGATCGCGGTCTGGCTGCCGTCGTGGGCCGAGGTCTACGCCTGGCAGTTCGCAGCCTCGGCCGTCGGCGCGCACATCATCGGGGTGAATACCCGCTACAACGTCGCCGTGGTCGGGAACGTCCTCACGAAGGCACGTCCCGCCGCGCTCGTGATGGCGCACGGATTCCGCGGGATCGACTTCCTCCCGACGGCACGGGAAGCGGTCGCCGAGGCCCGGGAGGCGCTGGAGGACCGGGAGGCGCTGTCATCGGACCCGGAGTACCGGGCGCCCGTGGTCGTCGTGTCCGCCGGTCCCGGCGTCGACCTCGTGCCGCCCGAAGTGGTCGACCGGTACGGCCTCGGTGCCGGGGCCGTCCGTTCGCCCGTACCGGGCACGACCGGACACACGGCCGCCGAGGTGCTCGCACGGGCGGATGCGTACCGCACGGAAGGATCTCCCAGCACACTGTCGGTGGGGTTCACGACGTCCGGCTCGACCGGGCTGCCGAAGGTCGCCGCCCACTGCGAACACGCGGTTCTGCACCACATGTCCGCCGTTGCCGAACGCCTCGGGTTCGGGTCCGGGGACGTGATGGTCGAACCCCTGCCGTACTCCGGCGTCTTCGGGTACATGGCCGGTATGGCTGCGCTCGCAGGCGGGGCGTCCGTCCTGCTGCACCCGGTGTTCGACCCGGAGGCGCTGCTCGACGACTGGGAACGCTTCGGCGGCACCCATTATGTGGGCGGGGACGACATGATCGCCCGCGTGCGGGCTGCGTGGGAGGGACGGCGCCGGGACCTGTCCATGTGGAGGTGGTGGGGCGTCGCCGACTTCCAGGGGATGTCCGCGGAACTCGCCGCGTGGTCCGCGGGCGAGTTCGGCACGGTGACGAGCGGGGTCTACGGGTCCTCGGAGGTCTTCTCGCTCCTCACCTTCTGGGAGGACTCGGTGCCGCCGGCACAGCGCATCCGGGGAGGCGGTCGGTTGAGCGCGCCCGACTACGCGTACCGGATCGTGGATCCCCACACCGGGACGGAGGTCCCGGAGGGTCACCGTGGAGAGATCCAGTTGCGGGGCCCGAACGTCGTCGACGAATACCTCGGCGACCGACGCACACCGGACGGAACGCCGGCGAGCGGGAGCGCGATGGACACGAACACCACCGAGGACGGTTGGTTCCTCACCGGTGACCTCGGAGAAGCCGTCGACGACCGCAGCTTCGTCTACGTCTGCCGGATGGGCGACGTCATCCGCCTCAAGGGCTTCCTCGTGGATCCGGCGGAGATCGAAGTGCACCTCGCCGAGCATCCGGCGGCGGAGATCGTCAAGGTCGTGTCACGGACCGACGGCGCGGGCGAGCCCGAGGTCGTCGCGTTCGTCCAGCCCGCCCCCGGGTCCGCCCCGGACGGGGACGAGCTGCGGGACTTCTGCGCTCGTCGCCTCGCCCGGTACAAGGTCCCGGCCGAGGTACGGGTGATCGAGCGGATGCCCACGAGGGCCGGCACGAACGGCAGCAAGATCAAGGCCGCGGTCCTGCGGGACTGGGCACGCAGCTGAGGCAGCGCACCGGGCCTCACCCGAGGTTCGCCTCGGCGTCCTCCATGTGCTCGAGGACCGCGGCACGGGCGGCCTCCGGGTCCCCGCTCGCGATCGCGTCGACGAGGACGACGTGGCGGGCGGAGTCCATGTTCCGCACCGCGCGTTCGAGCCCGGCGAACACGATCGTCATACGGATCGACCCCTCGAGCGACTCCCACTGGTGGAGCAGCGTGCGATTGCCCGAGAGCTCGCACTCTCCGGCACGACGAAGCGGGTGACACCGGTCGGACTGCCGGACGAGTTCCTCGATGCGGGCGCTCTCCCCACCCTCTACGACCGCTACGGCGTCTCCACCGCGAAGATCGTCGAGCGGGTCAAGGGGTTGCTGTGAGGGACGTGCGCTTCAGCGGCGTGTTCCCTGACGTGCCACCCCGGTGACGAGTGGCCACCGGAATCCCGAGTTCCACGCATCATCGCACGACGGTGCTGCCGACTCGCGACGGTGATGGGGACTCGCGCACGGGGTCGACCCGTAGGTCGCCCCTCAGCCCTTCGACCCCTCAGATCGCGGAGGTGTCCGCCGAGGCGACCCCGAGGTCGGCGATGAGCTTCGCGCACCGAATGTACCCGAGGTGCGAGTACGCCTGCGGATGGTTGCCGAGGTGCGTCTCCGTCGTGGGGTCGTACTCCTCGGGGAAGAGCCCGGTCGGCCCCATGAGAGCGTGCAGGCGGTCGAAGAGGTCCCGTGCGTCCGAATAGCGCCCCACCAGCAGGAACGCCTCGATGAGCCACGTCGTACAGATGTGGAACCCACCCTCGAGGCCGGGCAGACCGTCGTCGTAGTGGTACCGCCACACGGTCGGCCCCACCCGGAGGTCGCGTTCGATCGCATCGACCGTCGCGACGAACCGGGGGTCCGTCGGCGGGAGCAGTCCGGAGAGTCCGATGAAGAGGCACGCCGAGTCGAGGTCGTCCTCCCCGTACGCGACGGTGTACGCGCCGACCTTCTCGTTCCAGCCCTTCGTGACGACGTCCTCGGCGATCGTCTCCCGCAGCTGCCGCCACGCGCCGGGCATCTCCCGGTCGAAGCGTTCGGCGATCGCGATCGCACGGTCGACCGTCACCCAGCACATGACCTTCGTGTACACGTTGTGCTTGGGGTCCCGGCGCGCCTCCCAGATGCCGTGGTCGGGTTCGTGCCAGCGGCGTTCGACCGCCGTCACCATTTCGCACGTGAGGCGCCAGTACTCGTCGGTGAGTTCCCCGAGTTCGGCGGTGACGTCGTGCAGCAGCTCCGTCACCGGGCCGAACACGTCGAGTTGCACCTGGTGCTCGGCGGCGTTGCCGACGCGCACCGGCCGGGACCCGGCGTAGCCGGGCAGGTGTTCGAGCACGGCCTCCGTCGTGAGTGCGGACCCGTCGACGGCGTAGAGGGGGTGGAGCTGTTCGGGGCCGGCCGCCTCGGCGAGGATCCCGGAGAGCCAGGAGAGGAACCCCTCGGCCTCGGCGCTCGACCCGAGCCCGAGGAGTTCGCGCACCGTCATCGACCCGTCGCGCAGCCACGTGTACCGGTAGTCCCAGTTACGGATACCGCCGATGCCCTCGGGCAGCGAGGAGGTCGCGGCAGCGAGGACGCCACCGGTGGGGACGTGGCACAGGGCACGGAGGGTGATCGCCGAACGGATGACGTCGTCCCGGCGGAAGTCCGGGACGTCGAGGGTCTCCACCCAGTTGCGCCAGTACCCGGCGGCGAGTCGCCGCACCTGCTTCTCCCCGCCCTCGAGGAGGAAGTCGGTGTCCTCGAAGGAACCGCCGCACACGAGGACGAGGACGACCTCGCCGCCGGGGACGGCCCGGGGGTTCACCCGCGCGACGGCGGTGTCGGAACCGTCCTCGGTCTCGAGGGTGAACTCGACACCGCGGGCGTGCAGCATGATCGGTTCCGCGGTACCGGTGACCCGCACGCCGTCACCGACGAGTTCGAGCCGGGCCGGGTACGCACCGAAGTCGGGGCGGGGTGCGAACCGGATCTCCGCCTCGACGTCGCCGGAAAGCACCCGGACGAGCACGGTGTCCTGACTGTCCTCGGGCACCGGCGCGAGGTAGTCGCGGACGGTGAGGCCGGCCCACCGGGTCTCGAGGAGCGTCGTGTTGCTCATGTACCGCTGGGTGAGCGGTTTGGCGCCCGAGGCGGGGGCCACCGCGTAGTACCCGGCGGCTCCCGAACCGAGGATCTCCGAGAACATCGAGGCCGAGTGCGGCAGCGGGTGCGGCATCCAGCACACGCGCCCGGCGGGGTCGACGAGCGCGGTTGACTGGCCGTTCGCGAGGATCGAGTGCCGTTCGATCGGCACGGCCTGCTGGCCGAAGAGCCACGACCGGCGCAGCTCGAAGATGCTCGTGAGGATGACCGCGACCGTGTCCGGGTCCGCGACCGTGTAGCGGGCGGCCGTCCCGACCACCCCGAGGCCGTCGCCCGCGGCACCGGCGAGCGCCTCGGCGGAGACGACCTTGATACCGACGTCCGTGGACCCGAGCGTCTCGAGGGCCTTCTCGTCGGAGATGTCGTCGCCGATGTAGAGGACCGCGGTCGCCCCGCAGCCCTCCCGGAGCGCCTCGAGTGCCTGGCCCTTCGACGTCGTGACGACGGAGACGTCCGCGACCTCCTTGCCGCGCACGACGGAGACACCGTCGGTCGCAGTGAGGTCGGCGATCGCCTTCTCGGCGGCGGCGCGCGGGCCGTCCTCGAGTCCTCGCAGGTGCACCGCGACGCCGGTCGGCTTCGACTCGACGTACACCTCGGGGAACTCGGTGGACAGTTCGAGGACGGTGCGGCGCAGCTTCTGGAGGGCCGCACGCTGGTGAGGCGTCAGTTCGGAGATCGCGTCGATATCGCGTTCGCCGCCGTGCGAGCCGACGAGCGTCACCTCGCGCGGAAGACGCGACATGGCTGCGAGATCGCGGAGGGATCGGCCGGAGATGACGGCCACCTCGGTCTCCGGCAGGGCGGAGAGCGAACGCATGGAGACGAGGGAGATGGGGTGCGGATAGGCCTGGGTGGGCCTGGCGACGATGGGGGCGATCGTGCCGTCGTAATCGGTCGCGATGAGCAGTCGGGGCACCCGGGCGATCCGGGAGATGTCCGCGAAGAGCTCCGGGTCGAGAGTGCGCATCGCATGCGCGAGGTCGCCGAGCGGGCCGGCGGTGGGAGCCGCGGGATTCCAGGACTCGAGGTGGTGTCCGAGTGCGGACTGCGAGGCGGTGCCGAGTACGGTCATGGGCCCTCCTGGAAGGGGTGATCGATCGTGCGGAAGCGCCTCGGCCGACACGAGGATCCTCGATACAGTCGTGAGGACCCTCAGCTCCGGGCGCGTGACCTGCGGGAGTATCCACCCAACATATACAGTACCGAGGCCACCGTCACGACTGCGCCGGCGGAGCCGAGCACCGTGAGTGCCCCCATCGTGGAGGCTGCGAAGATCACGATGCCGAGGCCCACGTGGAGCACCGCGCCGATGAGGAAGTCGGACGCCATGGGCTTCGACCGCTGGTTCGACCACACCCAGAGCTCGAGCAGACCGTGAAGGAGCGACCACACGGCGACGGCGGCCCGCAGTTCGGCGGGGATGTCCGCGAGGACGAGGAAGACGAGGCCGGGAATCGTGACGATCGCCTGCCCGAACCGGGCGGTGCGGAGGGTGGCGGCCTGCGCCGAGATCGCCTCGGGCGCCTTCGAGGCGCCGGATGCATTGGTGGTGCCGGATGCCCTGGTGGACCCGGTGACGGACCGGCCGAGCGCGATCCCCTCGGCGACGAGGAGGAGCGCGGACCCGACGAGGAACACGAGGAGGAGGAGGTCCGCTGTTCCGACGGTGACAGACAGCTGCGTCATGCCCGAGAGCGGAACGCGGGGCCAGAAGACGGTCGCGATACCGAAGACGAAGCCCCAGGCCCCGCGGACGAACATCCACGTACCGAGCGTCCGGTCGAGTGCCTTGCCCGCGGTGACGCCGTTCGCAGGAGCATCGCTGGCGGGCGCGTCATCCGCAGGTGCGCCGGTGGGGGTGCCTCCGGGCGTGCCGGAGGTGCCGGGGGTGTCGCTCGATCCGGTCGTCGGGACATCCGGGCCCGCGGCACCATGCTGCGGGGAGTCCGGGTTCCGGGAGTCCTTGTTCTCGTGCGCGTTCTCCGTCATCACCGCACCAGTCTACGTTCGTCGGCCCGGTCACTGCGGTTTTCCGGGGAGTCGACCGCCTCACGCGATCGGGTTCCCGGAGTGGGACGTTCTGCATTCGTCCGGGCCCCATTCACGCCCCCGTCAGGACCCATTGTCCCGGCGTTCTCCCCGGTGGCATAGCGTGTCGCCATGCCGGAGAGCAATGGTGTGGAATCCCGGGTGACGGAGGAGTCGGCCCTGCGGTCGACCGCGCCCGGAGCCCACCCGACTCCCCCGAACGACCCACCGTTGCGTCGTTCGCTCCCCGTCGGCCGAGGCGCCCTGTGGTTCTCCTTCGGGCTCGGCCTCGGCATGACGCTCGTCGGCCTCCTCGTGCTGTGGCCGGCCGGGCTGCAACCCGCCGCCCTCGCGGCGGTGACGGACCCGCTCGCGCGGGTCCTCCTCGGCATCTGGCCACTGCTTCTCGCGGCCTGCGCGGCCGGGCTGCTCGCGCTCGGTACGGCGCCGGGGGCGCCTCGGGAGATCGCTGCGAGTGCCCGGGCGCGGATCCTCGGGACGGGCGAGACCGGGGTCGCACGGATCCGGCGGATGCGCGAACGCAGCCGGGACCGACGCCGTCGGGTCTACGAGGTGGATCTCGTGGCCAGGTGCAGTTCCGGGCTCGCGCTGCGGTCCCGGCTCGTCTGGACCCTCGACCCCGTCGATGCGGACCGGCTGCGCGAGGGTGTGGTGATCCCCGTGCGGTTCGACCGGGCGGATCCGGCACGGATGGTTCTCGACACCCGTGCCGACTCCCGCGACACCGCCTGTGCGATCGACGCCGATCGTGCGTTCACCCGGCGCCGGCGCCTCCTCGCAGCGGTCGGTTCGGTGCGCCGCAGCAGCGTCGCCGCCCTCGTCCTCGGGCTGAGCGCCGGGGTGCTCGTGGGGCTGCTGGGTTGATCGGGTCCTGAGCCGCCGGTCCCTCGGCGGCGGGCGCCGGGCCGGCGAGTAGTGCGACTCCGCGGTCCGACGCGACCTCACGCCGTAGTCCCCGACCGGGGGTACGTCCGTGCCTCGTGGAACAGTGTTCGTGGCGGGGATCCGAATGGTGGGGATCCGATTCGTGTCAGTAGGTCGTTCCTCGGCGCCAGGTCCTGTGGACAGGAGATTTCTTATCCACAATCTCGGGAAAACCCTGTTCAAAGTGACCCATCGGCCACTATGATCTATTTACTTTCTAATACTGGTGGAGGTTGCCGGAACAGCCACCGGAGCGGCTCGAGGATGAGTTCTCGCTCCCTGGGCCGGGCCTCCCTTCCCCGCACCGACCGCCGGGCGGCGTCCCCACGGTCTCCACCGACTCTCCTTCTCTTCAGTGCTGTTCTCTCTTCGCTGTTCTTCTCCTCTCGTCCCGACCTGTTCCGAGGGAGGTATCGGTCATGACCATCGAATCCGAGGGCACCCCGCACGAGCCCGGTCGCGGCAGCGCACCCGGCTCCGGCGCGAGTGATGCCGGGCGTGCGCCGTTCGATCGAAGCGGGACATCACCAGGGCGACAGGAGCGTTCCGATGTTGCCGGTGCTTTCGGTGCGGGAGGAACCTCGCGCACTTCCGATGATTCCGCCACCGGTCCCGCGCCTTCGCCGGTGCCGTTCACGGGGTTTCCGGACACCGCGGACGGGCGGCTCGAGGCGTTCGATGCCTCCGGTCCTGCACGCCTGGCGGCCGTAGCCGTAGCGGAACGGGCTGAAGCCGTGGCGTTCTTCGCCAAGCTCGAGGCCGTGGCCGGGTACGTGGTCTCCGAGGTGATCATCGAGACCACCGCCCATGACAAGGACGCGTTGACGAACGCGACCCCTCCGGCATCGTTGCCGGAGTTCCTGCACGCCGAGTACGAAGCCATCGCGACCACGTTGCGCCGGTGGGGTGTGGAGGTCGCGCAGCGGGAGGCGGAGATCGCTGCCGAACGGGCTGCGCAGGAACGGGCGCTGATGTGGGGCCCGCACCCGGACACCGAGCCGGATACCGGTTCTTCTGCCTCGACTTCTACCGACGCGGTAGAGCACGAGTCCTCCACTGCTGCGGGTGCCTCGGAGGTCGCGCAGGCCGTCGGTGCCGATGAACAGGGTGTAGTGAATGAGCAGAGGGCCGACGATGAGCAGTCATGCGGCGATGGGCAGTCATGCGGCGATGGGCAGTGGGCCGACGGTGAGCACGGGGAGGTGCCCCGTGCCCCGGGGGATCTCGATGAACCGGTCCGGTTGCCCCTGCCCGCATTGCGTCCGACTTCCGCGCTCGGCGACTGGATACGTGAGCACCTCACCGCAGAGCATTTGGTGAACCTGTCGGCACTGTTGCGGAAGTCGGCGCTCCAGGCGTACGGGTACTGCCGGGACGCACTCACGGTCGTTCACGGCCTCCCGAGGTTCTTCGCCCGTGCGAAAGCAGGCGAGTTCGGGGTCGATCACGTGCTTACGGCAGCGAGGATCGCGGGGCGTGTCCCGGCAGCGTTGTTGTCGAAGGTCGATCACCATTTGGCGACTCGACGGGCGGATGTCACTCCGGAGACGTTCCGGGTTGCGCTCAACAAACTCGTCCGGACGTTGGTGCCCAGGGAGGTACGGCAGGCGAAAGCGTTCGAGGAACGCCGGGTGGACGTCGAGCATTACGGTAACGGCACCGGTGCGTTGATCCTCACCGGCCCGAGCCTGCTCGTCGAGGCGTGCTTCCGACGTGTGGAGGCGTTGGCGCGCAGTGTGTTCTACCGCAAGCCGGTCGCGACTGGCGGTGCCGTGCCCGGTGTTGAGCTGGATGCAGTCACCGGCAATGGTGCTGTGGGTGGCGCGGCCTCTGCGGCGGCAGATGGTGCCGGTACCAGCGAGGGCACACCTGGAGGAGTCTCGGGCGAGCGGATCGGGTTGATCGATCATCGGAACATCGCACAGTTGATGTTCGACATCCTCTCCCTGTCACGCCCGCAGGTCACCACGCGTCGCATGCCGACCACCCGGCACGAATCCGAGACCACGGACCTGGCCACGGGTGAGGGTGCTGAGGAACTCGTGCTCGAACTTCCCGATGCCGGGGACTACTTGCGGAATCAGGCGTCTGTGGTGGTGACGGTCCCGTACCTGAGCCTCTTCGGAAACGGGAACCTGTACGGGGTGTTCCCGGACGGGTCCCCGGTACCGGCCGAGGTGGCCAGGACCCTCGCCGGGCACTCGAGGACACTCACCCGAGTGCTCACGGATCCGGCAACGGGTACTCCACTCGATGCGCGCGCGAAGCGGTATGCGATTCCACCGGATGTGAGAGCGACGCTCATCCAGAAGTGGAGGTACTGCACCGCCCCGGGGTGCACGAGGCAGGCTGCGAAAGCGGAAATGGACCACATACGGGAGTTCAATCACGCGGATCCGGATTCCGGTGGGTTGACCGTGTTCGAGAACCTGCATCCGTTGTGCAAACGGCATCATCAGGCGAAGACCGACAGAAGACTACGCGTGTCGGCGACTCCGGATGGGGGTGTGCGCTGGGTGCTGCCGTACGGGAACGAGGTGGAAGTGTTCCCGCCGGGGGATCCGGTGGAGGTCTGGCATGCCGAGGACTTCCGACGGATCGCCGAAGGAGACGGTGATGAGGATGAGGGTGACGACGGTGCCGGATACGACGGCGGCGGTGACGACGGTCCCGGCCACGGTCCGGGCGACAGTCCCCGCCCTGGCCGCAGCGTCATCCCCGCCAACTGCCCCGTCTCCGGCCCCGGTGGGAGTGATCGGCCCGGCGCGGGCGCCAGTAACAGTTCCGACGCCTCAGGAGATAGCGCCTCGGGTCCGGACTCGACGTGGCATTCCGGTGGTGTCGACGACGAACCGCCACCGTTCTGAGTTCAGAAAGGCAGAGCGTCGGATGCCGGAACTCAGGACCTCAACAGCCCGAGATGCTCCGGAGCGCAGACCCGCACGGAAGCCGGCGAACCGTCCGCCCCTGAAACCGGAGCACTCGGGTGAGAGCCGACTCAGGTGATGCGGCGGAGCCCGCGCCTCAGGCCTTCGGGAAACCGGTCACGCTCGAACGTGACCTCCTTGTACCCGTGCTCCTTCGGCATGCCGTGCTCGTCGAGGCCGACGAAGACGATCTTCGAGATCGAGAGGATGATCTGCTCGGTGATGATGTTGCGGACCTCGCAGCGCATCGTGAGCGAGGTGCGGCCGAAGTGGGTGGCCTGCAGGCCGATCTCGATGATGTCTCCCTGAACCGCGGAGGCACGGAAGTTGATCTCGGAGATGTACTTCGTGACGATCCGCTGATTACCGAGCTGGATCATCGCGTAGACGACCGCCTCGTCGTCGATCCACCGCAGCAGGCTGCCGCCGAACAGAGTGCCGTTCGCATTGAGGTCCTCCGGACGCACCCACTTGCGGGTGTGGAAGTTCATCCGGTGGAATTCCTGGTCCTGCGCGTCCTCGTGGTCGCCTGCGGTTTCGCTCATGCGTTCATCGTAGGGGGTGTCCCCGCGGCATGGGCAGGTGGGGTCCGCATGTGGGACGCCACCGTATCGAAGTCCCGTGCACCGCTGCCGGTCGCGCCACCGCCCCAGGAGCCTCAGCCCAATTCCGCTATTCACATAATTACGTAGTTCGCGTACTGTCGAGTCATGGTCGAGAAACCCGACGACACCCGCGACGACCGGATCGATGCCCTCGAGGCGCGCATTTCCGCCCTCGAGGCACGACTGGACGGAGAGGACCGGGCGCCGGCAGCCGATCGGCCCGTCACAGCGGAGCACCAGAACGCGGATCCGGAACCGGACTCACGCACGGCTCCCCCGGCCACATCGACGACAACCGCATCTGCGACCACCACATCGGCCTCGGGCCCAGATCCCGAGAACCGGTTCTTCGCGCTCGAAACCCTCAAGGAGATCGCCCCGGAGTCCGGCGCGGTTTTCTACACCGGGGTCGTCCGCACCCCCGAGGGCCGGAAGGCCGAATGGCAGTTCGCCCGCCCGGCCGACGACCTCCACGCGCTCGACTTCGCGAACTCCGCGGCGTCGTTCGCCGCACTGTCCCACCCGACGCGCCTGCGGATCCTGCAGGCGATCTACTCCGGCACACGCACCGTCGCCGAGCTCGCCGCGACGGACGACTTCGGCACGACCGGCCAGATCTACCACCACGTGAACCAACTCGCCGCCGCCGGTTGGCTCCGCTCACCGGCGCGCGGGTCCTGGGAGGTGCCGGGAGAGCGGATCGTCCCTCTCCTCACGCTCCTCCTCATCACCCAGGGATAGCCCCCGACACGGACCTGCACACCGGCGCGTCCGCATACGCGAACAGGTCTGCACGAGCAGGTCTGCGCGGGCGAGCACGTCCGGGACCGACCCCGGGCCCGAACCCCCGGACCCGAACCCCGGGGACCGAAGCAGAAGAGGTGAATCATGACCACCCGTACGCTCACCACCCGTTCACTCACGACGACCGTCGTCGCCGCCCTCGTCACCGGCGCACTCGCGTGCGCCCTCGTCGCGCTTGCACCCTGGCCCCTCAAGCTCCGCGAGCACTCCGCGGGGGACCCTTCTCTCGCCGAGGCGCTGCGCACCACCCTCGGAACGACCGGTTACGACCGGGTCGCCGTGGCATACGTGCCGCCGGGCGGCGCGGAGGCCCTCACCGCCGGATTCGGCGCGGACTCCGATTCCGTGTTCGAGGCCGGCTCCATCTCGAAGGCGCTCACCGGAATGCTCTTCGCCGAGTCGATCGAGCGCGGCGAGGTGACCCCGGGGACCACTCTCGATGACGTGTTCGGGGACCGGGCCGGCGCCTCGGCGGACGTGACTCTCGAACAGCTCGCGACACACTCCTCGGGACTGCCGCGGTTGGTCCGCGGAGACCTCGGGCAAACCGTCGAGTCGACCGTGCGCGGACTCGCGCGGTTGGATCCGTACGTGCTCGACACGGAGGAGCTCATCGCGGCGGCGGCCGGTACGACCCCGGATCCCACGCAGCCGCCGACGTACTCGAACTTCGGGTTCGGTCTCCTCGGTGCCGCACTCGTCGAGGTCACGGGGACGAGCTACCCGAAGCTCGTCGACGAGCGGATCGTTAAGCCCCTCGATCTGCAGGACACGTACGTGCCCGCGGACACCGCGGCGATCCGTGACGGCGACGTCCGCGGTCGCGGCACGAACGGACTGCCCGCAGGCGCGTGGACATTGAAGGCACAGGCACCGGCCGGCGCGGTGCGCTCGAGCGTCCGCGACCTCGCCGTGCTCGCGCAGGCGGTGCAGAACGGCACCGCGCCGGGCGCGGACGCCGCACACGCACGGGCCGATTACCGCCAGGGATCACGCATCGGGTGGGGGTGGATCACGGACGAGCACCTCGGCGGCGACCCCGATTCCGGGCCGGTCACCTGGCACAACGGTGGGACCGGCGGCTTCCGCTCGATCGTCGGGTTCACGCCCGAGGGTGCGGTGATCGCCGTCCTCGCGAACACGGAGAAGCCCGTCGACGAGGCACTCACGCTCCTCGATCCGGAGGTGTTCGCAGCGGCTGCCGGAGCGGATTCCGGTGCGGCTTCCGGTGCGGCCGATCCTGACACGACGGACCCCGCCACCACGCGAGGCGGCGAGAGCGACGGGGAGGGCGCGTGATGGAACTGTTCCGCGCGCTCGTGGGCGTCTTCGTGCTCATCGTCGGCACCGTGCCCGCACTTCGGAGAATGCGGGCGATGAACGTCGGAGAAGAACGCCCGGGCGCTCAGGACCCCGTGTCACGGGTCTCCGGTGGCGTCGCACTCCTGTCCGGAGTCGCCTGCTTCCTCTTCGTCCTCGCGGTCTTCGCACTGCCGGTGTGGGCCCTCATCGCCTGGTTCGCGGCCGCCGCGGTGCTCGTGTGGGCGGCGTGGTTGTTCGTCGTCGCCGCGCCCCGGCTGCCGTGGCTCACTCCGGGCCGCAGGAGGAAGGAGATCCTCGGTGCAATCGGTGAAGGCGTGTTCGTCCTCGTGGCGGTCGCTGCCCTCGGGCTCGCCGCGGGCGTGGGGTGATCTGGCCCGCGACCATCGCCGCGAGCGCGAGGGCGAAGCCGAGGATCTGCAGGGCAGTGAGGCTCTCCCCCGCGAGCACTGCACCTAGGGTGACCGGGGACTGTACGGTTAACGGTGTAACTCCAGTCAAGGAGCTACACAATGCGAACAGACACACCCCTGTCCGATAACGACACGGTCGAGAACCCCGAGCAACCCGTGGCACCGTCTTCCCCCAACACCTCCGGTATCGACCGGTCCCTCGTCACGCAGCTCGTTGGCCAGGCCCGCGCGCAGGGCCTTGCGATCGATGGTGAGAACGGGCTGCTGGTCGAGCTGACCAAGATCGTCGTCGAATCGGCCCTCGACGGGGAACTGACCGACCATCTCGGATACGAGAAGAACGAACGCGGCCACGCCGACGGCAACGCCCGTAACGGCACCCGTACGAAGACCGTCCAGACCAAGGGCGACCCGATCGCGATCGATGTACCCCGGAACCGCGCCGGCACGTTCGAACCGATGATCGTGAAGAAGCGCCGGCGCAGGCTCGGGAGCATCGAAGACGTCGTGTTGTCCCTGTCCGCCCGCGGGATGACGCACGGTGATATCGCCGCGCACCTGGCCGATGTGTACGGCACCGAGGTCTCGAAGACCACGATCTCGACGATCACCGACAAGGTCCTCGACGGGATGAACGAGTGGCAGAACCGTCCTCTGGACCCGGTGTACCCGGTCGTGTTCATCGACGCGATCCACGTGAAGGTGCGCGACGGGCAGGTCGCCAACCGGCCGATCTACGTGGCTCCGGCGGTCACGACCGAAGGCCACCGCGACATCCTCGGCCTGTGGGCCGGCGATGGTGGCGAAGGCGCGGGGTCATTTCCCGAACGAGCAAGCCGCGCTCAAGTGCGTGTACATGGCGGTGATGGCGCTGGATCCGACGGGGAAGGGCCGTGCCCGGTGGACGCAGCGGTGGAAGCCGGCGTTGAACGCTTTCGATATCGCGTTCGATGGTCGTCTGACCGCTCACAGGATGTAATCAATAAATCCCAGTTACACCGTTAACTGGACAGACCCGTGCTCGCTGCCCGGGGTTCAGGCGAAGATCTTATGAGCGTACGAGGCGGGCGATGGCGTCGGTGGCTTCCTTGATTTTGGCGTCGGCGGCTTCTCCACCGTGTTTCGCTGCGTCTACGACGCAGTGTTTCAGGTGGTCATCGAGGAGCCCTAGTCCGACGTTGCGGAGTGCGGAGGTGAGTGCTGAGATCTGGGTGAGGATGTCGATGCAGTACTGTTCCTCGTCGACCATTCGCTGGATGCCTCGGGCTTGGCCTTCAATGCGTTTGAGGCGGGCTAGGTATCGATCCTTGTCGGTGATGTAGCCGTGGGTGGTGTGGCATTCGTCGGTTGAGGTGTCGGGGGGCGGTGTGAGGTCCATCGTCGTATCTTCCGTTGTCGTGAGTTCCGGGCGGGTTGCCGCCCCGCTAGGACTGGCGTATTCGGCGGGGTTCGCATCAAAGAGCGCGCTGCACGTGTCGCAGCACAGCCAGTACCGCTGACCGTGGTAGTCGCGGTACAGCCCTGCTTCTTCGGCCTGCGCCTTGACGACAGTGGTGCCGATCATGACGGGGCACTCGGCAACATCTGCGGTGGACACTTGGGCCACGTCTGCGGGCGAGGGGCCGTGCCACCGCATGCGTTGCTGGCACCGGGTGCTGCATGGTCGTGGTGATTGTGGAGTGTCATGAGAGCGTCCTCTTCCGTCAGTTCTGCTGGGTGGTCAGCTCGCGGTCGCTCCGCACTGCAATGGTGCTTGGCGCTTCCGCGGTTTGGGATTTGAAGGTTCGAAGCCGGAGGCTGTTGCTGACGACGAAGATGCTGGAGAAGGCCATTGCGGCGCCGGCGAGCATGGGATTGAGCAGTCCGAGAGCTGCCAGCGGAATCGCGGCGGTGTTGTAGGCGAAGGCCCAGAAGAGATTGCCCTTGATCGTGCCGAGTGTTTTGCGCGCCAGTCTGATGGCATCGGCCGCTGACCGCAGGTCTCCCCGGACCAGTGTGATGTCTGCGGCCTCGATCGCGACGTCGGTGCCGGTGCCCATCGCCAGACCGAGATCGGCCTGGGCCAGTGCGGCCGCGTCGTTGACGCCGTCGCCGACCATTGCGACGACCCCGCCGTCTTCCTGCAGTTGGGCGACCACTCTGACTTTGTCGGCGGGCAGCACCCCCGCGATGACCTGTTCGATTCCGACCTGGGATGCGACGTGCTCGGCGACTGTCGTGTTGTCACCGGTCAGCAGCACGGGTGTGAGGCCGAGGGCGCGGAATTGGGCGATGGCTTCGGCGCTGGCGTCCTTGATCTGGTCGGCAACGGTTAGAACGCCTCGGGCGTGGCCGTCCCACCCGACGACGACTGCGGTGTGCCCCTTGTCCTCGGCGGCTATTTTTGCGTGCGCCAGGGCGCTGGGCAGGGTCAGGGACCAGTCGTCGAGCATGGTGGTCCGGCCGACGACGACGAGGTGACCATCGATGACAGCCTCGATCCCCTTGCCCTCGCGGTTGGCGAAGGACTCGACGTCGGGCAGCGTGCCGAGCTGCTCGGCGGCTGCGTGCGTGATGGCGCGGGCGATCGGGTGTTCGGAGCCGGCCTCCGCGGCACCGGCCAGGCGGAGCAGCTCCTCGGCGGTGACGCCTGCGGCGGGGTGGACCGTCTGCAGGGTCATGGACCCGGTGGTCACGGTGCCGGTCTTGTCGAGCACCACGGTGTCGACCTTGCGGGTCGATTCGAGGACCTCGGGGCCCTTGATGAGGATTCCCAGCTGGGCGCCGCGTCCGGTGCCGACCAGCAGGGCGGTGGGGGTGGCCAGTCCGAGTGCGCAGGGGCAGGCGATGATGAGAACGGCGACAGCGGCGGTGAAGGCTGCTGCGGGTGGGAAGCCGGCACCGAGCCAGGCGCCCAGCGTTGCGACGGCGATTGCGATCGCGATCGGGACGAAGACCCCGGAGATGCGATCGGCGAGGCGTTGGATCTCGGCCTTGCCGGATTGGGCCTGTTCGACCAGTTGGGCCATCTGGGCCAGCTGGGTGTCTGACCCGACGCGGGCGGCCCGCACGATGAGCCGGCCTCCGGAGTTGACGGTTGCGCCGGTGACGGTGTCGCCCTCGCTGACCTCGACGGGCATGGATTCGCCGGTGAGCATCGACTCATCGACGGCGGAGCTGCCGGCGACGACGACGCCGTCGGTGGCGATCTTCTCACCCGGGCGGACGACGAACTCGTCCCCGACGGTCAGGTCGGCGATCGGGATGCGCACCTCCGTGCCGTTGCGCAGCACGCCGACGTCTTTCGCGCCGAGTTCGAGCAGGGCACGCAGCGCTGCGCCGGCTTGGCGTTTGGAGCGCTTTTCGAAGTAGCGGCCGAGCAGCACGAACATGATCACGCCGGCACCGACTTCGAGGTAGATGCTGGAGGCTCCGTCGGTGGGTTCGACGGTCAGCGCGAAGGCATGGGTCATGCCGGGTTCTCCTGCAGTGCCGAAGAACAATGCGTAGAGCGACCAGGCCAGCGCCGACAGCGTGCCGACGGAGATTAGGGTGTCCATCGTCGCCGCACCGTGACGGAGGTTGATCCAGGCGGCGCGGTGGAACGGCCAGCCGCCCCAGATGATGACCGGGGCGGCCAGGGTCAGGCACAGCCACTGCCAGTAGGTGAACTGCAGGGCGGGGATCATCGAGATGAGAATGACCGGCACCGCTAACGCGACGCTGATGAGCAGTCGTTGACGCAGCACCTCCAGCTCGCGGTCCCTGCGGTCCCCTTCAGTGGAGTCGCCGTCGTCTCCGGTTCCGGCAGTGGTGGGGAGCTGAGCCCGGTAGCCGGCGTCCTCCACCGTGGTGATGAGATCCTGGAGGTCGAACCCGGCAGGTGCGGTGACCCGGGCCTGCTCGGTGGCGTAGTTGACGCTGGCGCTGACACCGTCGAGCTTGTTGAGCTTGCGCTCGATCCGGTTCGCGCACGAGGCGCACGTCATGCCCTCGATGTCGAGCTCCACGGCGACGGTCTGCGGTTCGGAGTCGCGAGCCAGCGATGTGTCGGCGGGCTGGACGGCCATCAGGCACCTTCCTTCTCGTGGTGGTCCTGCTCAACGTCTTGCATCCAGGACTCCACGAGGGAGTCGGGGATGAAGGCGCTGCCCGCGCCGTACGCGGCGGTGAAGACCGCCAGCAGTACGGCCGCGTACAGCGTCAGGCGGATGCCGGCACTCACGCAGGCACCGCCTGGTAGCCGGCCTCCTCGACCGCCGCGACGACCGCCGCGGAGTCGACACCGGCTTCCGAGGTGACGACGAGCTGTCCGGTCTCGTGGGAGACCTCGACATCGGTGACGCCGGCGATCTCCTCGACTTCTTCCCGCACCGACATCTCGCAGTGACCGCACGTCATACCGGTCACAGAGAACGTGTTGGAAGCCATGGCGAACCTCCTCCGTTGAATACCCACGACGGGTATCGCTGACCGAAATATACCCGGCGGGGGTATAGGGGTCAAGGGACATTGCGGGTCGGGGAGGGCGCCCGGGTGGATCTTCACTGACTCTTCATGGCTCGCGGGGTTCAACTGGTGCGGGGCACGCGCGTACGGTCGCAGTAGGGCGCGGATTCCGCTGCGCCTGGTCGAAGTGGAAGGAGAGTTCCATGTCGCATGTAGTTTCGATGATTGAGACCCATCCTGCAGGTGCGCAGGGGGTTGACAAGGATACGCTCGCCGCCTGTATCGCGGCGTGTTTCGAGTGTGCGCAGACATGCACGGCTTGTGCGGATGCGTGTCTGAGCGAAGAGATGGTGGCCGACCTGGCGGCGTGCATCCGCGCCGATTTGGATTGCGCGGACATCTGCATCACGACCGGCAACGTGCTCTCGCGGTTGACCGGCACGAATCCGGAAGTCATCCGGTCCCTGGTGGAGACGTGCCGGACGGTGTGCCGGGCGTGTGCGGAGGAGTGTGAAAAGCACGCTCAGATGCACGAGCACTGCCGCATCTGCGCGGAGGCGTGCAGACGGTGCGAAGAGGCGTGTGCCGCGTTGCTGAAGGCCTTGGCCTGAGATGAAGCACGGCTCTGATTCGGCCCGGGTGGATGACATGTTCACCCGAGTCAGGAGTGGCGCGGGTTTCATCGCGGCGTTGGATCAGAGTGGGGGCAGCACGCCGCAGGCGCTGCGGCTCTATGGGATCAGCGAGGATTCCTATTCCAGCCCGGCGGAGATGTTCGATCTGGTGCATCGGATGCGCACCCGTGTCATCACCAGTCCGGCCTTCAACGGTGATCGCATCCTGGGGTCGATCCTGTTCGAAGACACCATGGACCGGGAGATCGACGGACGTCAGACGGGTGAGTACCTGTGGGAGGTGAAGGGCATCGTGCCGTTCCTCAAGATCGACAAGGGACTGGCAGCGCAGGCCCACGGTGCCCAGGTCATGAAGCCCATCCCCGAGCTGGACGCCCTGCTGATCCGCGCGGTGAGCAGGCACATGTTCGGCACGAAGATGCGCTCGGTCATCACGATGCCCGGACCGGGGTTGGATGCCGTCGTCGCCCAGCAGTTCGCCATCGCTCGGCAGGTTCTGCGGTTCGGGTTGGTGCCCATTGTGGAGCCCGAGGTCGACATCCACTCTCCCGACAAGGCAGGGGCCGAGGACCAGCTGCGAACTGCCATCCGGGAAGAGCTCGACGGGCTCGGCGAGGATCAGCCGGTCATCCTCAAACTGACCCTGCCCGAGCGTGATGATCACTACCGTGAGTTCGTGGACCATCCGCGGGTGGTGCGGGTGTTGGCGTTGTCGGGCGGCTATTCCCGCGCGGACGCCAACACCCGCCTGGCCCGCAACCATGGGATGATCGCCAGTTTCTCCCGCGCCCTGACGGAAGGACTGGCCGCGGATCAGACCGATGCGCAGTTCACCGCGGCACTGGATGCAGCGATTGCGTCGATCGTCGCCGCATCACGCACCTGACGCACGCGGTCGGGGGCAGAAGGTCAGTGGTGGGCGAACGACTTCACGAAATCGCGGCGCACCCCCAACGCGGTGTCGGTGCGGCGAATGGAATCGTCACCGTCCTCGACCGAACCCGCCAGGGCTCGGATGGCGTCGATGTTCTCCGGGATCACGATGGCCTGGTTATCGACCGTGTACGTGCAGAACAGTTCGGTGCCTTCCACGGTGAGGATGTCTTCCCAGACTGCGACTTCGTACATGTCCCCGCGGGGCCTGCCGAGGTCCTGCATCAGCTCGGCGGTGCTGTTGACCGCCACGATGCCGTCGGAGCGCCTGACGAAGGCGATCCTGGGCACCGCCCGGAACGCCTCGAGGACCTCGGCCTTCTCGACGGGACGGGTGAGCTCGATCGTCCAGTAGTGCAGGTGGTTCTGGGTATGGGCTCCTTTCGCCGCCATGGTGACGACGTCGAGGTCGGGAACCACCGTTTGGGCGTCGGGTCCCTGGTGGCTGGGGATGCGCCCCTCAGGGACGATCGTGTTCATGATCCCGGAGTGGTCGGACTCCCAGGGGTCGGTCGCCCGCCGGATGAGCACGCCGCGCGCCTTCGACAGCAGCCCGACGTTCTTCAGCGCGGTGAGGGTGCGCACGGTCGCGGTGGTGTTGCACGAGACGACCCGGGTGGAGTCGCGGCCGCGGGTGGAGCTGTAGTTGGCGTGGGCGACGAAGGAGTGCCCCGTGAGATCGTGCTTCTCCCCGCCCTGGAATACCGATCTCACGCGATGAGCTCGGTAGAGGTCGAGGTTTCCCGCCCCGACTTTGGCCGGGGTGCAGTCCACGACGACGTCGACTTGATCGAGCAGGTCAGGCAGCTCACCTGCCAGGGCATGCCCGGAGGCACGCATTTCCTGATGGGCCTCAGAGGTGGAGGCGAAGACGGGGATGTCGCGCGCGGCGGCGGCCGCGACCCGATAGTCGGCGGTGACGTCGCTGACGCCGATGAGTGCCATGTCGTCCTGGGCCAGGACGGCGTCGGCGACGCGTTTGCCGATGACCCCGTATCCATTCACCGCGACTTTGATCTTGGTGTCCATGCTCATTCCTTTCGAGGTGGTGCGCGTGTCCCACGGTGGGCTCGTCGCCCGCGGGTCAGAGTTCGTCGAGCATCGTCTTCATCTCCTGGATCTCCGTCTCCTGGTCTTCGATGACCTGCTCGGCCAGCGCTATCGCCTGCGGGTTCTGCCCGTCGGACACCTGCTGTTCGGCCATCTCGACGGCGCCCTCGTGATGTCTGGTCATCTGCTCCAGGTACAGCTTCGCGGCCTCGGTGCCGGTGGCGTCTTCGAGCTGCTGCATGTCGTCCTCGCTCATCATCCCGCTCATGCCGCCGTGACCGCCCGAGTCACCCATGTCGCCCATGGGTTCCTGGCCCCAGGCTTCGAGCATGGCGTTCATCCGGTCGATCTCGGGCCCCTGCGCGTCGATGACTCCCTGGGCGAAGTCGGCGACGTTCTGCGGGATGTCGTCCTTGGCCAGCAGGGTCTCGCTCATCTCGACGGCCTGCTGATGGTGCGGGATCATCATCTGCGCGAACATGACGTCGGCATCGTTGTGCTCCTCGGAGATCTCCTCACCGGAGCCTGCGGTGTCGGTGGCGACCGAGGTCGCAGGGGCCGGATCTTCCCCTGTGCCGGCGGGGTCGGCGTTTCCGGTGCATGCCGAGAGGATCAGCGTGCCGGCGACGGCTGCCGCAACTGCCAGTGGTGTGCGCTTCATGATGTGACCTTTCCTTGGTGGTGGACGGTTTCTGGTCGGGACGTCTCAGTCGGGGTTGGTGCCAGCCATGCCGGGTTGAGTTCGGTGCGGCGCAGCAGCTGTGCATTGAGGGCGACGATGATCGTCGACAGCGACATCAGGATCGCGCCGACGGCCGGGGAGAGCACGAGCCCGATGGGGGCCAGGACTCCGGCGGCCAGCGGGACGGCGAGGACGTTGTAGCCGGTCGCCCAGGCCAGGTTCTGGATCATCTTGCGGTAGCTGGCCCGGGACAGGTCGATCATCGACAGCACTGCTCGTGGATCGTTGCCGGCCAGTACGACCCCGGCCGATTCCATCGCCACGTCGGTGCCCGCCCCGATGGCGATGCCGACGTCTGCCCGGGCAAGGGCGGGGGCGTCGTTGACGCCGTCGCCGACCATCGCCACCGACAGTCCCCTGTTCTGCAGGTCGATGACGGCGGAGTCCTTGTCCTGCGGGAGCACTTCGGCGAAGACCTCGTCGATGCCGAGGTCGCGGCCGACGGCGTCGGCGACCTGCTGCGCGTCACCGGTGATGAGCGCGACCTTGACGCCGCGTTCCTGCAGGGCGTGGACCGCGGCCCGGGATTCCGGCCGCACACGGTCCTCCAGCGCGACCGCGCCGATAATGGTCCGGTCCTGGACGATGTGCAGGACGCTGGCACCGCGCTGCGTCCATTCCGCGACGTCGGCGGCGATCTCGGCTGGTGATTCCAGGCCGTGGTCGCGCAGCATGTTGGGCCCGCCGACGGTGATCTCGGAACCATCGACCATGGCGCGGACCCCGCGACCGGCGGCGGCGGTGAACTCGCGTGCCTGCAGACGAGTCGAGGCCGCTTCCGGGTCCTCGGCTGCCGCTGCGGTGATCGCCCGTGCCACCGGGTGTTCGCTGTTGGCCTCGGTGGCAGCGGCCAGCGCCAGCACCCGCCCGGCGGTGGTGCCGGTGACATGGGTGATCCCGGTGACCGCATGCGCGCCCTCCGTGAGAGTGCCGGTCTTGTCGAACAGCACGACGTCGATCGAGCGCATCCGCTCCAGCGCGAGCCGGTTCTTGATGAGCACGCCCGACCGGGCGGCCTTCTCCGTTGAGATGGCGATCACCAGCGGAATCGCCAGGCCGAGCGCGTGCGGGCAGGCGATGACGAGCACCGTCACCGTGCGGATCACCGCTTGGTCGGGGAAGCCGAGCAGCAGCCAGACGGCGAAGGTGATGATGCCCGCGACCAGCGCGAACCAGAACAGCAGCGCCGCGGCGCGATCAGCCAGCGCCTGCGCCCGCGACGAGGACGCCTGGGCTTCGGCGACCATCCGCTGGATGCCTGCCAGGGCGGTGTCCCCGCCGGTGGCCTCCACCCTCACACGTACCGCGTTGTCGGTGGCGACGGTGCCGGCGACCACCGTGTCGCCGAGCTCGCGGGCGACGGGCTTCGATTCGCCGGTGATCATGGACTCGTCGAACTCGGCGCGCCCGTCGATGATGTGTCCGTCGGCCGGGACCCGGGACCCGGACCGGACCAGGACGGTGTCGCCGATGCGCAGCTGGGCGATCGGGACGGTGATGATGCCCAGATCGGTGACCTTTTCGGCTTCGTCGGGCAGCAGTTCGGCCAGCGCGTCGAGCGCGCCGGATGCCGCACCGAGTGCACGCATCTCCATCCAGTGGCCCAGCAGCATGATGGTGACCAGCAGTGCCAGCTCCCACCAGAAGTCGAGCATGAAGTCGCCGATGCCCAAGCTGGTGATCCAGGAGGCGACGAAGGCCACGGTGATGGCCATCGCGATGAGCAGCATCATCCCCGGCTGCCGCGATTTCAGCTCATTGAGGCCGCCCTTGAGGAAGGGCATGCCTCCGTAGACGTAGATGACCGTGCCCAGCACCGGGGCGATCCAAGCCGAGCCGAAGAACTCGGGCACCTGATAGCCGAGCAGGTCGGCGACCATGTGGCTGAAGATGACGACCGGCACCGACAGGATCAGACTGACCCAGAAGCGGTTCCGGAACATCGCAACACTGTGCCCCGCGTGCTCGCCGTGGTCAGCATGCGCGTCATGGTCGTGCCCGGCGTGATTGCCGGGGCCAGGGGCGGGAAGTTCATCGAGGGCGGAGTGCCCGTGTCCCTGCGGCATCGCCTGTCCGTGGCTGTCCGCGTCGAGGTGATCGTGATGGTGATGGTCGTGGGTGTGATCTGCCGGCTCGGGTTGATGGTGGTGGTGCTGTGAATTGCTCATCGTTGTCCTTCACAGTCGGGTGGTGGGTAGCCGATCAGGCTTCTGCTGCGGGGTATCCGGCAGCGGCAAGCGCCGATTGCAGCACCGCCGTGTCCGCCGGTGCGCTGCTGGTCACCGTGACGGTGGACCGGCCATGGGGTACCAGCGTGACGTCCACCTGGGCGTTTGCATCCAGTGCCTGCACAGCCTGGGTTACGCGCGAGGCGCAGCCCTGGCAGGTCAGCCCTTCCACAGCGAGTGTGACCGTGGAGTCCGGATCAGCACTGCTGCCGATTGAACGTGGAGTGGCGGCGTCGGCGGGTGCGCAGCAGGCACAACCTGCCGATGCGAGGGGCAGCTGGCGGGAGGATGCGGTCATGATGTGCTCCTGACTAGTGGGCTCGGAGAGGTGGAGAGAGCCTCCAACAACCCGAATATACCCCCATGGGGTATGTGAGTAAAGGTGTTCGTTCTCACGGGTAGGCCTTTCCGGGGGTGCGGGGCAGTTCGATGGTGAACTCGGAGCCGTGGCCGGGGCCGGCGGAGGACGCGGTGAGGGTGCCGCCGTGGGCCGCGATGAGGGCGTGGGAGATCGTCAGGCCGATGCCGGAGCCGCCGTGGTCGCGGTCGCGGGCGGTGTCGCCGCGGTAGAAGCGTTCGAAGACGTGAGTGAGCTGGTCGGCGGTCATGCCGTCGCCGGTGTCGGTGACGCGGATGATCACGGTGTCGCTGGTGCCGGTGGCGGTGAGGGAGACGGTTCCCTTGGGTGGGGTGTGGCGCAGGGCGTTCGACAGGAGGTTGTCGAGGACTTGCGCCAGCCGTTGCCGATCGGCGATCACGACGTCGGCATCGGGGTCGGCTGCGGTGGTGAGCGTCATTCCCTTGGCCGCATAGTTCTCCTCGACGGTGGCGGCGCAGCTGTCGAGCAGGTCGGCGACGGGCACGGGGGCCGGGTCGAGGTCGATGCGACCTTCCTCGGCACGCGAGACGTCGTCGATGTCTTCGACAAGACGTGTCAGGCGTGCCAGCTGTTCGGCCATCACGGCGTGGGTGGTGGGGTTCCACTCGACGACCTGGTCCTGGAGTCCCTCGAGGTAGACGGAGATGACCGAGACCGGTGTGCTCATCTCGTGGGCGAGGTCGGACAGGATGCGCCGCCGCGTTTCCTCGGTGCGGGTCAGCTGGTCGGCCATCGTGTTGAACGCCCGGGCCAGGGAATCGAGTTCGCCGCCGGCCCCGAGCACCGGGACGCGCACGTCATAGTTGCCGTGGGCGACTTCGGCGGCCGCAGCGGTGAGCTGTTCCAGCGGGGTGCGGATCGTGCGGGAGAGCAGGAAGCTGGCCAGGAACGCACAAGCCAGACCGGTGCCCAATGCCACCGCCATGGTGATCAGGTTCGCGTCGCGGTAGGCCTGTTCGACATGGAACAGTTCCGGGGATCCCCCCGAAACACCGGCCATCTCCAGGTGTTCGTGGAACAGCGGGGGCCCGGCCACGGTGGCGACCGCCACCGCGCCGAGCAGACTTGCCGCCACCACGACCAGCTGGGTGGCGAACAGGCGGGCGGCCAAGCCGGAGTTGCGCAGTCTCATCGGAGCACCATTCGATAGCCGACGCCGCGGACGGTCTCAATGAGGCCGCCACCATCGGGGCCTTCACCGAGCTTGCGCCGCAAATGACCGATGTGGACATCGACGATCCGTTCATCACCAACCCAGGACGTGTCCCAGACGGCGTCGATGAGCTGCCGGCGGGAGAGCGCACGGTTGGGTGCTGCAGACAAGGCGACCAACAGGTCGAACTCGGTGCGCGTCAGAGGAAGCACCGCATCGTCGCGGCGGACCTCGTGGCCGGCCAGGTCGATGGTGAGATCGCCGACGACGCGGACGGAGTCCTGGGGTGGGTTTCCGGTGCGGGGGCGCCGGAGCACGGCGTGGACTCGGGCGACCAGTTCCCGGACGCTGAAGGGTTTGGTGATGTAGTCATCCGCACCGGCGGCAAGCCCCATGAGCTTGTCGTTCTCACCACTCCGGGCGGTCAGGATCAGCACGTAGCACTCCGACATCGCCCGCACGCGGCGGCAGACCTCGATTCCGTCGAGCCCGGGCAGCCCGAGGTCGAGGATCAGCACGTCCGGCTCCTCGGCCCTAACGCTGTCGAGCGCCTGGACTCCGGTGTGTGCCTGCTCGACGTGGAAGCCGTCTCGGCTCAGATAGGTCGCCACCATCTGCGCCAGCGGCTTTTCGTCCTCGGCGACGACGATGCGTCCGCCAGGGTGGTGGTCGGTTCGTTCAGCCCACATGTACCCAGTCTGTCCCCAGTTCTGATGCCTTACAGCCTCAGCGCCCGCTGCGCCCGGAATCTTCGTCAAACCTTCAAACGCGCGCGGCGGGGCGCTAGGGCTGTCTGGTGATGTCGATGCTCGTGGCGGCCTCGGCCGGGCAGGTGCGCTCGATCTGCAGTGTGGAGAAGTAGATGTCGAACCGGTCGGTGAGCAAGTCGGTTGCTTGTTCCAGCACGGCCTCATGCTGGGCCGGGTTGACCACGTGCAGATGCGCGGAGAAGACGGTGCGCCGTGAGGTGATGGTCCAGGCATGCACGTGGTGGACGTCCTCAACCCCGTCGATCTCCTCCAGGGATGCGATCGCCGCCGGCAGGTCGAGGTGTTCGGGGGTGCCCTGGAGCAGGATTCTCAGGGCTGAGCGGATGATGGTCCACGACGCCCACAGCAGCACCACACCGAAGACCATGCCCAGCAGCGGGTCGATCGCCAGGAAGCCTGTCAGTCGGATGACCACCGCGGAGATGATGATGATGAGGCTGCCGACGAAGGTCTGCAGGATGTGCCAGAACGCGCCCTTGATGTTCAGGTTCGTCTTCTGACGTTGGTAGAGCAGCCAGAATGCGATGAGCTCGGTGACTATGCCGCCGGCGGCCGCCCAGAGCATCACCGTGGTGGGCAGCTCGATCGGATCGGCCAACCGCATGGCACCCATGTAGAACACGTAGGCGGCCATCAGGGCGAGGAAGAGTCCGTTGAACAGCGCCCCGATGATCTCTGCGCGGGCCCATCCGAAAGTTTCCTTCGCAGTGGCGGGGCGTTGGCTCAGACGCTGGGCGACCAGCGCGATCAGCACCCCGCCGACAGCCGAAAACGTGTGGAAGGCATCGGAGATCACCGCGACCGACCCGGACCACAGCCCGATGACCAGCTCGATGAGGAAATACACTCCCGTCAGCCACCCGGAGATCCGGAGAGCTTTGCGGTCTCCGTCGACTGGCAGGTGTCCGCTGTGTTCGCTCATCCTGGCCTCCGAGGTGACGTGTCAAGGAACTGAACTTCCGGAGAAACAGCATGCGGCACCGTCGGGCCACGCGCTGATTCGAATGTAACCCGTCTCACCTTGGCGGGGCTGTCACCAGGGCAATCTTCGTCGAATCTTCAAGAATCCTGGTCCTTTCACCATCTCCGGCTCGACCAGAATGGAGGGAGTCGTTTTCCTGCGAGTTGAAGAAGAAGGATGCTCTCACCTCTGTCGCGTCGTTCGATGATCCACCGGTCAGGCTCGTTGACCGTCCTCCTCGCGCTTGGCCTGGCCGGGTGCGGCAGCGATGCCGACGAGTTGGCCGACCAGGTGCCGGAGGTCAATGAGCAGGGCTATATTTCCGGGGCCGGGGTCATCACCCAACTGCCCATCGGTGAGCGGGGTGAGCCGATCGAGTTGGCCGGTGAGTACACCGACGGCACTGCCTTCGACCTTGCCGACTGGCGTGGAGCCCCGGTGGTGCTCAACCTGTGGTACGCCGCCTGCCCCCCGTGCCGCAAAGAGGCACCGGCGTTGCAGGCCAACTACGAGCGATACCAAGAAGACGGCGTGAAGTTCTTGGGCATCAATGTTCGCGATGAGGCAGCGGCCGCCGACGCGTTCGCCAGGACCTTCGATCTGACGTTTCCGTCCATGCTGGATCAGGACGGGCTCGGTGTGGCAGCACTCGGTGCGGTGCTGCCCCCGCAGGCGGTCCCGTCCACCGTCGTTTTGGACGCCCGGGGCAGGGCGGCGGCGCGGGTGATGGGAGCTGTGGACGAGTCCACCCTCAAAGCGTTGATCGGTGACGTGCTGGACGAGCCGGCATGACACTCACAGCCTCCATCGGTGAGACCTTTTCGCAGACCGCCTTGTCCGGTCCGATGCTGTTGGCGATCCCGGTGGCCATCCTGGCCGGGGCGGTCTCGTTCTTTTCCCCGTGCGTCCTGCCGCTGGTCCCCGGCTACGTCGGTTACGTCACCGGGTTGGGTGCCGCCGCGTTGACTGACCGGAAGATCAGCCGGGTCGTCATCGGGGTTTCCCTGTTCATTGTCGGCTTCGCCGCGGTCTTCGTGTCGATGGGCCTGGCGTTCAGCCTCGCCGGTGTCTTGCTCAGCCAGTGGGCCGATGTCCTCAACCGCGTGATGGGTGTCGTCGTCATCATCGCCGGCATCGTGTTCATGGGCGGGATCGGCATGTTCCAGCGCACCGCCCGCATCTCCAAGCGTCCACCCGCCGGGCTGTGGGGTGCCCCCGCCCTGGGCGCCACCTTCGCCTTCAGTTGGGCCCCGTGCATGGGTCCCACACTTGCGGCGGTGCTGGCGCTGTCGACCAGCTTCGGGGTAACCGGCACCGACGGCATCTGGCGCGGTGCCCTGCTGACGCTGATGTATTGCCTCGGACTGGGAGTGCCGTTCATCGTCGTGGCCGTGCTCATCGTCAAGGGCACCGGCAGGCTGCAGTGGGCCAGAGACCACCACCTGCTGATCAGCCGGATCGGCGGGGCGATGCTCATCATCATCGGCGTGCTGCTCGTCAGCGGCGTCTGGACCCAGTGGGTCAACAGCCTGCAAGGCATGATCGGCGGCTTCGAAACCATCATCTGACACACCCCCGCCCACTCAGTGAGACCACGCATTCGCAGTCCTCACTCCTGCGCATGCTGACCCTCGGGCACCTGCCCGAACGACAAGGAGATGAACGTGAAACGAGTAGCGATCGCTGCAGCGACACTCTCGCTGGTGCTGGCGGGATGCGCGCCGGCAGCAGACTCCGAACCAAGCGCCGGCTCGCAGGCTGAGCTCCTTACCACTTACGACCTCGACAACATGGATACGTTCGAGATCATCAACCATTTGGACCAGCTGGAGGCAGCCGACAGGCCGGCAGACCTGATCGCATCGGTCTATCCCGATGAGCTGGTGCTGACCGACAACAGGCAGGAAGTGGTCCTGGACCTGCCGCAGAACCTGTCGTACCTGTCGATCGCCCCGTACGTCGAGCAGACGCACGACTGCTTCTATCACAGCCTGACCACCTGCCAGGGTGAGCTCAGCAACGAGACCGTCGACGTCGAAATCACCGACAGCACCACCGGGGACGTCGTGGTCGACGAGCAGGTCACCACCTTCGACAACGGCTTCGTCGGCTTCTGGGTGCCCAGCGACATCGACGGCACTATAGAAATCAGCTACGACGGGCGCACCGGCACCTCGGACTTCACCACCACCGACGAAGGCGCCACCTGCATCACCGACCTGCAACTCGTCTAACACCCGGCGGGCGAAGCGATTCCCGCAGCAGGCCCGGATGCCGGGACAATGAGGCGTATGGCTTCTGCAGATGTCGCCCTTCCCGATGGTTATCGCCAGACCCTGGAGGCGCTCAAGCAGCGTGTTCACCAGGCCCAGGTGCAGGCACAGCGGACGGTCAACACTGAGCTGGTCCAGCTGTACTGGTCGATCGGGAAGGAAATCCTCCTCCGTCAAGAACAGCAGGGGTGGGGTGGCAAGACCATCAGCCGACTGGCTGAGGATCTGCGGGCTGAGTTCCCGCAGATGCGGGGCTTCTCGCCTCGGAACCTGCAGTACATGACCACGTTCGCCCGGCACTGGAACGTCGACTCAATTGCGCCACAGCCTGTGGCGCAATTGCCCTGGGGCCACATCCGCACCCTCCTCGATAAGCCACTCAGCCCAGACGCGCGCCAGTGGTACGCCACTGCAGCCGTCGAGCACGGGTGGTCCCGGAACGTGCTGCTGAACATGATCATGAACAACACGATGGAACGCACCGGCGCGGCTCCCTCGAACTTCTCCCGGCAGCTGCCTGCCGCTGAGTCCGAGCTGGCCCAGCAAGTGGCGAAGGACCCGTACACCTTCGAGTTCCTCGGACTGTCCGGGCAGGTCGCCGAACGCGACCTCGAACAGGCGCTCACCGACCGCATCGTCGACACCCTCCACGAGTTGGGGCCGGGGTTCGCGTTCGTCGGCCGGCAGGTCCACTTCGAGGTCGGTGACGACGACTACTACGTCGATTTGCTGTTCTTCCACGTTGAGCAGCTGCGCTACTTCGTCATCGAACTCAAGACCGGCACGTTTCAGCCCGAGTACGCCGGCAAACTCAACTTCTATGTGGCATTGGTCGACGACAAGCTCAAACGGCCGGCCCACAGCCCTACTGTCGGGATCCTGATCTGCGGCAGCAGAAACGAGCACAGCGTCCGCTACGCCCTGACACGATCCGAATCTCCCATGGCCGTCTCCACCTACACCTACGAAACACTACCGGCAGCCGAGAGAAAGGCCCTCCCCGGAGAAGACGAACTCTCCGCCGCATTCGAACAAATCGACACCACCGACTGGATAGGGCACTAAGCGAGCTGTGTCATGCGGCTGGCAGCTCGACTGTGAATCGGGTGCGCCCGGGTTCGGACTCCACCTGGCCGTCCCGCCGTGGGCGCGAGCTACCGAGCGCACGATGGACAGGCCCAGCCCTGTGGACTCCTCGGTGGTAGTGCGGGCGGTGTCCCTGCGGACGAATCTCTCGAACAGGTTGGGCAGCAGCTCGGGGCTTATCCCTGGGCCGTCGTCCTCGACGGTGAGCCGTACGATCTGTGCCGGCTCATCCCCTGCCTTGTCCTGCAGCCCGGGCGCGACGCCGTTGCTGTCCTCTTCCAGCCGTACTGCCACCCTGGTGCCCGTCGGCGTGTGCTTGCGTGCGTTGGACAGCAGGTTGGTCACCAGTTGCGCGAGCTGTCGCCGGTCGCCGTGCACCGTCAGTGGTTCCTCGGGCACGTCAACGGTCCAGATGTGACCCTGGGCGGCTGCAGTGGCGTCCATGACAGCGTCCATCACCACTTCGCCCAGGTCCACGTCAGCGGGGTGCGCAGCTCGTGGGAGGCGTCGGCGACGAACGTGCGCAGGCCTGTTGGCCGCGCGGTGAACCGCGCGCACCTCGGTGGGGTCGCCGCGATCACCCTGGCCTCACTGCTGTGGGGAACAACGGGGACAGCGGCAACCTTCGCCCCCGAGGCCGGACCGCTGGCCATCGGCGCAGCCGCTCTGGGCATCGGCGGACTGCTCCAGGCACTCGTCGCCATCCCAGCCCTTCGGTCGGCCTGGCCGGCCCTGCGCCGCGATGCCGGCATCGTGGCCCTCGGCGCCCTCGAGGGCGTCGAGGGCCGCGTCGAGCGCCTCGGTCATCGCACTGTCGATCGCGTTGCGCTTCTCCATCCGATTCATCCGGATGACGAGGATATGACCGTGCCGCTCGAGGGGGTGCCCCGGGAGAAGCGGGAGAAGGGGAAGCTGCCGGAGAAGTGGAGGCCGGGGACAGGGGATTCGGGACGTCGTTGTCACTCATGCCGCGACGCTAACATGCCCGAACGGTCGTTCAGTCCTTTGTGTGCACGGCTCTCTTCGGCCCCGCTCGGTCACTCCCCCGCGATCACCCGCACGCAGGCGGCGAGCGCGGTGCCGAGGTCGGCAGAGGTGAGAGCGGTGGTGCCCTCGCCACCGGCGGCCCCACCCGGCGCAGCACCCGGGTCGGTCTCCGCGCCGACGGTCGCGGCGCCTCGGGTGCGGATGGCGGGGACGTGGACGAAGCCACCCGGGACCGGCAGGTCCGCAACCCGGTAGGCGACGTGGTTGCAGAGGAAGCGGCCGGCGTCGTCGGAAGCACGGGCCGGCAGGCCGACCTCGGCGATCGCGGCGACGAGGGCGTCGACGTCGAAGCCCGAGGCGCGCGCCGCGGGCCCGTCCGCCTCGATCGGTTCGTGCTGCGGCTGGTTCCCGGCGTTGTCGGGGATGCGGAAGGTGTTCTCGTTGACGCCCTGTCGTTCGGGGGTGATCTCGCGCCGGCCGCCCGCCTCACCGACGGCCAGCACGGCGTCCGGTTCGTACTCCCGTGCAGCGGCGAGCAGAGCGGGGAAGGCGTCGAGGGACACCGGGAGGACAGCGGTGACGAGCTCGATCCCCGGTTCGGAGAACGTCGACTCGAGCGCGCGGACCGCTTCGAGGCTCGCGTTCTCCGGGTCCCCACCGAAGGGTTCGAACGCGGTGACGAGGACGCGCATCAGGACACCGAGAGCTGGTCGCCGGCGACCTCGACGGTCCTGGCCGCGAGCCCTTCCTCCGCGGGTCCGCTCATGACGCTGCCGTCACTCGTGGAGAACCGCGAGTTGTGGCAGGGGCAGACGATCTCGGTCTCGGTGATGGTGCGGACGGGGCACCCCTGGTGCGGGCAGATCGCGGAGAACGCGCGGTACTCGCCGGCGGTCGGCTGCACGACGACCACCTGGTCGTCGACGACGACGCCCGATCCGACGGGCACGTCCGCGGCCGGCACGGTGACGGTCTCGACCGATTCCGCCGGCTCCTCCTCGGCCGAGCACGCGGAGACCCCGGCAACGACAGCCGCCCCTGCGCCCACGGCACCGGCCGTCCGGAACACGGTCCGCCGGTCCACCATCGGGTTCGTGGCGGGGTTGGCCAGTTTCTGGGGATCGGTCGGTGCGGTCATGAATGCCTCCTGGAGAGTCCGGAACACGTCTGCACCAGCGTCCTCGCAAGCGCCCCCGGGTGCAAGACAGGCACGGCTCACCAGCCGTGATGCGTGCACACTGGTGCCATGACGACCGTCCGGATCCGCACCCGAGGCGCCCTCGACTCCGCGGGCCTCCTCACCTGGTCCGTCCGCCGGCAGCTGCCGGGCGTCGACCGCGTCGACGACCTCGACGGTGTTCCCCGCGCGTACACGGTCGCGGTGGATCTCCCGCACGGGCCCGGCACGGTCACGCTCGCGGCGGACGAAGGAGCGGGCCCCGGCACGCCCGGTGCTCGCGTCGACCTCGACCTCCCCCGTCCCGAGGACGAGGGGCCGGCGCTCGACGCGGCGCGCCGCCTGTGGGACCTCGATGCGGATCTCCCCGTGATCGAGTCGCACCTGAGCACCGTTCCCGAGTTCGCGGACCTCGTGCGCGGGCGCCCGGGTGTGCGCATCCCCGGGATTCCCACCGTCACCGAGGCGCTCCTCCGCGCGATCACGGGTCAGCAGGTGAGCGTCGAGTCCGGTCGTACGCAGCTCGTGCGGCTCGTCGAAGCGGTGCGTGCCGGTACAGCTCCCAACGCCACCGGGGCATGCGACCTCGCCCCGTTCCCCACCGCCGCCGAGGCGCTCCGGGCACTCGACACCTGGTACCGCGGGCCGCGCGCCCGGAAGCAGACGCTGGCCGATGCGCTCGAACTGTTGAGCACGCCGTCACCGTCCGGCGACAGCGCCACTCGTCCCGAGGAACTCGCCCAGATCCGGGGAATCGGACCGTGGACGCTCGCGTACATCCGGCTCCGCGCGTTCGGCGATCCCGACGTCGATCTCTCGGGGGACGCCGCACTCCTCACGAGCGCGCGGAGGCTCACGAGCGCGCCGACATGGCCGCATCGGCGCGTCACCTCACGGACGGAACTCGCAGCCCTGCTCGACGACGCCCGCCCGTACCGGTCCTATGCCGCGCTTCACCTGTGGGCTGCCGACTGAGCAAGCGCCGCGCTAGCCGTCCTCCCGCAGGACCTTCTCCGCCCCGCGGACGTCCCAGAGGATCTCCGGATCGATCCGCACGCCCTCGCGGATGACGGACAGGGTGCCGTTGGACTCGAGGATCACGCACTGGGCGTCCTCGAAACGGCCGACACCGGCGCGGCGGAGCGCGACGACGATGTCCTCATGGGTGACGTGGGTGCGCCCCACGTTCTCCTCGAGCACGTCCCCGTGGGCGAGGACGACAGTCGCGGGTGATTCGAAGACGCGTCCCGCCCGGAAGCGGCGGCGGACGAGGCCGAACAGCGCTGCCGTACCCATGAGAGTCGCGAGTCCGACGACCCCGGCGGCGAGCGAGGGCGGGTGCCCGATGATGACGCGCCCGGCGACCGCACCGAACATGATGACCATGACGATGTCGAAGCCGTTCAACCCGGTGAGGATACGGGCGCCGAAGAGGCGGGTGAGCAGGAGGAACGCGAAGTAGATCCCGACGGCGGAGGCCATGACGATCGGGATCCGCCACAGCTCGATCCCCATCGCGTCGCCGGCCCGGGACAGGAACTCCCCGGCTCCCATCGCCGTCGTTCCCACCGCCGTCGCTCCCACCGCGCTCACGCCCGCCCCGTCGCTGCGGCGAGTGCGCGGATCACCGGCCACGTGCGCTGCATCCGCGCCTTCCCGTAGTCGTGACGCGGGTCCTCGGTGCTGGTCGTGAGCGTGCGCGCGGTCCACTGACACGCGTTGAGACACAGCCGGGCGAGTGCCGCGAGCGGGATGATGTCCCGTTCGGCGTCCGTGAGAGCGAGCGCGGTTCCGGGTATGACGTCGGTTCCGGCCATCACCTCGTCGTACGCGTCGACCGCCCGTGCGAGGGAACCGACGGGGTCCTCCGTCCCGAGCGTCGCGTAGCCGGCGGCGAGCGCGATCTCCGCGACGCGCGGGGCGAACCGCGCGTCCCCGAAGTCGATGATGCCGCTCACCCTGCCACCTCCCACAGCCCCGTCCGCTCCCCCTTCGACGAGCACGTTGAAGTCATTGAGGTCCTGATGAAGCACCTGGTGAGGGAGGGTATCGAGGCCGGGTCGCACCACGTCCTCGAACTCCCGCGCGATCGACCGGGCGAGCGCAAGGTCCGCCGAGGTTCGCGCACTTTCCTCCCCCGGCACCATGCCGGCCGCCTCCAGTGACGCGATCCGGTCGCACGCGAAGAGGACATTCGCTCCCGTTGTCTCGAAGGACCACGGGTGCAGCACCGGCACCGGTTCGCGCGGCACGTCCGCGAGTGCGCGCACGAGCTGCGCGGCGAGGGACCCGAAGGCTCCCGGCAAGTCGAGGCCGGCCGGCGCCTCGGTGGCCACGGAGCCCGGGAGGAAGGTCTGGAGACGGACGAGCGCCGGGGTGGGCGCCTCGGCGGCGGCTGCCTCCGCTGCGATCGGCACGAGCGCCACGAACCCCGAGGCGCCCGCCGCCGCACCGACGACCGGCACCTGGGCGGCGACCGGCAGGCCGGCGCGGCGCGCATGTTCCTGTACGCCGCTCACCCAATCGATGTGCGCGGCGGTCATATAGGGACTCGGGTACTCGGCCTTGAGGACGTACGGCTTCCCGTGCGCGCTCACACGGATGTTCACCGCGATCTCGCCGGCCATGAAGGCGCCGACCTCGACGTCGAGTCCGAACGCCTCGCGGCAGATGCGCGCGATCTCCGGTGGGGTGAGGGAATGGAGGGGGCGGGGCATGTACCCACAGTACTGGCGAAGCCGACTCCGGAGGTTTCCGGCGTTTCACGTGAAACGGGGCCGACCGACCTGCGACGGACGCGTCACCCACCCGACACCTCGGCTCACTAGGGTGAGGGCCATGAGCTCTGTGCACATGGCCAACGGCTTCGATCCGGACTCCTCCCCCGACCTCTCACCGGAGGCCACCGATCTCCTCCGGCGCAGGTCACAGGTTCTGTCGTCCTCGTACCGACTCTTCTACTCCGAGCCCGTCGACGTCGTGTGCGGGCAGGGTTCGCACCTCTTCGACGCCGCCGGGAACGACTACCTCGACGTGTACAACAACGTGCCGGGCATCGGGCATTCGCACCCCCGCGTCACCGAGTACGTGAGCGCGCAGCTCGCGACGCTCAACACCCACACCCGCTACCTCACCGAGGCGGTCGTCTCCTATTCCGAGGACCTGCTCGCGACGTTCCCCACCGCACTCGACCGCATCACCTATGCGTGCTCCGGGTCCGAGGCGATCGACCTCGCGGTCCGCCTCGCCCGCTTCGCGACCGGGCACCGGGGCGTCATCGTCACGGCGAACGCGTACCACGGCACGACCGAGCTCTCCGCGGGGCTGTCCCCGAGCCTCGGGGAGAACAACCCCCTCGGACCGGACGTCGTCACCGTCGAGGCGCCCGACGGCTTCCGGGACGACCCGGCGACCGCGAGCGCGGAGTTCGCCGCCCGCATCCGCACCGCGGCCGAGGACCTCGAGGAACGCGGCATCGGACTCGCCGCCGTCCTCGTCGACTCGGTCCTCTCCTCCGACGGTGTGCAGCCGGAGCCCGCGGGATTCCTCGCCGAGGCGGCCACCGTCGCCCACGAGTTCGGCGGCCTGTGGATCGCCGACGAGGTGCAGCCCGGGTTCGGCCGCACCGGCACGATGTGGGGATTCGAACGGCACACCGGCACACGAGGCGACACGCAGCCGGGACCGGAACTCCCCGGCCTCGAAGCCCCGATCCCCGACATCGCCGTCCTCGGCAAGCCGATGGGCAACGGCATGCCGATCTCCGCGGTCGTCACCCGTGCGGAACTCGGCGAGGAGTTCGGTCGGCGCGTCCGCTACTTCAACACCTTCGGCGGGAACCCGGTGAGCATCGCCGCGGCCCGCGCCGTCCTCGAGGTCGTCCGCGAGGAGGACCTCCCGGGTCACGCGTCCACCACCGGCGCGGCACTCGCGCAGGGGCTCTCGGACCTCGCACAGGACTTCTTTCTCCTCGGCCAGGTCCGGCAGGCCGGCCTGTTCCTCGGGGTCGAGGTCGTGGACCCGGAGGCGCCGCGCGCCGCGGACCCGGCCCGCGCCTCGGCGGTGGTGAACGGCCTGCGGGACCGCCGGGTACTCATCTCCGCGTCCGGACCGCACGCGAACGTCCTCAAGATCCGCCCGCCGCTCGTCTTCGGCGCCGCGGACACCGACCGCTTCCTCACCTCGCTCGCGGACACGCTCGCGTCACTCCGGGCCTGACCCGCCACCTGCGGTCACACTCTCCCACCAGCGAGAACGCTGCTTCTCCACAGCCTGAGGAGTGCACCCGGTCCACCCCGATAGGCTCGTGGGCATGACGGTCACGGCGCAATCGGTCCTCGAGGACGTATTCGGCTACCCGACGTTCCGGGGTGAGCAGCAGCAGATCGTCGACCACGTCATCGCCGGTGGGGACGCCGTCGTCCTCATGCCCACCGGCGGCGGCAAGTCGCTGTGCTACCAGATCCCCGCGCTCGTCCGTGAGGGCACGGGGATCGTCATCTCGCCGCTCATCGCCCTCATGGCCGATCAGGTCGCCGCCCTCGAGAACCTCGGGGTGAAGGCCGCGTTCCTCAACTCGACTCTCACGCCCGAGCAGGAGAACGAGGTGTGCCGCCGGCTCCTCGACGGGGATCTCGACGTGCTCTACATGGCGCCCGAACGCCTCGTGCTGCCACGCACCCTCCAGCTGCTCGGCCAGGCGCACGTCTCCGTCTTCGCGATCGACGAGGCGCACTGCGTCTCCCAGTGGGGCCACGACTTCCGCACGGACTACCTGGGCCTCAGCATCCTCGCGGACCGCTTCCCCGGGATCCCCCGGATCGCCCTCACCGCGACCGCGACCCGCGCCACCCACGAGGAACTCACCGCGCGCCTGCGCCTCGAGAACGCGCGGCACTTCGTCGCGAGCTTCGACCGCCCGAACATCGAGTACCGGATCGTCCCGAAGGCGAGCGCCCGCGCCCAACTCTTCGACTTCATCACCGGCGAACACAGCGACGACGCGGGAATCGTCTACTGCCTCTCCCGGAAGAGCGTCGAACAGACCGCCGAGGCGCTCGCGGCCCGCGGCATCCCCGCACTCCCCTACCACGCGGGCCTCCCCGCCGAGGTGCGGGCGGAGAACCAGGCCCGGTTCCTCCGCGAGGACGGGCTCGTCATGGTCGCGACGATCGCGTTCGGCATGGGCATCGACAAACCGGACGTGCGCTTCGTCGCGCACCTCGACCTGCCGCGCAGCATCGAGGGCTACTACCAGGAGACGGGCCGTGCGGGCCGTGACGGGCTGGCGTCGACCGCGTGGATGGCGTACGGCCTCGGCGATGTCGTGTCCCAACGCCGGTTCATCATGTCGGGCGAGGGCGACGAGGCGTTCAAACGTCGTTCGCTCACGCACCTCGACGCGATGCTCGCGCTCTGCGAGACCGTCGACTGCCGCCGCATGCAGCTCCTGCGGTACTTCGGGCAGGAGTCCGGACCGTGCGGCAACTGCGACACGTGCAACCAACCGCCGACGACATGGGACGCGACGGTCCCGGTGCAGAAACTCCTCTCCACGGTCATCCGCCTCGACCGCGAGCGGGGCCAGCGTTTCGGTTCCGGGCAGGTCATCGACGTGCTCCGCGGGATCGAGTCCGACCGCTCCCGTACGAGCCGGCACGAGGAACTGAGCGTGTGGGGCATCGGCGCGGACATCGACGAGCGCCAGTGGCGGGCGATCATCCGCCAGATCCTCGCCCGCGGATACCTCGAGTCCGTCGGCGACTACGGCGTCCTCGTCCTCGGCCCGCAGGCCGGTCCCGTGCTGCGCGGTGAGGAGACCGTGCAGCTGAGGCACGATCCGACCCCCGCGAAGGCCGGTCGCGGCAGCCGGTCCGGTGGGGGCCGGAAGGCGAGCGTCGCGGCGGATCTCGACCCCGCCTCGGCGGCGTTGTTCGAGGCGCTGCGCGCCTGGCGCGCCGGCCAGGCGAAGGAACAGGGGGTCCCGGCGTACGTCGTGTTCCCCGACGCCACCCTCCGCGGCATCGCCGAGGCGCGGCCCACCTCCCGCGGCGAGCTCGGCACGATCTCCGGGATCGGCACGAAGAAGCAGGACCGTTACGGCGACGAGGTCCTCGCCGTCGTCCGGGAGCACGCGGGGGCGTAGCCGTATGCTCCTCGCATTCAAAGATCGTTGACCTTTCGTTCGCCGCGCTTTGGGTTCGGTGTCGACCCGACACCGTCGTCGGGCCCGACTCCGAGGAGTGTCATGAGCCGTATGTCGACGAAGACGTCGATCCTTGCCGGAATCCTGCCCGTCATCGCCCTCACCGCCGGTTGCGGTGGTTCCGTGGGCTCCGGAGGCGGGGGTGCCTCGGGCGGAGGGTTCGAGTTCGGCGCGGACCAGTCCGTCGTCGACGAGGCCATCGCCGACCTCGACCCGGTCACCCTCACGATCCAGCCCTACGCCGCGTCCCCGAACGCGGCGGGCGCCGTCGCGGAGAACGCCTTCATGGACGCGGTGCGGGAGCGCTCGGGCGGGAAGATCGACTTCGAGGTCGCCTGGGGTCAGTCCATCGCTGCGTACCCGGAGGTCGACGACGCCCTCGCGGACGGGCGCCTCGACCTCTCCTACGCAGTGCCCGTGTACTACCCGGCCGAGTACCCGCTCGTCGACGCGTACAACAAGCTCAGCCACTACACGCCGGCCGGTCCTCTCACCGGGGAGGCGATCACCCAGGCACAGATGAGCGAGGCCGCGTGGAAGGACCCGGCGATCGCCGAGCAGTTTCCAGGGAATGGTCGCCGGATCGACCGGACTCCTCGAGGCCGCTCCCCAGGTCTCGACGCTCGGCGAGGACCGGATGACCGGCGCGGTCACCGCCGGTCACGTCGCCGGTTCGAAATTCCCGACGCTGCCCGTGGCGTACCAGCAGATCATCTTCGACGCCGCCGGGGTCGACTGGATGCACGGGCAGATCTCGGCGATCGTCGCCTCGAGCGCCGACGCCGTCACGGACGTCCGGGACGCCGGAGGCACCTTCACGGACATGGACCCCGCAGCGAAGCAGGTCATCCTCGACACCCAGGAGGAACTCGTCGACGGGGTGATCGAGGAGAACGTGCGCACGGACCTGCAGGCGAGCGCAGAGAAGTGGGCGGGTGTCGTGGAGGAACTCGGCTACACCGACGACGGGACTCTCGACGAACTCGACTCCTGGTACGACCCGGAGACCGACTTCCGCCCCCTCGCCACCCGCGTCTTCGAGGAAGCAGCGCTCCCGCACCGCCCGGCGTGACACGGGAGGGCAGCGCGTCCCGTGCCGAGCCGACCGCCCTCACCTCGACCGGCGGCGCAACCTCCGCAGGCGCCCCCGCCACGACCAACTGCGCATCGGCGCGGGGACCCGCCACCGGAACCGCAGGGCTGCCAGCCGGAACACGACGACGAACGCACCGACCGCGAGGGCCGTCCACACGTTCCACACGCCCGCCTCGAACACGACCGCGGTGAGTGCGGAGCCGGCGAGCGCGGGCACGAGGTAGAGGTCGGAGGAGTTGAACACGGCCGGGTTCTCGTTCGCGACGACATCGCGCAGGATCCCTCCTCCGGCCGCCGTGAGTACGCCCATGAACAGGGCCGGCGCGATACCGAGGCCGACCCCCAGGGTGATGACGGTCCCGGTCATGCAGAAGAGTCCGAGGCCCACGGCGTCGCACGCGATGATGACGGCCCGCACCCGCTCGACGTGCTGCCCGACGAGGTAGACGACGAGGGCTGCGAGCACCGGGACGACGAGGTAGATCGGGTTGAGGAGGGACGCGGGGACCCGGCCGAGGAGCACATCGCGCACCATGCCGCCGCCCAGGCCCGCGAGGAATCCGAGCAGCACCGACCCGGTGAAGTCGTAGTCCTTGCGCACCGCGAGGAGGTTGCCGGAGACGGCGAACACGAGCACGCCGAAGAGGTCGAGCAACAACAGGAAGGTGTCCGCGAGGGGACCGGCACCGGGAATGTCCACGGCCACAGCCTAGAGTGCATCCCCGAGAACCTTTGGATAACCCCGAGAACCCGCAGAATCACCGGGGAGTACGAACAAAGGCGCACAAGAGGAACCTTTCGGGGCTCGTGTCGGAACAGGCCGTGAGCGTACGGTGGGTCCCGTCGTTCTCTTCTTCCCCGCATCCGGAAAGGCCTCCATGTTCACCCAGTCGGCAAAACTCGCGAACGTCCTCTACGACATCCGTGGACCCGTGCTCGACGAGGCGGAACGCATGGAGGCGGAGGGCCACCGGATCCTCAAACTCAACATCGGTAACCCGGCACCCTTCGGTTTCGAGGCTCCCGACTCGATCCTCGTCGACATGATCAAGCACCTCCCGGAGGCACAGGGCTACTCGGACTCCCGCGGCATCCTCTCGGCCCGCCGGGCGGTCGTCCAGTACTACGAGACGAAGGGCATCCGGAACCTCGACGCCGACGACGTGTACCTCGGAAACGGCGTCTCCGAGCTCATCACCCTCGCCCTCCAGGCCCTGTGCAATCCGGGCGACGAGATCCTCGTGCCGAGCCCCGACTACCCGCTGTGGACCGCCTCGGTCGCCCTCTCCGGTGGCACCCCCGTCCACTACATGTGCGACGAGGAGAACGGCTGGGCCCCGGACATCGAGGACATCCGCGCGAAGATCACCCCGCGCACCCGCGGCATCGTCGTCATCAATCCGAACAACCCCACCGGCGCCGTGTACACGCCCGCTCAGCTCGAGGCACTCAGGGACCTCGCGGCCGAGCACGACCTCATCGTGTTCGCGGACGAGATCTACGAGAAGATCACCTACGACGGCACTCCGATGACGAACATGGCGACCCTCACCGGGGAGGACGTCCTGTGCCTCACCTTCTCGGGTCTGTCGAAGGCGTACCGGATCGCCGGTTATCGCTCCGGGTGGATCGCGATCACCGGTCCGAACTGGAAGGCGACGAGCTACATCGAGGGCATCCGGCTCCTCGCGAACATGCGCATGTGCGCGAACGTTCCCGCCCAGCACGCCATCCAGGCGGCCCTCGGCGGGTACCAGAGCATCGAGGACCTCGTCCTGCCGACGGGTCGCCTCGGCGCGCAGATGGAGCTCTCGCACCGGAAGCTCAACGAGATCGACGGCGTCACGTGCCAGAAGGCCGAGGGTGCCCTCTACCTCTTCGCGAAGCTCGACGTCGAGAAGTTCCACATCACCGACGACGAGCTCTTCGCCCTCGACCTCCTCAAGGAGCAGAAGATCCTCGTCTCCCACGGCACCGCGTTCAACTGGGTGCGTCCGGACCACTTCCGGCTCGTCACCCTGCCGGGTGTCGAGGTGCTCGACGAGGCTCTCGACCGCCTCGGCGAGTTCCTCTCCGGCTACGAGCAGAAGGCGCCCCGCAAGGAGGGGCAGGTCCTCCTGCGCGCCTGAGCGGGGGTGTCGGGGATACCGTGTGACCATGCACACTCCCCTCCCCCGGAATCCCCCGTACCGCGCGATGATCGTCGCGCCCCAGCCCGAGGCCGTCGACACCGGCGCCGAGATCCTCGCCGTGGGCGGTAACGCGGTCGACGCGGCGATCGCCGCCGCTCTCGTCCAGGGTGTCGTCGACCCGCTCATGTGCGGGATCGGCGGCATGGCCGTCATCCAGATCGTCACCCCGGACGGCGAGCGCCACATCATCGACGGGCTCGGCAGCTCGCCGTCGGGTGTCACCGACGACATGTGGTTGCCGAAGTTCCTGGGCGTGAGCGACGACGGCTTCAACTACCTCCTCGAGGGGATGGTGAACGAGGCCGGACCCCAGGCCGTCGCCACCCCCGGATCCCTGCGCGCCTGGCATCGCGCGCACGAACTCCACGGTTCCCTGCCGTGGAAGGACCTCTTCACCCACGCGATCCGGATCGCCCGCCGATGGGTGTGGAGGCCCCACAACTTCGGGATGGCCGCGCCCACCGTGCCCGACTCCCGGATCATGGGGATCGGCGACAAACTCGGGCTCACCCCGGACGGCGCCCGCATCTACCTCGATGCGGACGGGAACCGCCCGCAGATCGGCACCGCGATCGAGAACCCCGAACTCGCGGAGACGCTCGCCGTGATCGCCGCGCAGGGAGTGGAGGCGTTCTACTCCGGTGAGATCGCCGGGATCATCGACGAGAGCATGCGGCGCGACGGCGGTGTGCTGCGGAAGGTCGATCTCGAGGAGTACGCACTCCTCGAACCGGAACCGGTGACCGGCACCTTCCGCGGGCTCACGGTCTCGGTTCCTCCGCCGGCCGCCGGCGGGGTGCAGACCATGCAGACACTCGCACTCATGGACCGCTTCGACTTCTCGGGCCTCGACCACAACAGCCCCGAACACATCCGCATCCTCACGGAGGCACAGAAGTACGCCCTCGCGGACAAGGAACGCCTGTGGAGCAGCGCGGACGCCGCCCGCGCCGACTACGAGGCGCTGCTCGACACCGCGTACCTCGATTCCCTGGCAGCCCGGATCCGCGCAGGTGAGAAGGCCGATGTGGAAACCGCGCGGTACGAGTCACCGGACACGACCCACCTGAACGTCATGGACGACTCCGGGTTCACGGTGTCGATGACGCACACCCTCGGCACGCCGTCCGGGTACATCCCGACCGGCACCGGGTTCATGCTCAACGGTGCGATGGCGACCTTCGACCCACGCCCGGGCCGCGCGAACTCCCTCGCACCCGGGCGCCGCCGCAATACGACGATGACCCCGACCGTCGTCCTCGACGGAGATACGCCCGTCGTGGCGATCGGTGCTCCCGGTGCCGCCTGGATCACCCCGGCGATCGCGCAGGGACTGTCGAACATCCTCGACTTCGGGATGACCGCGCAGGAGGCCGTCATGGCACCGCGGGCGGTCGCGACCTCGAACGCGATCGATATCTCGAACGCGGTTCCCCGTCGCACCCAGCTCGCACTCGAGGCGCAGGGATTCACGGTGCGCCGCTCACCCCTCACCTACGCGTTCGCCGGCGTCCACGCGATCACCCGCTTCGACGGACGCTTCGCCGGTGGCGCCGACCCCCAGCGCGACGGGTACGTCGCCGGGGTGAAGTAGGGGATTGCCGAGGCACCTCAGAGTTCTGCTTCGAGTCCCGTCGCCGCACGTGCGAGCGCGATTCCGACCCGGTCGGCCTCCCGGAGCATCGTGGGGTCCGAGCCGGGCATCGGGCTGATCATCGCGTCGCCGAGGAGTTCGACGAGCGGGATCCCCACGAGGTGGAGGCGCGAGTCGCGCGTGCCATCGGCCCGCACCACGCGGCCCGTCGCCGGGTCGACCTCCGGCGATCCGAGGGTGACGACCGCACCGGCGGCGGACTCGAGCGTGAAGGGACGGATCCGCCCGGACGCGAGAAGGTTCTGCCACAGCTGCTCCCCCGGCCGGCGGATATCGGGGGTGTGCATCCACGCATCGACGAGCACCCGCGAGCGGAACTCCTCGTGCGGGCGGGTCGCGGAGGTCATGACGAACGCCGGGCCCGAGGCGCCACGGGCTCCCGAGGCACCGGTCGCCTCGGCAGGTCCGGTCGCCTCGGCGTCGTCCCGGTCCTCCACCGCGACCACCGGGGCCGCACCGACGAAGGTGACGAGCCCCGCGTCGATGAGCGCGAGGAGCTCGCGCGTGCGGAACGCCGGCGGACCCGATCCCGCCATTCCGCCGATCCCGGTGACCGCACGGATGGGGCCCTTCGAATCGGGTTCGTAGCGCCCGCCTGCACCGAGCAGTGAGGTCACCCGCCGTGCTGCGGAGATCTCCCACAGGCCGGCGCGCCACGGGCTGTCCTCACCGAGGGCCACGTGTGCGAGGTCGTCGACGAGGTGCTGCGCGATCCACTCGGTGAGGTCGGGGCCGGGCTGTGCATCACCGGGCCGGCCGACCTCCGCCTGGGCCCTGCGCACCGCCTCCGCGTACGCGTCCGTCGGGTGGAGGAGGAAGTCGGGTTCGAAGTACCGGTCGCTCTGCCGTGCGCCCCGGCCTTCCGCAGATCCCGCCTCGACCGCCTCGGCGCCTTCCTCGGCTCCGACCGGCACGACGAACGGCGCGACGGCCTCCCGCATGAGGGAGAAGTCGCGCTTCGCATCGACGTCGGCACGGGTGAGCGTCACGGAGTCGATCGCCGCCACGAGGTCGTCGAGGCTCCCGCGCAGGAGCTCCGGGGACACCCGGGCGAGGGTGCGGTAGTACGCCTCGAAGGCGTCCGCGAGGATCGCCGGCCACACGCGGGCCGCGTAGTCGATCGCGCCGACCTCGTGCCCCTCCGCATTGCACGTGGCGACGACCGCCCCCAGACGGCGAAGGACGGGCTTCGGAGGCAGTCCGCCGTAATCGGACTTCGGCAGAAACGGGTACCCACGGTTCGACGCCACGAGGAGGCGCGGTTCCCTCCCGCTCGGCCGATAGGTGAGGCCCGATCGTGTTCCGGGGGTCTCCTCGAAGACACCGCCGCGGTCGTAGGTGAGCAGTGCCATCGCGTCGAAGAACCCCATGCCGAGGCCGCGGACGAGCACCTCGGCACCGTCGGGCACCGCGGCGAAGTCCTGGTCGATCGGGGAGTCCGGGGGCAACCACACGAGCCCGGGATACTCCTCCACCGCACGGGCGAGCGCGGCCTCCTCCGTGGTGGGGGCGGTGTGCACCCATCCGCCGGTGACGACGGTGAGGTCCGCGAGCAGCTCCCGGCCGTCGTCGAACACGAGCCGGTCCCGGCCCGCCCCACCGGCGTGCCCAGCAGCAGCCTCCACCGGTTCGATCGCCGTGACGCGTCCCCCGATGACGTTCACGTGCACGTTCTCCGGCAACCCTCCGAGGTGCACGTGCAACGCCCAGCGGATGTACTGCCCGTAGAGGGCACGGCTCGGGTGCGACTGCGGGAGGGACTCCGCCATCTCGGGGTAGAAGCAACGGAGCTCGTAGAGATCCGGCGGGGTCCGCTCGAACACGGCCCGGTGCGCCTCGGGGATCGCGGCGAGCGCCTCGGGCCGGGGTGCATGCCCCTCGATCCCCGGCGCATCCGTGCGGACCGCGTACTCGAGGACGAGGTGCATCCACTCGTACATGTTCGGGCCCACGCGCACGGGCGCGGTGATCGTGGCTCCGTGCTCGGTGAAGAGGGTGACGGCCGCGGCGAGCGTGTTCATGCACAGGGTGCGTGTCTGATCGGTCTCCCAGACCGCCCCGGCACCGATCTCCCGCGAGTCGATGAGGTGGAGGGTGATCGGCTCACGGCCGTGATGTCCACCCAGCTCCCCCGCGAGCATCTCGAGCGCTGCGCCGATCCGGTCGACGAGCACGACGCCGCGCGGGCCCGCCCCGACGACGGCGATGGAACGAGGGGAGGCGTCGGGCACGGAGGACTCCTGGTTCTGGAACGACGGGACGGATCGAACGGTGGACGAGCGGTGGTGACGGGCGGGCGAGGAACGCCGCCTCTCCACCTTAGTTCTCCGTGACGGCGCTCCTCACCCCGACGTACGCTCTCGTCATGGACTCACCGCGTTCCCTTCCCCCGTCCGACGCCTCCGCCCACCCCGGGTCGCTCCCTGTGCCCCTTCCCGCGCCGGTCGACCGTCCGGCTCCCGTGTGGGTCGCGCCGATGGCGGGCGGCCCCTCGACCCCGAACCTCGTGATCTCCGCGTGGGAGGCCGGGCACCTCGCGCAGCTCGCCGCGGGGTACAAGACCGCCGAGGCGATGGCCCGCGAGGTCCGCGAGGTGAAGGTCGCCGGGGTCGAGGAGTTCGGCGTGAACCTCTTCGTCCCGAACCTCCACCGCATCGATCCGCAGACCTACGACGCCTACGCCGCGCACCTCGAGGGCGATGCCGCCCGCTACGAACTGCCCGACCCCCTCCCGGCGCTCCGTGAGGACGACGACGAGTGGGAGGGCAAGATCGAGGCGCTGCTCGCGGATCCCGTTCCCCTCGTGAGCTTCACGTTCGGCCTGCCGGACCGGAAGGACATCGCCGCCCTCCGGGAGGCCGGGAGCCTCGTGGCGCAGACCGTCACCTCCCCCGCCGAGGCGCGGGCCGCCTCGGCCGCCGGCGTGGACGTCCTCGTCGTCCAGGGTTCCGGGGCCGGCGGGCACTCCGGCGTGTGGGAACCCCACCGTCTCCCCGCCGAGGCGCCGCTGCCGGACCTCGTCACCGCGGTCCGGGCCGAGGTCGACCTGCCGATCGTCGCGGCTGGAGCCGTGACGACGAGGGAGGACGTGAGGGCGGCCCTGGCGGCCGGCGCGGCCGCCGTCTCGGTCGGCACCGCTGCACTCCGGGCCCATGAGGCCGGGACCAATGCACTGCACCGCGCGGCACTCGGTGATCCGCGTTTCACGGAGACCGTCCTCACGCGTGCCTTCACCGGTAGGCCCGCGCGGGCACTCGTGAACCGTTTCGTGCGCGACCACGACGCGAAGGCACCCGTGGGCTACCCCGCACTCCACCACCTCACGAAGCCCCTGCGCGGAGCCGCGACGACGGCGGGTGATGCGGACGGACTCAACCTGTGGGCGGGCACGGGGTGGAGGAACACCCGTGAGGCGCCGGTGGCGGAGATCCTCGCGGCGCTCGTGCCGTGACTCTCGCTCCGTGAGCAGCACCTTCCCGTGGGCAGTACCTACCCGCGGGAAGGACCGGTGGACCCGCACTCACGCGCCCCGATATACCGAACCGTGTCACGGGAACGTCTCCGTTTTCACCGCCGGGAATCCTCCGGTGACATTGCGGAAACACGCCGTCGATATCACGCGCGCTCAGCGAGGCTTTCCCGGGGAAACCAGACGGTTTTCGTTTCACTACCGACACGGAATCGCGGGCCGCTCGCAAAGAAATATACATTTCAACTTGTTTTGATGGTTTCCGCGTGAGACGGATCACGTAGCTCGCGAAACCGGCGGGCTTCCTCCTCAGAAAGGTGAACACCATGATCTCCGGACTCATCGCAGACCTCGGTATCTTCCACCTGTGAGGTGACGGGCGTTCCGTCGCCGGCGCGACGGGCCCCACGGACGACATCGGGCGCCTGCCCCCGCATCCACGATGCGTGAGGCACAGGCGCCCGATGGTTTTTCCTTGTCGTTCCTCTTGACTTTCCACATCTCCCACACCGCTGTCCACACACTTGTCCACGGGTGTGTCGATAAACCTGTGTACGGGGGAAAGCACCCGGATCAGGCGTCGAGGAAGCGCCTGATCTCCGCATTCACCTCGTCACGGAACTCGTCGAAGAAACCGTGACGCCCGCCGTCGTGCATCCACAGGCGCGCGCCGGGAATCCCCTCCGCGAGGATCTCCGCGTTCGCAGCGGGCGTCATCCGGTCCTCGGTGCCGTGCATGACGAGCGTCGGAGCCGCGATCTCCCCGAGAACCCCAGTGGCGTCGTGGCGAGCGCTCGCGCGGCGGTGCGCCACCGCCTCGGCGCTCGTCATCGTCGGGTCCCCGAGCACGCGGGTGTCCGCCTCCGTGAACGGCCGGTCGGGGGTGAAGAACAGACCGTGGAGGAAGCGCCGCCGTTCCTCGGGTGCCCCGGACACGAGTTCCCGTGTCGTCTCCCTGTCCGGGAGGACTGCGGTCCGGCCTCCTGCCGCGGTGCAGGCGAGCACGAGGCGGTCCACCGCCTCGGGATGCCGGGCCGCGAGCATCTGGGCGGTCCGTCCGCCCATCGAGGTGCCGTAGACGTGCGCCCGGCCGATGCCGAGTGCCCGCACCACGTCGAGCACGTCGGCGGCGAAACCCGCCGTGCTCCAGGACTCCACCGGACCACGGCTGGCGCCGGTGCCCCGGTAGTCCATCGTCACGGTGAGGAACTCGTCCTCGAAGTCCGGGCGGACCCGATCCCACCACACGTGCGAATTCGCCTGCCCCTGGACGAGGAACAACGGCCTGCCGTCCGCGGGCCCTCCGAGCTGAACGGCCAGGGGGAACCCGTCGGACGCCTCGACCCGCATTTCCCGGAGTTCCATCACGAACGCCGCTCCCTCCTTACTGCGGCATGTCGACGAAGCGGGACCGGGCGCCCTGGAAGGCGACCTTGATCTCGCCCGTCGGGCCGGCGCGGTGCTTCGCGATGATGATGTCGGCCTCACCGGCGTGCGGGGATTCCTTGTCGTACATGTCCTCACGGTGGATGAGGAGCACCATGTCCGCGTCCTGCTCGATCGACCCGGACTCACGGAGGTCGGAGATCATCGGACGCTTGTCCGTGCGCTGCTCGGAGGACCGGTTGAGCTGCGACAGCGCGATGACGGGGACCTCGAGCTCCTTCGCGAGGAGCTTGAGCGAACGCGAGAACTCCGAGACCTCCTGCTGACGGCTCTCGACCCGCTTGCCGGAGCTCATGAGCTGGAGGTAGTCGACGACGATCATCTTGAGATCGTGCTGCTGCTTGAGCCGGCGGCACTTCGCGCGGATCTCCGTGAGGGCCATGTTCGGCGAGTCGTCGATGTACATGGGCGCATCGTTGATCCGCGCCATCGTCGAGGCGAGCGTCGTCCAGTCCTGCGGGCTCATCTCACCGCGGCGCAGGTTTTGCAGCGGGATCCCGGACTCCGCGGACAACATACGCATCGTGAGCTCGTTGCGGCTCATCTCGAGGGAGAAGATCGCGGCGGTCTGCCGGTGCCCGATGGCCGCCGAGCGCGCCATGTCGATCGCGAGGGTCGACTTACCGACACCCGGGCGTGCCGCGATGACGATCATCTGGCCGGGGTGCAGACCGTTCGTGAGCTGGTCGAACTCGGTGAACCCGGTCGGCACACCCGCGGTGCCGTCCCCGTGCTCGCCGAAGCGTTCGATCTCCTCGGCGACCTCCTCGAGGATCTCGCCGATGTGGACGTAGTCCTCCGCGGAACGACGTTCGGTGACGGAGTAGATCTCCGCCTGCGCGCGGTTGACGATGTCGTCGGTCGCCCCGTCGCCGTCGTACCCCATCTGGACGATGCGGGTCCCGGCCTCGACGAGCTTGCGCAGCACCGCGCGTTCCCGGACGATCTCCGCGTAGTAGCCGGCGTTCGCCGCCGTCGGCACCGAAGAGATGAGCGTGTGGAGGTACGCCGGACCGCCGATCCGTGCGAGGTCGCCCCGCTTGTTGAGGTCGTTCGCGACCGTGACGGCATCCGCCGGTTCACCGCGGGCGTAGAGGTCGAGAACCGAGTCGTAGATCGATTCGTGCGCCGGCTTGTAGAAGTCCTCACCTTTGAGGTTCTCGACGACGTCGGCAATCGCGTCCTTCGACAGCAGCATGCCACCGAGGACACTCTGTTCTGCTTCCAGATCCTGCGGCGGGGTCCGCAGACCCGCCTCCGCCCGTTGCCACTCGTTCGAATCAGTCACCCGTCGATTCTACGTAGGACCACGGACGCGGGTTCACAGCCGTGCACGGCGCACCGCTGCCCCCGA
>NZ_BAAANO010000002.1:110125-125413 GCF_039529845.1 Brevibacterium samyangense | reverse complement strand
AGGTTCATGACCTGCACCGGGGCGCCTCGGCGGGCGATCGTTCCGCGACTCTCCGGGCTCAGAAGAAGCCCAGCTTGTCCTCCGCATAGGAGACGAGCAGGTTCTTCGTCTGCTGGTAGTGGTCGAGCATCATGAGGTGGGTCTCGCGTCCGATGCCCGAGGACTTGTACCCACCGAAGGCCGCGTGCGCCGGATATGCGTGGTAGTTGTTCACCCACACCCGTCCGGCCTGGATGTCACGGCCCGCCCGGTAGGCGACATTCCCGTTGCGGCTCCACACACCCGCCCCGAGGCCGTACAGGGTGTCGTTCGCGGTCCTCATCGCGTCGGCGTAGTCACTGAAGGTCGTGACAGTGACGACGGGACCGAAGATCTCCTCCTGGAAGATCCGCATCGAGTTGTCGCCCTTGAAGATCGTCGGCTGCACGTAGTAGCCCCCGGCCAGGTCCCCGGACATCTCCGCAGGTCCCCCGCCGGTGAGCACCTGCGCGCCCTCCTGCCTCCCGATGTCCAGGTACGACATGATCTTCTCGAACTGGTCGTTCGAGGCCTGCGCGCCCACCTGGGTGTCCGTGTCGAGCGGGTTGCCCTGGACGATCGAGTTCGTCCGGGCGACCACCCTCTCGAGGAACTCGTCGGCGATCGATTCCTGCAGCAGCGCCCGCGAGGGGCAGGTGCAGACCTCGCCCTGGTTGAGCGCGAAGAGCGTGAAGCCCTCCTCCGCCTTGTCGCGGAAGGCGTCATCGGCGGCCATCACGTCCTCGAAGAAGATGTTCGGACTCTTGCCGCCGAGCTCCAGGGTGATGGGAATGAGGTTCTCCGAGGCGTACTGCATGATGAGGCGCCCGGTCGTCGTCTCGCCGGTGAAGGCGATCTTGCGGATCCGCTTGTTCGAGGCCAGCGGCTTGCCGGCCTCCAACCCGAACCCGTTGACGATGTTGAGGACACCGGGCGGCAACAGGTCGCCGAAGAGCTCGACGAGCACGAGGATCGACGAGGGTGTCTGCTCCGCGGGTTTGAGGACGACCGCGTTGCCGACGGCGAGCGCCGGGGCGAGCTTCCAGACGGCCATGAGGATGGGGAAGTTCCACGGGATGATCTGCCCGACCACACCGAGTGGCTCGTGGTAGTGGTAGGCGACCGTGTCCTCGTCGATCTGCGAGAGGCGGCCCTCCTGCGCCCGGATCGCACCCGCGTAGTACCGGAAGTGGTCGATGGCCAACGGGATGTCCGCAGCCAGGCACTCCCGGATCGGTTTGCCGTTCTCCCAGCTCTCCGCGACGGCGAGTTTCTCGAGGTTCTGTTCCATCCGGTCGGCGATCCGATTGAGGATCCCCGCGCGTTCCGCCGGCGAGGTCTTCCCCCAGGCCGGCGCGGCCGCGTGCGCGGCGTCGAGTGCGAGTTCGATGTCCTCGCCGGTGCCCCTGGCCACCTCGGTGAAGATCTGCCCGGTCACGGGTGTGGGGTTGGCGAAGTACTGGCCCTTGACCGGCTTGGTCCACTCCCCGCCGATGAAGTTCTCGTACCGGTCGGCAAAGGTGTGCAGGGACCCCTCGGTCCCCGGCTGTGCGAATACAGGCATGGTTCCTCCTCGAACGTCCTGGTCCGTCCCCGTCGACGCCCTTGTCGACGGTGCGTGCTCAGGAACCTAGCGCGCGCACCGTTGCACGCAGGTTGCAGCCCGTTTCTGCCTTGATGCTCTCAGGCCGCGGAGTCCTCCAGGGCCTCCAGTCGGAGCACCACCTCGGCGCGGACCGGGGAGTCACAGGGGGCGGCGCGGAGCACCTCGGTCAGCACCCGCTCGTCCTCGGCCGCTTCCGACAGCTGCGCGAAGGCCCACATCTGCTCCCAGGTGCCGTGCTCGAGGACGACCTCCCGCACGTGCGCGTGGAGCCGGTCACGCAGACGGACGATCCCGGGCGCCTCGGAGTCGGGCAGCACGTGGCCGGCGTACACCTCGAGGACCGCTGCCACGTCCCCGGCGGCGAGTGCCCGGCGCACCGCGTGCACGTCGCCGTCCAGGCGCCCCTCCAGCCGGTAGGGCCGGGATGCCAGGGTGACGGACGCCCCGTCCTCCCCGAACGCACCGACGAGTGCCTTCCGCACCCGCACGAGCTCCGCACGCACCGTCCCGTCGGCACCGGCCGTCCCGTGCAGGTCCTCGGCGAGTTCCGCCGCGCTCACCCCGCTCGGGTGCTCCTGCAGGAGGACCAACAGCTCCGCATGCCGGTTGCTGAGCTCCCGGCGCACGCCCGCGTGCACGAGGGCCGGGTGCCGACGGCCCGTCACCGCCAACCACGCCGCCGAGGCGCCCTGCCCCGGGTGCCGACCTCCGTCCCGCAGCCGGCGGAGTTCGTCGTGGACCTCCCGGGCCGTCGACTCCAGCAGCGGGAGAACGAGGGGTGCCACGGCGTCGGTGTCGCCGGTGATGTCGATGACGCCGAGGGTGTTCCCCGTGACGGGGTCCGTCACGGGGACCGCGCTGCAGCTCCAGGGATGGACCGCCTCGGCGAAGTGTTCGGCCCCGACAACCTGGGTGGAGCGCCGAGTGGCGAGGGCGAGCGCCGGCGCCGAGGTGCCCATCGAGGCCTCCGACCAGTCGGCACCGGGCAGGAACCCCATGGACTCCGCCCGGGAGCGGACGGGGACGGTGCCCTCGACCCACAGGAGCCGGCCGCGGGCGTCACCGAGCGCGACGAGCAGGCCCGCGTCGGAGGCCGGTTCGACGAGCCGGGTGCGCAGCAGGGGCAGCACCTGGTGGAAGGCGTGCGCGAGCCGGGCGTCGCGCAGGGAGTCCTCGTCGAGGACGTCCTCGGGTGCGCGCGGACCGGCCGGATCGGTGTGGAGACTCTCCAGACTCCGCCGCCACGAGGCCCACACGTCGGGGCGGACGGTGAGGGTCCGGGTGCCCGCAGGGCAGGGCGCCTCGGCGGCGGTGTGCACGTGGGTGTGCAGATCGGAGCGTGCGCGGAGGACCGCACGTTGGTACTCGTCCGCGGTGGGGGCCGGCCACGGGGACGCGTGCGGCATCAGGACTCCATGAGGCGGGACCGGATGAGGAACCGCTTGCCCTCGGGCGCCTCGACCGAGAACCCGGAGCCACGACCGTCGACGACGTCGAGCGTGAGGTGCGTGTGTTTCCAGTACTCGAACTGTTCGCGGCTCATCCAGAAGGCGATCTCACGGTCCGCAGGCGTCTCCCCGGCGGTGCCCTCGGGGTCCTCCGGCAGTTCGAAGGTGCCGAGCAGGACGTCGGAGTCCCCGGTGCGGAACTCGCCGGCCGGGTAGCACATGGGCGAGGACCCGTCACAGCACCCACCGGACTGGTGGAACATGAGCGGTCCGTGGATGCGTCTCAGCCGGGTGAGCAGGTCGAGGGCGGACGCGGTCATCGCGACCCGGGACGTGTCCTCCCCGGGGATCTCCGGCCGGGCGTCGAGCACCGGTGCGGGCATGACGGATTCGTCGATCGTGTTCGTCACGGTCTCCACTCCCTTGTAGCGACGTGCGAATCGGGTCCTCTGACGGTAACCGCCCACCCGCGCCCCGGCAAGGGGTGGGCACCGGCGGACAACCCGTCCGCACCCGCCGGGGACGACGGCCGGGTCAGACTCCCGGCAGGACGAGGGTGAGCGCGTGGATGACGACGCCCACGAGCGCGCCGATGACGGTGCCGTTGATGCGGATGTACTGGAGGTCCTTGCCGACGTACAGCTCGATCCGCTCGCTCGCCTCCTTCGCGTCCCACCCCGCGATGGTGTCGGAGATGACGCTCGCGAACTCGTCGCCGAAGGACTCGACGAGGTCGCCGGCGGTCGTCGCGAGGCGGGCGTCGACGGTCGCCTGGAACTCCGCGTCGGTCGTGGCCCGCTCGGCGAGCCCGGCGAGCATCTGCCGGATCCGCACGTGGACCTCCCCCTCGGTGTCGACGACCGCCGAGCGCAGGAGCCGTCGGAGCGACACCCACGCGTCGAGGACGGCATGGACGACGCCCTCCTGCTGGAGGAGCTCGTCGAGGACCACCTCCGCGCGTTCCGCGACCGAGGTGCCCTCCTCACCGAGCTGATCGGCGAGTTCCAGCAACCACTGGTCGAGCGCCTGCCGCGCCTTGTGGTCGCGGTCGTTGTGCAGGTCCGCGACCCAGGTGAGCACCTCGCGCTGGAGGCGGCCGGCGACCGAACCGTGGATGAAGCTCGGCACCCATTCGGGGGTCTTCTGTTGGACGAGGCCCTCGATCACCTGCGGGTTGTTCGCGAGCCAGGTGTACGCCTCACCGAGGACGAGGTCGACGAGGCGGCGGTGGGCCCCGTCCTGCACGATCTCCCGCAGCAGCCGGCCGAGCACGGGCGCCTTGTGGAGGTCGACGAGCTTGGGCACGAGGACCTTGCGCGTGAGTGCCTCGACGGAGTCGTCGTCGACCCGGGCGAGCACGTACTCGAGGCCCTGCCCCGCGCGCGCCACGAGGACCGCCTGGTTCCCCGGTTGCGCGAGCCACTCTCCGGCCCGCTTCGTCACCCCGGCCCGGAGGATCTTCGGCGCGACGGTGTGCGACTTGAGGAAGTTCGCGGCGACGAACCCGGAGAGGCTCGCCCCGAGGGCGTCCTTCTTGCGCGGGATGATCGCGGTGTGCGGGATCGGCAGACCGAGCGGGTGCCGGAACAGCGCGGTCACCGCGAACCAGTCGGCGATCGCTCCGATCATCGCCGCCTCGGACCCGCGCGCGACGAAGCCCCAGATGCCGGTGAGATCGGTGAGGAGGTGGGTGAGGAGGAAGATCACCGCGGCGAGGCAGAGCAACCCTGTCGCGAGCAGGCGCATCCGCCGCAGGGCCCGTGCCCGTTCGAGGTCGTCCGGTCCGGGCGGTGCTGCGGGACCGCGAACGCCGGTGGGACCTGCCGTGCCGGCGACTGCGACGGAGGACGGAGTGGAGGTGGACGCAGAGGGGCTCATGACGCCATTGTGCCAACACCCGGCGGGAAGCACCTGCGGGCGGGCGGTGAATGCACTCCGCCCCCGGCCCGTACTCCGGGCCGGGGGCGGACAGTGCCACGAGAAGGCGATCAGGCCTTCGCGATGACCTCGAACTTCGCGTTCGCGGTGATCTCGTCGTGCACGCGGACCGTGGCGGTGTACGCACCGGCGGTCTTCACGTGGGAGCCGAGAGCCACCTGACGGCGGTCGAACTCGGTGCCTGCGACCGACGCGAGGGCCTCGGCCACGAGAGCCGGGGTCACGGCGCCGAACAGACGGCCGTTCTTGCCGGCCTTCATGTCGATGCGGGCGGTCGCCGACTCGAGCTTCGCCTTGAGGGCGAGAGCCTCGTCGCGGTCCGCGATCTGGCGCGAACGACGAGCCTTGCGCAGGGCGTCGATCTGCTTCTCCGCACCGGGGGTCCAGGCCGAGGCCCAGCCGCGGGGGAGGAGGAGGTTACGTGCGTAACCGGCCTTCACCTCGACGACGTCACCGGCTGCACCGAGTCCGTCGACTTCCTGGTTGAGGATGATCTTCTTGGTAGCCATGATGAAATCCCCCTCCGATCAGCGAGACGAGCTCGAGTAGGGGAGAAGAGCCATTTCGCGGGCGTTCTTGACGGCCTTCGCGATGAGGCGCTGCTCCTGGACGGTCACACCGGTGACGCGGCGAGCACGGATCTTGCCACGGTCGGAGATGAACTTCCGCAGGGCTGCGGTGTCCTTGTAGTTGATGTTGGCGATCTCGCCCGGCTTGAGCGGGTTCGCCTTCTTCTTGATGGGCTTCCGGATCTCCGGCTTCGCCATGGGTGTACTCCTGTCAGGAAAAATCGTGTGTGAGCGTGCGCCGCGGCCTCACGGTGGGCGGAATCCTCCGCCGTCGCCGAGGCGGTGGCGCGGCACCGATCAGAACGGTGGTTCGTCGTCGGTCGGGTTGCCCCAACCGCCACCGCTCTGCGGGTTCGACGCCGCCCAGGGGTCGTCCTGTGCGGGTGCCGGCTGCTGGGCGGGACGGTTGAAACCGCCGCCCTGGCCCTGCTGGCCCCCGCCGTAGCCGCCGCCGGCGTTGGGGTTCTGGCCCCAACCACCGCCGGCCGCGGCAGCCCCGCCCGCGGCCTGACCGCCGAAGCCGCCACCCTGGGGTGCGCCGCCTCCGCGGTTGAAACCGCCGCCGGACTGCTGGCCGCCGCCGAAGCCACCGCTGCGCTCATTGCGCGTGACGTTGGCCGTGGCGTACCTCAGCGACGGACCGATCTCGTCCACGTCGAGTTCGAACACCGTGCGGCGTTCGCCCTCCTTCGTGTCGAAGGTCCGCGACTTCAGTCGGCCCTGGACGATCACCCGGGAACCGCGCTGGAGGGACTCCGCGACGTTCTCGGCCATCTCGCGCCAGGCGTTGCAACGGAGGAACATGGTCTCCCCGTCCTTGAATTCCTGGGACTGACGGTCGAACGTACGCGGGGTGGAAGCCACCGTGAAGTTGGCGACGGCCGCACCGTTGGGGGTGAACCGGAGTTCGGGATCAGCGGTGATGTTGCCGATCACAGTGATGATGGTCTCGCCTGCCATGGTGCCTCCTCGTGCGCAGTGGGTTCAGTGATTACTTGGCGTCGGCGCGCAGGAACTTGGAGCGCAGCACGGACTCGTTGATTCCGAGCTGGCGTTCGAGTTCCTTGGTCGTGGCCGGAACGGCGTGGAGATCGATGACCACGTAGTAGCCCTCGGCCTTCTTCTGGATCTCGTACGCGAAGCGGCGACGACCCCAGATGTCCACGTTGTCCACGGTTCCGCCATCGGCGGGGACGACCTTGATCAGATTTTCGACAGTGGTGCCCAGGGAACGCTCGTCGAGTTCCGGGTCGAGAATGAGCATGAGCTCGTAGTGACGCACTGGTGACCCACCTCCTCTGGTCTCATGCGGCCACGGTCTTTCCGTGGCAGGAGGGACTTATGCATCCGTCGTGCCTCCACCGGGAAGCGGATTGCTCACGGAGGCGGCACAGACTTCACCAGTGTAGTCGCCGCACCCACTCCTGACCAGCCGGAGCGGGCCGCTGCGTCGACCCGTCCTGTGATGTGTCCGTCTCTGCCAAGAGATTCGCCCGGGTCGATCGATTCGCTTGCGATCTCACGAAACGGAAACGGAATCGGTTTCCCTCCGCGAATCCGTTGGCGCGGGCCCCGGACCCACCGGCCCCGGACCCACCGGCCCCAGGCCCGCCGTGAGCACGCGCCGAAGCAACCCCTCACCGGCGGCCACGACGACGACCAGCACGGCGAGCAGGCGCAGCATCGTGAAGAACACGAGCCACGGGTTCGACAGCCCGGTCCCGGCGTCCGCCGCATTCGCGTCCGCGAGGTTGACCGCGAGGAACAGTCCGAGCTCGGAGAGCATCCACGCACCGTGGACCCACATGCGGTGGACCGCGAGCACGGCGAACGGCAGCAGCCACAACGCACTCGTCACGGGTGCCGCCGGGAGCACGAGCAGTGCCGTCCCGAGGAACACGGTGACGAGCACCGCGAGGTCGTGCGGCGCCTCGGCGGTCCCGAGGCCTCGTCCCCGGTTCCCGCGCGACGCCCCGACGAGCATCCGGAGTGCGGCGACCGCCACGACCGCGAGGAGGACGCCGAGGCCGACGGCGACGGCCGTCCGGGCGAGCCGGACGGGGTCCGTGTCCGGGAGCGTGGCGACGACCGAGGCGAAGGAGCCGCGATCGACCGGTTCGGCCCACCACGCGCGGAGCCGGGACACGACCCGCCCGTCGGCGAGCACGCACACACCCGCGGCGATCGCGAGGGACCCGAGGAGGACCGGGAGGTCGCGGCCGGTGCCCCGGCGCACCATGACGAGGACGAGGCCCGCGACGACGAGGGCCGCGAGCGGGTTCACGAAGAGCCCGACGGCGAGCAACACCCCGGCCCCGACGAGGCGCCCGGTGGTCGTCCGACCGAGCGGTTCCCGCGGGTCGACGAGGACGAGCGCCCACAGGGCGGCGGCGACCCCGACCGTGTCGAGCGACTGTCCGATCGACAGGAACACGACGGGTGAGACGAACGCGAGCGGCAACCACGGGCGGCCGGAGCGACCGGCAAGCACCCACAGGGCGATACCGAGCACCGCCACCGCGAGCACCGAGAACAGGACGAGGAAGGCCATCGCGGCCGCGGGATCGTCCGCGGACACGGACCGACCGAGCGCCACCGCCCACGCCGTGACGGGGGAGAAGCCGGCGAGGTCACCCGGGGCGCGCCCCGCGGCGTCCGGGAAGCCTAGCCCCGACAGCGCCCCGGCCATCGGCGAGGCGCACTGCCGGAAGGACGAGCGGGGGAAGTCCCAGCCGTGGTGGAAGCACGGTGCCTGGAGAAGCACACCGGCGAGCGCGTTCACTCCGAGGAGGAGGAACACGCCCGCCGCGCCGGCCCGCCGGAATCGCCGATCGGCGGGGCCTTGGTGGGTGCCCTCCGGTCCGCCCAACAGCGGTCCGGCGAGGGCCTGGGGAGTGATCTGCCGCATGCGCCTCACACTACGACAGCGTCGCCGGCCTCATGCACAGATCCGGGTGCACCGGCTCAACCGCGTCCGGTGGGTCCGGTCAACCGGCGGTTGTCCGCGGTGGCACCGCCCGGAGCGACGAGGCCACCACCGTCCGAGTCACCGGAGCCGCCCGCACCGGAATCGCCGCCACCGCCGGAGTCACCGCCTCCCGTTCCGCCGGAGTCGCCTCCGCCACCGGAGCCTCCTCCGTCGGAGTCACCGGCGCCGGGACGACCGGTGTTCCCGGTGTCCGGCTGCGGTGCCTGCTGCGAGGGCTGCGGTGCCGGCTGTTCCTCGACCGGTGCGCTCGGCTCGGGTGCCGCAGTCTCCTCGGGAGCGGGTGCCTCGGTCTCCTCCGGCGCCTCGGTCTCCTCGGGAGCCTGGGTCTCCTCCGGTTCCTCCTCGGGCGCCGGTGCGGGCTTCGGCTTCGGGGCCGACTGCTGCGGGACGCCCGAGTCGTTGTCCGGCTTCTCGACGTCCGGGAGCTCACCGCGTTCGGGGAAGTCGAGTTCCTCCTCGCCCTCGAGTGCGCCCTCCATGAAGTCGGTCCACACCTGGACCGGGAAGGAGCCACCCGTGACCTCGGAACGGCCGCCGTAGGAGCCGATCTGCGTCGGGTTGCCCTCCTCGTCCTCACGGTAGATGGCGATCGCCGCGGCGAGGTTCGGGGTGTATCCGTCGAACCATGCGGAGTAGTTGTCGGAGGACGTACCGGTCTTGCCGGCCGCGGGACGACCGAGGTTCTGGGCGTAGGACCCCGAACCGCTCGTGACGACGTGCTCGAGGGCGTACGTGGTCTCCGCCATCACCGCCTCGTCGAACCGGCGTTCGCCCTCGGTGTCCGGTTCGTAGACCGTCGTGCCCTCGCTGTCGACGGCCGTCTGCACCGAGTGCGGGGCCCGGTAGATGCCGTTCGCCGCGAAGGTCGTGTAGGCACTCGCCATGTCGAGGACACGGGGGCTCGCGGTACCGAGCACGTTCGAGGCGTAGGGCTCCATCCCGGCGGTGTCCTCCGGGAGGCCCGCACGGGTCGCGACGTCGAGCGTCTTGTCCGGACCGACCTCGATGTTGAGCTGCGCGTATGCGGTGTTGATCGAGCTCTGCGTGGCCTTGAGGAGCGACACCGGCCCGTAGCTCGAACCACCGAAGTTGCGGACGGTCCACGGTTCGCTGCCGTCGATCGCGAGAGTGGTGCCGTTCGTCCCGGTGAAGTAGTCGGTGAGGCGGTATCCGTTCTCCAGGCCCGCCACGAGCGTGAACGGCTTGAACGTCGAACCGGCCTGTGCGATGTCCTGGGTGGCGGCGTTGCGCTGCCGTTCGAGGTAGTCGTGACCGCCGTACATCGCCTGGATGCCACCGGTCTCCGGGTCGATCGCGACGAGACCGACGTGCATGCCGTCCTTGAGCTCCGGGAGGTCCTCGACGGCCTCGACCGCCGCATCCATGTCGTCCTGGTCGAAGGTCGTCGTCACCTTCAGGCCGCCACGGTAAAGCTGGGCATCGGTGACGCCGTTGCTCAGCAGTTCCTCGCGCACGGTCTCCAGCAGATAACCGTTGACCCCCTCGTACTGGTTCGAGGCCGGGTCCGCGAACTCGGTCGGCATCTCGGTGGCGTCGCGTTCCTCCTGCGTGAGATACCCGAGGTCGACCATGCCGTCGAGGATGTAGTCGAACCGGGCCTGGTACGTCTCCGGTTCCGCCGCGGCATCGGCCGCACCGGGCCGCTGGATGATCGCGGCGAGGAGCGCGCTCTCGGACACGTCGAGTTCGGACGCGCTCTTGCCGTAGTAGTTCTGGGCCGCGACCTCGATGCCGTAGCTCTGCCGGCCGAGGAAGATCGTATTGAGGTAGTTCGCGAGGATCTCGTCCTTCTCGAGCTCCTGGTCGATCTTGATCGCGATGAACATCTCCTTGATCTTGCGCTCGAGGGAGCGCTCGTTCGTGAGGTACATGTTCTTCACGTACTGCTGGGTGATCGTCGACCCACCACCGGCGTAGTCGTTCGTCACGACACCGACGGCGGCACGGGTGAGTCCCTTGAAGGAGATGCCGCGGTTCTCGTAGAAGCTGCGGTCCTCCGCGGCGATCGCCGCCTGGCGCATGGGCATCGAGATCTCCTCGATCGGCACACTGCGGCGGTCCTCGTTCGCGAATTCGCCGAGTTCCGTCTCCCCGTCGTTCCAGTAGACGGTCGTCGTCTCACCGGTCGCCTCGACGTTCGGCTCCGGGATGTCCGTCATCGCGTAACCGACGGCGAATCCGCCGATCCCGAGTGCGAGCACACCGAGCACACCGACGACCCACATGCGCAGCGACGGCAGCCAGCGGGTCCAGCCGCCCACGCCCGCTCGCGGGTAGTTGAGCAGGTTCTTCGTGGTGCTCGCGCCGCCGGCAGCGGCCGCTCGGCGGCCGCCCGTCGGGTTCTTCGCCCGGCGTGGCGTGGGCGATTTCGACGAACTCGTAGGCACGGGTCCCCCAGTCTGATCGAGAAGATGGTCGTTTCAACGATTCCACCACTCATTGGGAAGTCAATGAGGAAACCCGTGATTGTGTCCGGATCAACAGGGCGAACGCCGGGACCCCGGGGTACCTCCCCGGGTCCGCACGGCCCATTCTCACGGCCCATTCGCTGGGCCCTGTCGCTCGGCCGGTTCGTGTGCGGCCCTGTCCGCTCAGCCCTTGAGCGCCGGGAAGTCCGAGTCCGCCCATTCGCGGGCGTCGGCGGGCGCCTCGGCGAAGTCCCCGTGGAGGAGTTCCTCCCGGTTCCGCAGCTCGACGCGGCGGATCTTCCCGGAGATCGTCTTCGGCAGTTCGGTGAACTCGATCAGGCGAATCCGCTTGTAGGGCGCGAGGTGCTCCCGGCAGAAGCCCAGGATGTTCTCGGCAGTGGCCGCGTTCGGCTCCCACCCGGCGGCGAGGACGACGTACGCCTTCGGCACCGCGAGGCGCACCGGGTCCGGGGACGGCACGACGGCGGCCTCCGCGACGGCCTCGTGCTCGATGAGGACGCTCTCGAGTTCGAACGGGGACAGCCGGTAGTCACTCGCCTTGAACACGTCGTCGGCCCGACCGATGTAGAAGTAGTACCCGTCCTCGTCCCGACCGGCGACGTCACCGGTGTGGTAGACGCCGTCGTGGAACACCTCGGCGGTCTTCGCCTCGTCCCCCCAGTAGCCGGTCATGAGACCGACGGGACGCGGATCGACCTGGAGGCAGATCTCCCCCTCGGTGCCGATCTCCCCGGTCGCCGGGTCCCGCAGGACGACCTCGTACCCCGGCAGCGGCTTCCCCATCGACCCGGCCTTCACCGGCATCCCGGGCGGGTTGCCGATCTGCAGGGTGCTCTCGGTCTGACCGAAGCCGTCGCGGATGGACACGCCCCAGGACCGCTCGACCTGATCGATGACCTCGGGGTTGAGCGGTTCACCGGCCCCGAGCGCCTTCTTCGGCGGGTTCTCCAGGAGGGTGAGGTCCGCCTGGATGAGCATCCTCCACACGGTCGGCGGAGCGCAGAAGCTCGTGACGCCCACCCGGTCCATCGTCGACATGAGGGCGGGGGCGTCGAAGCGCGTGTAGTTGTAGAGGAACACGCAGGCCTCGGCGATCCACGGGGTGAAGATGTTCGACCACGCGTGCTTCGCCCACCCGGGCGAGGCGACGTTGAGGTGGACGTCACCGGGCTCGAGGCCCATCCAGAACATCGTCGAGAGGTGCCCCACCGGATACGAGGTGTGGGTGTGGGCGACCATCTTCGCCTTCGAGGTGGTTCCCGAGGTGAAGTAGAGGAGGAGCAGGTCGTCGGCGCCCGTCGGCCCGTCGGCCGTGAACTCCACCGGGAAATCCGCCGCCGAGGCGTACGCGAGGTCCTGCTCCCGTGCCGGCTCCCCGCCGACGATCACGCGGGTGAGGGGGACCGCGACCTCGTCGAACTTCGCGGCGTCGGCGGGACCGGCGACGACGAACTCGGCCTCGCCGCGCTCGGCCCGGTCGGTGAGGTCGATGGGACCGAGCTGGGTCGTGGTCGGCAGGAGCACGGCACCGAGCTTGATGCCGGCGAGCATCGTCTCCCAGAGCTCGACCTGGTTGCCGAGCATCACCATGACGCGACTGCCACGCTTCACCCCCGCGTCCCGGAGCATGTTCGCGACCCGGGAGGACCGTTCGGACAGTTCGCGGTAGCTCCAGATGCCCTCGGTCCCGTCCTGTTCGACGATCCACAGCGCGGGCTTCTCATTGCCCTCGGCGACGACGTCGAACCAGTCGAGGGCGAAGTTGAAGTGCTCGAACCGCGGCCACGCGAACTCGGCCCGCGCGGTGTCGAGGTCGAGCCGGAGCTCGAGCAGACGATCACGGGCGGCGCGGAACTGGTCGGTCACGGTGCTCATGTTCGGCTCCTTCGATGAAACGAGCGGGGGGTCGCGCGTGTTGCGGCCGCGGACGTCCTTGTCGCGGCGGGCGACTACATCGGCACCGTATCAGTCGGGATCGACGGTTCCGGAAACACTTCCGTTTTCGTTCCACCAGTCGAGAAGGATCCGGGTCGCGGTCTCCTCGTCGACCGGTCCGTGCTCCATCCGGTGGTCGAGAAGGAACCGGTACGCCCGTCCCACAGCGGGGCCGGGGGTGATCCCGAGGATCTCCATGATCTGCGAGCCGTCGAGGTCGGGACGGATCGACTCGAGGGCCTCCTTCTCGGCGAGTTCCGCAATCCGGCGCTCGAGGTCCGCGTAGTTCCGGGCGAGACGGTTCGCCTTCCGCTTGTTCCGGGTCGTCACGTCGGAGCGGGTGAGGATGTGGAGGCGCACGATGAGGTCCCCGGCGTCCGTGACGTACCGGCGGACCGCGGAGTCGGTCCAGCCGGCGTCCCCGTAGCCGTAGAACCGGAGGTGGAGTTCGACGAGCCGGGCGACCTTCTTGATCGTGTCCTTGTCGAAGCGGAGCGCGCGCATGCGCTTGGCCGTGAGCTTCGAACCGACGACGTCGTGGTGGTAGAAGGTCACCGCCCCGTTGTCCTCGAACCGGCGGGTCGCGGGTTTCCCGACGTCGTGCATGAGCGCGGCGAACCGGACGACGAAGTCCGGCACCGCGACCTTCTGCGCCTCGGGGATGTCCGCATCGGCGACCGCGGTGGCGTACTCGGCCTCGAGCTCGACGGCCTGGTCGAGCACGGTGAGGGAGTGTTCGTACACGTCCTTGTGGCGGTGGTGTTCGTCCTTCTCGAGGCGCAGTCCGGCCACCTCGGGCAGCACGTGGTCCGCGATCCCGGTGTCGACGAGCGCCTCGATCCCGGCCCGCGGGGCCTTTCCGCACATGAGTTTGACGAACTCGTCGCGCACGCGTTCGGCGGAGATGATCTCGATCCGAGCGGCCATGTCCGTCATCGCGGTGCGCACGGAGTCGTCGAGGGCGAACCCGAGCTGGGAGACGAAGCGGGCGGCCCGCATCATGCGCAGCGGGTCGTCGGAGAAGCTCGACTCGGCCTTCCCGGGCGTGCGGATGAGTCCGGCCTCGAGGTCGGTGAGGCCGCCGAAGGGATCGACGAACACGCGAGCCGGCAGCCGCACGGCCATCGCCCCGATCGTGAAGTCCCGGCGCACGAGGTCCTCGTCGAGCTCGGTGCCGAACGCGACGACCGGCTTGCGGGACGCCTCGTCGTAGGCCTCGGCGCGGTACGTCGTGATCTCGATCTGGTACCCGCGCTTGATCATGCCGATCGTGCCGAACTCCTTGCCGATGTCCCAGTGGGTGTCGGCCCAGCCGGAGACGAGGCGCAGGATGTCGTCCGGGCGTGCATCGGTCGTGAAGTCGAGGTCGGGCATGTCCCGGCCGAGCAGTGCGTCGCGGACGGACCCACCGACGAGCGCGAGCTCGAAACCGGCGTCGGCGAACATCCTCCCCAGGGGTCCGAGGACCGCGTCGAGGCCGTCGAGAGCGGCGGCCAGTCGTGCATGCGCGTGGGCGAGGAACACACGTTCTCCTTCTGATTCCTGCGGACCGTCCCAGGGTACTCGGCTCGCTGTGCCCGGACCCGCCGGTCCACCGGGCACCGACGCCGTGACGGAGCGCGTCACAGCAGCCCACCGGGCGTCTTCCAGGGTTCGCCCGAACCCGGCCTATAGAGTGTTCGACATGTCCAGACCGCTTCCCAAGCCGGGCCCGCTCCCGGTGCGCCACCACACCGTGGAGGAGACCTCCGCCGGTGGCATCGTGGTCGATTTCACGACCCCGGGCCTGGACACCGCACTCATCGCCCGCGTGAACCGGGCCGGCCGCCTCGAGTGGTGCCTGCCGAAGGGCCACCTCGAGGGCGCCGAGACCGCCGCCCAGGCCGCCCGCCGCGAGGTCGCGGAGGAGACCGGGGTCCACGGCGACGTCCTCGCCCCGCTCGGCAGCGTCGACTACTGGTTCTCCGTGTCGGGGCACCGCGTCCACAAGGTCGTACACCACTTCCTCCTGCGCGCGACCGGCGGCACCATCACCGTCGACAACGACCCGGACCAGGAGGCCGTCGACGCCGCCTGGGTCCCCTTCGACGAGCTCTCGACACGCCTGTCCTTCGCGAACGAGCGCCGCATCGTCGCAGCCGCCCGCACCGTCCTCCCCCGATACCTCCCGTGAACCGGACACCTCCCGTGGCACGACCGACCCTGCGCCCCCGCGCACCGCGCACTCTTCTCGCGCTGCCGATCGCGCTCGGCCTCGCCTGCGGCCCGGCCCTCGCACCCCTCGCGGTGCCCGGCGCCCCGGTCGCCCACGCCGCCACCGCCTCCGCCGCCGAGG
>NZ_BAAANO010000002.1:104173-110114 GCF_039529845.1 Brevibacterium samyangense | reverse complement strand
CGCCTCCACCGCCGAGGCGCCCGCGGGTTCCGCCGCCGAGGCGCCCGCCGGTTCCGACCCGCGCATCGTCCTCGAGACCGTCACGCCGTGGCTCGGTACGGACGGCACCCTCGAGGTCTCCGGTCGCGTCGAGAATCCCGGCGACTCCCCGCTCCTGGCGCCCGAGCTCGCCCTCCACCTCTCCGACTCCCGGCTCACCTCCCGCAGCGACATCGAGGACTGGAAGTCGGACCGTTCCGCGGCCACGCTGCTCGCGGACTCGGCGGACCCGCCGGAACCGGAACCCACCGACGACGCGGACACCGCGACCGGCGCACCCGAGGACGCGGAGGCGGAGGACTCTCCCGCCCCGGTCACGGTCCCCGACCTGCCCGCCGAGATCCCGGCCGGCGGCAGCCAGGACTTCTCCTTCACGGTGCCCGCCGAGGACGTCGGGCTCGGCACCGGCGACTGGGGAGGCCGCGGCCTCGAGGTGATCCTCCGGTCGGATGCCGGTCCCGTCTCCGCCTACGGGTACACGACGTGGTGGCCCGAACCCACGGTCGACGCCACGCGCGTGAGCTACGTCCTCCCGATGACCCTCACCGGACACTCGACGGACGGGCTCCTCCCGCGCGACGTGCTCGAACGGGCCGCCGCCGAGGACGGTACGCTCACCGCTCAGCTGCGGAGCGCCCGGGTGGATCCCGCCGTCGCCCTGGCGGTCGACCCCCGCCTCCTCGAATCCGTCCTCGAGGCCCTCGCGGACCCGGACGCGACGGTCGAGGACGCTCCTGCGGAGGAGGAACCGGATGCGGAGGATCCGGCGGGCGAGCCCACCGACACCCCCGAGGCGTCCGGCCCCGAGGACTCCGCCGCACCTGCGTCACCCGAGGGGACCCCGGACGACGCGACCGCCGGTGGTGCCGTCACGTCACCGGCCGACGCCGAGGACACCGCGCACCCGACCGGGGCACCGACGGACGACCCGTCCACCGCACCCGGAGCCTCGGAGACCCCCATCGACCCGGCCGCCGTCACGCAGCCGCCCACCGATGCCCCCGACCCGACCCCGCACCTGCGGGACTGGTACACCGCCTTCCTCGAGCTCGCGCACACGCGGACCGTCATCGCCCTGCCGTGGGCGGACGCGGACGTCGCCGCGCTCGAGAACGCCGGTCTGCAGGACCTCGCGGACCGCGCCCGGTCCGGCCGCAGCGTCGTCACCGAGGTGTTCGCCGAGGCCCGCACCGACGTCGCCTGGCCGACCGCCGCGACCGAGGCCGACCTCGAACGCGCGGCCGCACAGGGCGTCCGCACGGCGATCCTCTCGGACCTCCAGAAGCCCGCGGTGACCTCGTACACCTCGAACGCGCTCTCGAGCCTCACGATCTCCCTGCCCGGCACCGCCTCCGGCAGCGAGGAGTCGGAGTCCGACTCCGCGTCGGGCCTCATGGAGGCGCTCGTCGTCGACTCCGGCCTCACGGACACGCTCTCCCAACCCGACGCGGATCCGGCCGTCGTCGCCGGCGAGTACCTCGCCGAGCTCGCGGCGATCACACTCGAACGTCCCTACGACTCGCGTGAGGTGTTCGTCACGCTGCCGCGATCCGTCCCGGTCGGGGAGGTCGCCCCCACAGCCGCGGCGCCCGCCGGCGCGACGGCGGCCCTGTCGGCCGGCGCCTCGGCCCCGTGGGTGGAGACCCAGGACCTCCCGAGCCTCCTCGACGGCCAACCCGTCGCCCGTGCCCCGCTCACCACTCCCGAGGTGCCGGCGGGGAGCGAGGACGACGCGGCGGCCTTCGGTTCGCTCGCGGACCTCTACCCCACCACGCTCACCGCGCTCGGGGAGAACCGCGTCCGGGCGCACCGCTTCGCGTCGGCCTTCACGGACCCCGAGGCGGTCCGCCGGGAGTCCGACCACGGCCTCCTCTCCTGCACCTCGGCGGGGTGGGTCGGTGCCCCGCTCACCTCCGTCGACACCTGCGCGCTCACGGCCGCCGAGGCCTCCTCCGGGCTGTTCGCGGGTCTGCGCCCCGAGAAGGGGTCCTCCGTCCTCCTCGTCACCGGCGAGGAGATCTCGATCCCCGTCATCGTGCAGAACACGACGGACGAGGACGCCCGGGTGGCCGTCCGCATCAGGGCGACGACACCGGGTCTGTCCGCCCAGCAGAGCCCCTTCGCGGTCGTGGAGGCCGGACAGTCCGCCCGCTTCGAGGTCCCCGTCACGGGGGTGGCGAACGCCAATGTGGAGAGTCGCATCGAACTCGTCACGGAGACCGACGAGGTGATGCCGGAGACGACCGAGCTCTTCGTCCGGGTCCGCGCGGACTGGGAGAACATCGGGACCGCGGTCATCGGCTCGGGTCTCCTCCTCGTGCTCGTGCTCGGCATCATCAAGACCGTCTCACGCGGACGGCGTACCATTCCCAAGAATCAGCTCGACGCGGCCGTCGCCCGGGCACACGAGATCGACCGCGACTGACCGACCGCAGCCCGACCGACCGGCCGGGACCACCCGCCGCGGAACGCCGTCGAGCACACCGACCGACACGTCGGCACCCCCGACCCACCGAATACAGGAGCGTGTGTGGCAGCCACCAAGCTGGCCTCCCTGGCGAAGTCCTCCGCCGTCATGACCGCCGGAACCCTCGTGTCCCGGATCCTCGGATTCGCCAAGACGATGCTCCTGGCCACCGCGATCGGTGTCACCGTCGGCGGCGCCGCGGACGCCTTCGACATCGCGAACAAGGTGCCGAACAACCTCTACATGCTGCTCGCCGGCGGTGTCCTCAACGCCGTCCTCGTCCCGCAGATCGTGCGGGCGACGAAGCAACCGGACGGCGGACGGGAGTTCACGAACCGGCTCCTCACCCTCGCGATGGGGCTCATGCTCCTCGTCACCGTCATCGCGACGGCCTGTGCACCGTTCCTCGTGCGGCTGTACTCGAGTGCGGGGTGGAGCGAGGACCAGCGTGCCCTCGCGGTCGCCTTCGCCTTCTGGTGTCTGCCCCAGATTTTCTTCTACGGGCTCTACACGCTCTTCGGCCAGGTCCTCAACGCGCAGTCGTCCTTCGGTCCGTACATGTGGGCCCCGGTCCTCAACAACGTCGTCGCGATCGCCGGCCTCGTCGTCTTCATCGTGCTCTTCGGACCCGGTGAGGCCGGTCAGCACGCGGTCGGCACCTGGGACGCGACGAAGATCGCCGTGATGGCCGGGTCCTCGACCCTCGGCGTCGTCCTGCAGGCGCTCGTCCTCCTCGTGCCGCTGTGGCGGTCGGGGTTCCGGTACCGCCCGGTGTTCGGTGTGCGGGGAGTGGGCCTCGGGACGGCCGGCAGGGTCGCGACGTGGACCTTCGGTGCCGTCCTCATCGGCCAGCTCGGGTACATCGTCACCTCGCAGGTCGCCTCGACCGTCTCCGACCAGGGCGTCCCGTCGAACTTCGCGTACTCGATCTCGTTCCTCATCTTCATGCTGCCGCACTCGCTCGTCGCGGTGTCCCTCGCCACGGCACTCTTCACCTCGCTCAGCACCCAGGCCGCCCACGGGGATCTCGACTCCGTCCGCGCCTCGACCTCGCTCGGGCTGCGGACCGTCGGCATGTGCACGGTGTTCGCCACCGTCGCGTTCATGGCGCTCGACGGCCCGACCGCGATGCTCATCGGAGGCGGCTCCCTCGAACAGGCCGAGGTGATCTCGAACGTCATCACGCTCATGGTCCTCGGCCTCGTCCCCTTCAGCGCGAACTACCTCCTCCAGCGCGTGTTCTACGCCTTCGAGGACGCCCGCACCCCGTTCTGGATCCAACTGCCCCAGGTCGTCCTCACGGCTCTCGGAGTCCTGTGGGCCGGCACGCAGGAGCCACGCTTCGTCGTCGCGTACATCGCGCTCGCGATGAGCCTCGGGTACGTGTTCGCCCTCGTCCTCAGCCTCGTGTTCGTCCTCCGCCGGATCGGCAACTTCGGACTCGGCGGGGCGGTCCTCGCCCATGTGAAGTTCGCCGTCGCCGGCCTCGTCGCGCTCGTCGTCGGCGTGATCCTCCGTGGCACGGTGGGCACGAGCGGGTGGGACTCCCGCGGCGAGGCGTTCGTCCTCATCGCGTGGGTCGGACTGTGCATGCTCGCGGTCTACCTCCTCGTGTGCTGGGTCCTCCGGGTGAAGGAGATCCGCCTCCTCGTCTCCGCGGTCCGCGCGAAGGTCTCCCGGAACTGAGCGCCGGCCGTGGGGAACGGCGGAGCTCGGCTTGTAGAATTCCGATGACGGTGGCATAGCTGGAGGTGGTCCCCCTGATCGAGATCGAGCGCGGCACGGTCGTCGCCGACCGCTACGTCGTCTCCCGTGTCCTGCGCCCCTGGCTGTCGGATCATCCGGACGTCGGCGTCGTCCTCCTCGCGATCGACGCGATCCTCGACACCCCCGTCATCGTCTACGCCGCCGCGAAGGACCACGCGGGCGACCTCCTCGACGTCGGTCGGCGCAGCGCGCTCCTCACGGATCCGCGCATCCCGACCATCCAGAACGTCGGATCGACCGAGGACCTCGACTTCGTCGTGTGCTCGCGCACCGGCACGAGTGCCCTCACCGAGATCCTCCGGTCCGGTCCCCTCGACCCCGAGGCGGCCCGCGCCTTCGTCGGCGAGCTCGCCACCGCTCTCGCGCACGCCGCCCGCCGCGGGCTCCACCACCTCTGCCTCGGCCCCGAGTCCGTCGGCGTGAGTGCCGACGGTGATGTCGTCGTCCACGGCATCGGTATCGACGCCGCGGTCGCCGCGGAGCCCTACGGTCTCCAGCTCGAGCAACTCACCTCGAAGGACGCGGACCGCGAGGACGCCCTCGCGGTCATGGACATCCTCTACGCCGCGCTCACCGCGCACTGGCCGGGGGAGTCCTCGCGCGCCGGGCTCGACCTCGCCCCGCGCAAGAACAACCGTTTCGTCGCGGCCGCCACGATCACTCCCGGCATTCCCCGCGACCTCGAGGAGTTCGTCTCCGGGGTCGTCGCAGGGACCGAACCGGGCCCCCGCAGCGCCACCGAGATCATCCGGTACCTCGGCCAGTGGGACACCGGCGCCCTCCGCGGTCTTCTCCGCACGCCCCCGCCGACGAACGAGGACCTCTTCGCCGCCGAGTCCGGCGCCGCCGGCACCGAGGCCGCGGCACCGACCGATTCCGTGGCCCCCACGGGCAATGTCATCCGTTCTGTCCGACCGAGCACCGCGGCGCCCGCCGACACTCCGGCCGCCGACCGGGCGAGTGCGGACCAGCTCCAGCGTGCCCTCCGGCGGATCGGGATCACCCGCCCCGGGATGCACGGTCCGGCCGCCGGTCGACTCGACGAGGCGCCCGGCCGATTCGACGACCTCATGGCGATGCGGAAGGCCTCCGCGTTCCCGCTCGACGCCTCGGCCATCGAAGCCGTCGACACCGAGTGGCAGCCCGAGGACACGATCGCGCAGTACGCCGGTTACGCCGCCGTCGAGCACGACGAGAACCTCACCGGCCCGATCCTCGACCGTGATGCCCTCGACTCCGAGGGCGATTCCGGACAGTTCGATGAGGGAACCGGGGCACCCGTCGACAGCGCGAGCCTCGACACCGCGGCCTTCGACGTCATCCCCGACCCGGAGGCGGACCCCGATGCGGACGACCACGGCACGACCGCCGCGGGAGCATCGGCCACGACGGACGGTGCCCAGCGCCGTGCCGCGTTCCCGGACGCGTCCGAGGACGCCGACGGCGGGTGGTTCCTCGGCGGCATGTTCACGACCTACGAGGAACAGGTCGCAGCGCAGCGCGCGGAGTTCGAGCGGGAACGCGAACTGCAGCGACGGGCGGCGGCGCGGGCGGCCGCAGCGGCCGGCCTCGCCGCACCGACGACGGAGCCACCGGCGGGGAACGGGACCCCGGACGCCGAATCGGGATCCGAGCGGCCCCTCGTGCGCCCGCAGTCCTCGGCGGCGG
>NZ_BAAANO010000002.1:57596-104086 GCF_039529845.1 Brevibacterium samyangense | reverse complement strand
CCTCGGCCGGGGAATCCGGATTCACCGGGGAACCCGAGGACCCCGCGCCGCGGGACGAGGACCGCAGGCGACGCCGCGGTCTCGTCCTGCTGCTCGCCCTCGCCCTCGTGCTCGTCCTCGTCATCGGTGGCATCGTCTGGGGCATGAACCGGGACCCCGAACCCGAACCGCAGGCGGAACCCACCCCGACCGCCGAGGCACCCGCACCCGCACCCGAGCCCGGCCCCACCGAGCCCGTCGCCGAGCCCACCGTCGCTCCTGTCATCGTCTCCGCCCAGGACCTCGACCCGGAGGGCGACGACGAGGAGAACCCGGACGACGTCGAGAACGTCCTCCCCGGTGTCAAGGGGGCGTGGCAGACGGACCGCTACAACTCGGAGGCCTTCGGCAACCTCAAGGAGGGCCTCGGGGTCGCGCTCGAGCTCGAGGAGGAGTCGACCGTCTCCCGCGTCGACCTCGTCTCCGGCACCCCGGGCGGCGCGATCGAGATCCGCGTGGGCGACTCCGACGACCCCGACGCCGCGAACATCGTCGCCGAGGGCGAACTCCCGGACGACACCGGCTCGATCGAACTCGCGGAACCGGCCACCGGGTCGTACGTCTTCGTGTGGATCACCGAACTGCCCGAGGAGGGCGACGGCTTCCGCGCCCGCATCAGTGAAGTGGCTCTCGCCTGAGGAATAAAGCGGGCACGGGCCCCGTTGCGCCCTGAGCCGTACCGACCAGAAGGACAAGGAATCCATGACCCAGAAACAGATCGTCATCATCGGCTCGGGACCTGCCGGGTACACCGCTGCGGTGTACGCCGCCCGTGCAGGACTCTCCCCGGTCGTCATCGCCGGGTCGGTCACTGCCGGTGGCGAACTCATGAACACGACCGAGGTCGAGAACTTCCCCGGCTTCCCCGCCGGTGTCATGGGTCCGGACCTCATGGAGAACATGCGGCAGCAGGCGGAGAAGTTCGGTGCGGAGATCGTCTACGACGACGTCACCGACCTCCGCCTGGAGCCCGGCGCGCACGGCATCACCACCGCTCTCGGGGCCGAGTACACCGCGCAGGCCGTCATCCTCGCGACCGGCTCGGCCTACCGCGAACTCGGTCTACCGCGCGAGAAGGAACTCTCCGGGCACGGCGTGAGCTGGTGTGCGACCTGCGACGGCTTCTTCTTCCGCGATCAGCACATCGCCGTCGTCGGCGGTGGCGACTCCGCACTCGAGGAGGCGACGTTCCTCACCCGCTTCGCCTCGAAGGTGACGCTCATCCACCGTCGTCAGGAACTCCGCGCCTCCCAGGCCCTCCAGGACCGTGCCGCCGCGGACCCGAAGCTCGAGTACCTCCTCGACTCGGAGATCGCCGAGATCCACGGCGAGGACGCCCTCACCGGTGTGACCGTCCGCAACACCGTCACCGGGGAGACCTCCGAGCTGCCGATCACCGGCCTCTTCGTCGCGATCGGGTCCGACCCCCGCACCAGCCTCTTCGCCGACTCCCTCACCCTCCGCGAGGACGGCTACCTCGCGGTCGAGGGACGCACCTCGAAGACGGGCGTCGAGGGCGTCTTCGCTGCCGGCGACGTCATCGACCCGACCTACCGCCAGGCCATCACCGCGGCCGGCTCCGGTTGCGTCGCCGCGCTCGACGCCGAGCACTACCTCGCGGACCTCGCGGCCCGCACCGGCGTCCGTGCCGAGTCCTCTCAGACTGCTGACGTAGCCTGAGCACACTCGAGCCCGCCCACCCACAGACACAGACTCGTAAGGAGTTCACATGACCAAGGAAGTGACCGACGCGAGCTTCGACGTCGACGTCCTCTCGTCCGACAAGCCCGTCCTCGTCGATTTCTGGGCACCCTGGTGCGGCCCGTGCCGAATGGTCTCCCCCATCGTCGACGAGATCGGCGAGGAGTACGCCGAGAAGCTCTCCGTCGTGAAGATCAACACCGACGAGAACCTCGCGACCGCCTCGAAGTACGGCATCACCTCGATCCCCGCTCTCTACGTCTTCAAGGACGGCGAGGTCGCGAAGACGATCATCGGTGCGCGCCCGAAGCCGGCGCTGCTGCAGGAGCTCTCCGACTTCGTGGCGTGATCCCGACGGGCCCGCAGTGACGGCCTGCGAAAGCGCAATGGCGCCTGTTGTAATATCGACGGGCGCTTTGTGCTTTTCGAGGTCCTGCGGGCCCGGTGACGCGAACTGCGTCGGACGACGCCTCCACCGAATGCCCATCCGTACGCGACAGAGAGACCCATGAATCCGATTCCTGCGTATCCGACCCTCCACCGGGGCGACTCGAGCGACATCCTGCCTGCGGTCAAGGCACAGCTCTCCCGCCTCGGCCTCGAGGTCGGCGACACCGGCTCCGATGCGTACGACTCGACGTTCTACGACGCGATCCGGGCCTTCCAGCAGACCCGCGGCCTCCTGTGCGACGGCATCCTCGGCCCGGAGACCTTCGCCCAGATCGAACTGGCCCGCCATCGTCTCGGTGACCGGGTGCTCCGCTACGACCCCGTGCGGCCCCTCGTCGGGGACGACGTCGCGGAGCTCCAGAAGCTCCTCAGCCGCCTCGGCATCTACACCGGTCGGATCGACTACGAGTTCGGCCCGACGACCGAGGGCGCGGTGAAGGAGGCCCAGAACGGGATCGGGATCCGCCCCGACGGGATCGCCGGACCCGCCACCCTCAAGGGGCTCGAGGCGATCTCCCACAATCACGCGGGTGGCAACCTCTACGCCCTCCAGGAGAAGGCCCGCGTGACGGCCTCCGGCCCTTCCCTCGTCGGACGTGTCTTCGTCATCGAGGCCGCGACGAGCGCGCAGGACTTCATGAGCGCCCCGTACACGGAGGAACAGCGGGCGCTCGAGCTCGAGTTCTCCGGTGACATCGCGCGGCGCCTCGAAGGGCGTCTGGCGGCCCTCGGGGCCTCCCCGATCGTCATCACGGGGGACCACCGCCAGCCACGGCTCGGCGACGAACTGGGCGCGAGCGGCGTCATCACGATCAACCAGGACGCCTCCCGCTCCTCGCGGGCCAACGGGATCTCCACGTTCTTCTTCGGATCCGCGGAGGACCGCAGCATCAATTCCCCCGTCGGGGAGAAGATCGCAGGGCTCGTCCAGAAGGAACTCACGGCGCGCACCACGTTCCTCGACTGCCGCGCGCACCCGCGGACGTGGACCTCGCTCCGGATCCTCCGCACCCCCAAGGTGCATGTGACGGCCGGATACGTGACGAACGCTCACGACGTCGAACTCCTCCGGTCTCCGGCCGTGCGGGATGCGATCGCGTACTCGATCGCGGTCTCGCTCCAGCGCCTCTACCTCACCGAGGAGAAGGACCCGCCCACGGGCACTCTCGATCTCACGACGCTGCGCTGATCACCCGCGCAGCCGCCGGTCGGTTCTTCCCGACCGGATGCGCGAGTCGGCCCGACACCGGCGTTCCCCGTACCGCTCGTTCACGGGGGATGCCGGTTTTCCTTTTGCGCGCTCGCACGTTTATTCACACGCAATCGTTGATGTCGTTGCAGGTGAGGGGACTGGACCAGGTTCTCCACAATGCACTCCACAGGTGTTGAGCGACACGCGGGACACGGATCACGTTCACCGGGAATTCGCATGGACACGAAGGGCCCGCACCGATCGGTGCGGGCCCTTCGTCGCGGATGGGGGATCCCGGGAGGTTCAGTCCTGCGGAGGCAGGCCGAGGACCTGGAGGATCCGCTCGAGGTCCTCCTGCCCGGCGAACTCGACGCTGATCTTGCCCTTCCGGCGGCCCATCGAGATGCTCACGCGGGTATCGAGGCGATCACCCATCCGCTCGGCGATCGAGGAGAGTTCGGGGCTGAGCGGCCGCAGACGGCGCTTGGGCTTCTTCTCCTCTCCGCGGTTGGCGAGCACGACGGCTTCCTCCGTCGCGCGCACGGAGAGCCCCTCGGCGACGACGCGCTGCGCGAGCGCCTCCATCGCTGCCGGGTCCTTGAGGCCGAGGATCGCGCGTGCGTGACCCTGGGAGAGGACGCCGGCGGCGACGCGACGCTGGACGAGCGCCGGCAGCTTGAGGAGGCGGAGGGTGTTCGAGATCTGCGGGCGGGAGCGCCCGATGCGCTGGGACAGTTCCTCCTGGGTGCAGGCGAAGTCCTCGAGCAACTGCTGGTACGCGGCCGCTTCCTCAAGCGGGTTGAGATCGGCCCGGTGGAGGTTCTCGAGCAGTGCGTCGCGGAGGAGATCGGTCTCCGGAACTTCACGGATGATCGCCGGGATCTCCGTGAGGCCGGCTTCCTTCGACGCCCGGAAGCGCCGTTCACCCATGATGAGTTCGTAACGCGGCGCCGTGGGGTCGACGACCCGGACGACGACGGGCTGGAGGATCCCGACCTGCTGGATCGAGGTGACGAGTTCCTCGAGAGCATCCTCGTCGAACACCGTGCGCGGCTGACGCGGGTTCGGGTGGATATCGGTGAGCTTCAGCATCCCGAACGCGGTACCGGGAACGGCCACGAGGTCCTGTTCCTCGGTGTGATCGGCGTAGGCCGCGTCCGCATCCGCGGCGTCGTCGGTCACCACGCGTGCGGCTGCTTTGGCTGCAGCGCTGCCGCGCACGGACGAGTCCGCCGTGGCGGACTCCCGCGCCGGGGCCGTGGTCGTCGGCTCATCGGCGGCCGGGGCCTCGGCTGCGGTTCCGGCTTCCTTCACCGCACTCGGGTTCGCTCCCGCCGCAGCTTTCCTTCCCGCTTTGGTTCGGCGTTCGGGAGTGGTCTGCGCACGCTTGCTCGCCCGCGCCTTCCTCATCCCCTCGGCCGGGTCCTTCGAGGTCTCACGGCGCGTTTCACGTGAAACCTCTTCTCCGGAGGCCGGGAAGAACACATCCACCGGCCGATCCTCGGTGACGACATTAGGGATCAAGGCTCCGAGTCCTCTCCCCAGTCCACGGCGCTTCTCAGCCATTCTTCACTCCTCGGAATGCAATCTCCTCGGCCGCTTCCCGATAGGAGAGAGCGCCGGTGGAGCTGGGTTCGTATGTAATAACGGTCTGTCGGTACGAAGGGGCCTCGGAGATACGTACCGACCGGGGGATCGCGACGTCGAGGACCTGCTTCGGGAAATGGGCGCGCACGTCTTCCGCGACCTGGGCACTGAGGTTCGTGCGCCCGTCGTACATCGTGAGCAGGATCGTCGAGATCACGAGGCGCGGGTTCAGGTGCTTCTGGATGAGCTGGATGTTCTTGAGCAGCTGGCTCAGCCCCTCGAGCGCGTAGTACTCGCACTGGATGGGGATGAGAACCTCTCGGGCGGCGACGAAGGCATTCACCGTGAGCAGCCCGAGGCTCGGCGGACAGTCGATGACGACGTAGTCGACGCGCTCACCCGCGACCTCACGTGCTTCGAGGTAACGCGCAAGGGCGGTCTGCAGACGCTGCTCGCGAGCGACGAGGGACACGAGCTCGATCTCCGCTCCCGCGAGGTCGATGGTTGCCGGAACACACCAGAGGGTCTCGAAGTCGGGACACCGGGCGACGACCTCGGCGATCTCCATGTCGTTGATGAGGACGTCGTAGACACTGTCGACGTCCGTCGAGTGCTCGACCCCGAGTGCCGTGCTCGCGTTGCCCTGCGGATCGATGTCGATCACGAGCACGTTGAGATTCTGCTTCGCAAGGGCGGCCGCGATGTTCACCGCGGTCGTCGTCTTACCGACGCCGCCCTTCTGATTCGCGACGGTGATGATGCGCGTCTCCGTGGGCCGTGGAAACACCGCGGACTCCAGACGTTCCGCCCTTCGGTTGTCCCGCGCGATCTGCGCGCCCAAAGGAGTGGATTCGTCCATGATCGGCATTGAGCTTCCCCGTCCTCATCGGCTGTTCGTCCTCGGACGATTCTAGTCACTTCCACGGACATGGTTTCACGTGACACCGATGCACGCGGAAACCCCCGGGGGCGCAGCGCGGTCGGCCGTTCCACGTGAAACGGCACACGCTCCGCGGCAGCCTTTTATTGCCTCGAACTATTATCGGTCTCCCGTGCGGGCCCGGGACGTCGAACGGGCCGCTCCCCCTGCGAGGGGAACGGCCCGTTCGACACGAGGTAATCGGCGGGGTGCTCAGTGACGCCGGAGTTCCGCCACACGCGTGGGGACCTCGAGGGCCGTACCGCCGAGTTCGTGGACCACCGGCTGCGTGAGTTTGAAACGCTTGATGGCCCGCTTGGCCTTGACGATCTCGTCCTGCACCGAGGCGCCCTTGAGCGCGAGCAGCCGGCCACCGGGGCCGAGCACGGGAGTCACCCATTCGATGAGGACCTGGAGGGACTTCACCGCCCGCGCCGTCGCCACGCTGAAGATCTCCTCGTCCTCGAGGTCCTCCACGCGGGCCCGGACGATCCGGACGTTCTCGAGCCCGAGATCCTCGACGACCCGGGTGAGCCACTCGACGCGGCGCTCCATGGGCTCGACGAGCACGAAGCGCGTGTGCGGGCGGGCAAGGGCGAGCGGAATGCCGGGCAACCCGGCACCGGACCCGATGTCACCGACGACGTCGTCGTCCCCGAGGAGTTCGGCGACCACCGCGCAGTTGAGCACGTGCCGCGTCCACAGGCGCGGGAGTTCGCGCGGACCGATGAGACCCCACTCGACACCCGTCGTGGCGAGGTGCTGGACGTACGCCCGCGCCTTCTCGATGGAGGAACCGAACACCTCGGCGGCGAAGGCGGGCTCGCTCTCGAGGACCTCGAGGTCGGCGCCGTCCGCCCCGGAGTCCACTACGGCGTTCGCCTCTCGGTTCACGGCGTCGCTCATGCGGGGTTGATGACCACCCTGCGCTGGTCACCCTCTCCCTCCGACTCGGAGGACAGACCGGCCTTCGCGACCTCGTCGTGGACGACCTTGCGCTCGAACGAGTTCATCGGGTCGAGCCGGTGGGGTCGACCGGACTCCTTCACGTCCTCGATCGCGGTGCGGGCGAGGGCCCGGAGGTCGTTCCGCCGCTTGTCGCGGAAACCGTCGATGTCGAGGACGAGCCACGAGCGCTGCCCGGTCTGAGTCTGCACCGCGAGGCGGCTGAGTTCCTGCAGGGCCGCGAGGACCTTGCCGTCACGGCCGACGAGCGTGCGCAGGTTCGAGTCCTCGTCCTCGCACACGATCGCGACCTGCGCGCGACCGTCGACGACATCGATGTCGATGTCACCGTCGATGTCCGCGAGATCGAGGAACTCCTCGAGGTAGTCGGCGGCGATGTCGCCCTCCTCCTCGAGGAGCTGGGACCGACTCGGACGACCGGAATCGGGCTGCGCCTCGGCCGGGGTCCCGTCCGATGCCGGTGCCACGACCGTGGGGTCCGCCGATTCCTCGGTGGAGGGCTCGGAGATGGTGTTCTCACTCATGCCAGGTCCTCTTACTTCTTCTTCTTTTTCTTCTGCCGGGCGCGTCCCACGGGCTGCTGACGCTGGCCCGAAGTACCCGCCGAACCGGTCGATCCCGACGGCACACCGCCGTCGGTGGATTCGGGGTCGTCCATGGCGAGCGGCTTGGCGCCGGGCAGGGGCGACTTGCCCTTGCGCGCACGGCGTTCCATGAGCTCCTTCTCGGCCTTGGAACCGGGTGCCGGCATGTTGCGGATGACGATGCCCTGCTGGACGAAGGTCCACGCGTTGGAGACCACCCAGTAGACGAGCACACCGACCGGGAAGTAGACGCCACCGACGGCGAACACGATCGGCATGATGTAGAGCAACATCTTCTGCTGCTGCATGAACGGGTTGTTCATGGCGGCCTCGGACATGTTCTTCGACATCATCTGCTTCTGCACGAAGAACTGCATGAGGCCCATCGCGATGATCATCACCGCGGTGAGGATCTTGATGTCCCAGCCCTCGGTGAGACCACCGCTCGTGAGGAACGTCGAGGAGAACGCGACACCGAAGATCGACGCCTCCTCCGCCTGGTGCGCGAGCGCCTGGGTCAAACCACCGATCGGCTCGATGTTCCCGAGGGCGATGCCCTGCATGTTGAAGATGACCCGGTACAGCGAGAGGAAGATGGGCATCTGCACGAGGAGCGGCAGGCAGGAGGCCCACGGGTTCGTTCCGTGCTTCTTGAAGAGCGCCATCTGTTCCTCGGCCATTGCCTGGCGCGAGAACTGGTCCTTCTTGCCCTTGTACTTCGCCTGCAGCCGCTGGATGTCCGGCTGGATCAACTGCATCTTCCGCTGCGCCTTGATCTGGTAGACGAACAGCGGGATGAGGACGGCGCGGACGACGACCGTGAGGCCGGCGATCGACGCCACCCAGGTCCACCCACCGGCGGGGTCCATGCCGATCGTGGTGAACAGAGTGTGGAAGATCGCCAGGATCCATGCCACCACCCATTGCAGTGGCATGAGAATCGTGTCGAGGAAGCCCATTCAGTCTCTCCTTGACCGCAGGGTCACAGCGGTCGTCGTGTGCGTATCCCGGTACATTCTGCCACCCCGGGGCATCGGGCCCGGAGCCACGGGCGAGGAGCACTGCGCCGAGGCGAGCGCGGGGGCGGCGGTTGTCACGGAGTACGTCGGGTGGTCGGTCGGTGAAGTGGTTCGGCGCTCGGATCGCCGATGATCCCGCGGGACCGCAGTTCGGCGCTGCGGCGGTCCATGAGCGAGCCCGGGACGTGGTCGACGCCTCCGGGGGAGAAGGGATTGCAGCGGAGCAGGCGCCAGACGGTGAGAAGGGTGCCACGGACCGCACCCTTCACCTCGAAGGCGTCGAGGGCGTACTTCGAGCAGCTCGGATAGTACCGGCAAACCTCCCCGTAGAGAGGGGAGATCAACCTGCGGTAGGCACGCATGAACCACACGAAGGGCATCCGAGGCGCCAACCGCAGTGCCCACCACACCCGTTCCGTCGCGGAGGACGGGGCGGGCGGGAGGGAACTCGGGGTGTCCTCACCGGCGCGCACGGGCGGGCTTCTTCGCAGGATCCCGGGCGATCCGCAGCGAGCGGTCGACGACCTTCTCGAGTTCCGCGAAACTCGCTCCGGCTGCGGCCGGCAGCGCCCGGACGACGATGCGTTCCGCGGGTTCGAGGCAGTCGAGGCGCGCGTGGAGGATCTCCCGCAGGCGCCGCTTCACGCGGTTGCGGACCACCGCATTGCCGACGGCCTTGGAGACGACAAAACCCACGCCGGGGGCGTGGGATTCGTCGTTCGTCCGCAGATGGTGGAGAACCAGTTCGCGCGAACCGACCTTGCGGCCGGTGCGGAACACCCGGCGGAAGTCCTCCGGATGCCGGATCCGGTTCCTACCGGGCAGCACGATCAGGCAGAGAGCTCAGCGCGGCCCTTGCGGCGGCGTGCAGCGAGGATCGCGCGGCCGGCGCGGGTCCGCATGCGGAGGCGGAAGCCGTGGGTCTTCGCGCGGCGGCGGTTGTTGGGCTGGAAAGTACGCTTGGTCACTTCGATCTCCGTCGGTAGTCGTTGTCGGACGGCTGTTGCCGTCACCACGTCCGTTGCTTCGACCTCTGCTCCGATCACGAGGACCGAGCAACAGGGCCGGGCTTCAGGTTGCGCTGCGCGGAACGCTCGTCGAGGAACGAACGGTTCGCGCGGGACCTGTGCCTCAAGACCCCGGGGAAGCTCCGTCTCACAGTCACATCCCACGGAAGGTGCCTCGGAGAATCCTCGGCGAGGAACTCTCAGGGGCGGCGTGGATGCGACGCATGCAACGTTCAAACGCTTGCGGACCCGCAACACAGGACACTCAATCCTAGACGTCCCGCGCCTGCCCGGTCAAATGGGACGAGGGCCACTCTCCCGCGCCATCTCGGGGATCGCGTGCGGTCCACACCCCACCCACAGGCCGTCCACACCTCACTGTGGATCGAGGATCCACAAACTACACACATGTGTTTTCCACAATCCACATGCACACGTGTGGATGAATCCGGGCCTCTCGTCGCATCGCTCCACAAACTGTGGAAAACTATGTGGATGCTGTTCGCGGATTATCCACACTGTGGGTGAACCCGCCGCACGGAGAGACTGTGGAGGAGAACGAGTGAGCGACGAGCAGACAGAACTCATGGAGTTGTGGCGGACCGTTCTGGCGCAGCTGCAGAACGACCCGGGTATCAACGCTCATCAGAAGGGGTTCCTCTCGCTCGCGGTGCCGAAGGCGCTCGTCGGCGGGAACCTCGTCGTCCTCTCGGTCCGGGACGAGCTCACCCGGAGCACCTTCGAGAAGAACCTCCGGGGCCCGCTCTCCCGCGAGTTCTCCGCCGCTCTCGGCCAGGACGTCACCTTCGCGATCGCCGTCGAACCGGACCTCGAGGTCCCCCTGTCCGTCTCGGACCCCCACACGTCCGCGGCTGCCCGCGCCCCCCGGCCCGAGGCGCCCGAACCCGCGCTCGATCCCCGACCGCACGTGCCCGGCCCCGAGGCCGCTACGCCGGCCCCCGCCCCGCCGGTGCCCGCGGCGGAACCCTTGCCCGCCCAGCCTCAGGGCGCCTCGGTCCCGGTGCGGACCGGACCGGTCCCGACGGTGCGGGAGGAACCGGCGGCGCGGGCCCAGACCGGGCGCGGTCTCGACGAGCTCAATCCCCGCTACACCTTCGACACCTTCGTCATCGGTGCCTCGAACCGCTTCGCGCACGCCGCGGCCTTCGCGGTCGCCGAGCAGCCGGCGAAGGCGTACAACCCGCTCTTCATCTACGGGGACTCGGGTCTGGGGAAGACGCACCTGCTCCACGCGATCGGCCACTACGCCTCGCAGCTGTACCCGAACATCAGCGTGAAGTACGTGTCGAGCGAGGAGTTCGTCAACGACTTCATCAACACGATCGGCAGCTCGACGACCTCGAACTCGCTCCGCCCCGCGTTCCAGCGCCGTTACCGCGAGGTCGACATCCTCATGATCGACGACATCCAGTTCCTCCAGGGCAAGGACGCGACGGTCGACGAGTTCTTCCACACCTTCAATGCGCTCCACAACGAGCACAAGCAGGTCGTCATCACGTCCGATCAGCCGCCGAAGATGCTCAAGGGCTTCGAGGAACGTCTGCGCTCCCGGTTCGAGTGGGGACTGCTCACGGACGTCCAGCCGCCGGATCTCGAAACGCGTTTCGCGATCCTGCGGAACAAGGCCGCCGGCGAGAACCTCCGGGTCCCGGACGACGTCCTCGAGTACATCGCGTCCCGCGTGTCCTCGAACATCCGCGAACTCGAGGGAGCGCTCATCCGCGTCACCGCGTTCGCGAACCTCAACAACCAGCCGATCGAGGTCGGGCTCGCAGAGACCGTGCTCCGGGACTTCATCACCCACGAGGACACCCCGGAGATCACGGCGGCGGACATCATGGGGCAGACCGCCTCCTACTTCCATCTCACCCTCGACGACCTCCGGGGGTCCAGCCGCTCCCGGACGCTCACGACCGCCCGGCAGATCGCGATGTACCTGTGCCGTGAACTCACGGACCTCTCCCTGCCGAAGATCGGGCAGGAGTTCGGAGGACGCGACCACACGACGGTCATGCACGCGAACAAGAAGATTCGAACGCAGATGGCCGAGCGACGGGCGCTCTTCACGCAGGTCACGGAACTGACAAACCGCATCAAACAACAGCATCGGCTCTGATTCGAGTTATCCACGGCTGTGGACAAACCTGTGCGTAACCGGGTGGAAACTGTTGGCGCCTGAATGAACATCATTCACGGGGCATGTGGACGCATGTGAATCCCGGGGAATCGGGTGCACAGGCCTCCACGGGCGTCCTGGAGCGGGTGCACACTCCGTCCACCGGTCGCCGGAACCACTTGGCCGCGGTATTCCTGGGAAGTAGAGTGGTTGTCCACAGGATCCACAGGGGCTACTACTACTGCTGAATCCTTCAAGGAGGCGAAAAGGGCCGCGCCGCTCATTGCCGGAAGGCATCGAGGTCGAGGGGTGTTCGGTTTACCGAACGCGCGTTTCCTCGGGCCTGCCCGTATTCGAACACCCGGTCACGGTGGTCCTTCCGGAGCCTTTCGTCCTCCCGTCTCCGCATGAGAACGTGAGGTGTCCTCGGATCACGTTCTGCACGTCTTTGCAATTCGGCGCGCCGGATCACAGGGGTATAAAGTTCTTCAAGCCGGAGCCCGTCGCCGACCCCGCAGGAGAGCCGTGAACGCCGAAACCACCGTGAAGTTCAAAGTCGAACGCGATGTGCTGGCCGAAGCGGTCACCTGGACGACGAAGAGCCTCCCGCAGCGCCCGGCCGTTCCCGTTCTCACCGGCATCCTCGTGACGGCCGAGGCCGGCGGGACCGTTCGCCTCGCGGTGTTCGACTACGAGGTCTCCTCGCGGGCGGAGATCGCCGCCGAGGTGGAGACCCCCGGTACCTTCCTCGTCTCCGGCAAGCTCCTCGCCGAGATCTCCAAGGCCCTCCCGAACCAGCCGGTCGTCCTCGAGCTCAACGGTGCGAAGGTCGACCTCACGTGCGGTTCCTCCCGGTTCTCACTCATGACCATGCCGGTCGAGGAGTACCCCAGCCTCCCCGTCGTCCCCGAGCCCACCGGTGTCGTCTCCTCCTCGGCGTTCCAGCACTCGGTCGCCCAGGTGAGCATCGCGACCTCGAAGGACGAGACCGTGCCGATCCTCACGAGCGTCCGGGTCGAGATCGAGGGCAACACCGTGACGCTCCTCGCCACCGACCGGTACCGCCTCGCGGTCCGGGAGTTCCTGTGGAACCCCGTCCGCCCCGACATCTCCGTGAATGCGCTCGTGCGTGGCAAGACCCTCTCCGACGCCGCCCGGTCGATGGGTGGGGACGTGCAGATCTCCCTCGCGGAGTCCGGCGGCAAGGAGATGCTCGCGTTCTCCTCGAACGGTCGGGTGACGACGTCCCTCCTCGTCGAGGGCGACTACCCGAAGGTGCGGTCCTTGTTCCCCAAGGAGGCGACGATCAGCGCGGTCGTGGAGACCGCAGCCCTCCGGGAGGCCGTGCGCCGCGTGTCCCTCGTCGCCGAGCGCAACACCCCGATCAAGTTCGAGTTCACCGAGGGTGCGCTCGTGCTCCGTGCCGGCGCCGGTGACGACGCCCAGGCGACCGAGTCCCTCCCCGTCGCACTCGTCGGCGGCGACATCGTCACGGGCTTCAACCCCCACTTCATCTCCGAGGGCCTCGCCGCGATCGACGAGCCCTACTGCCGCTTCTCGCTCACCGAACCGAAGAAGCCGGTCGTCCTCACCGGCCAGCAGGAGATCGACGGCGAGTACGACCCCTCGTACCGCTATCTGCTCATGCCGATCATCAGGTTCTGATGTGGGTTTCGCAGCTCGCACTGCGTGATTACCGCTCGTACACCTCGCTCGATCTGAGTCTCGAGCCGGGCATCACGACCTTCGTCGCTCCCAACGGGTGGGGGAAGACGAACCTCGTCGAGGCGATCGGGTACCTCTCTCAGCTGCGCTCGCACCGGGTGTCGCAGGACCTCCCGCTCGTGCGCACCTCCGCGTCCGAGGCGGTCGTCTCCGCGAAGGCCCACCGCGGCTCCCGACACGTCACCGTCGAGGTGACGATCCGCGCGAAGGGCGCGAACCGGGCACGCATCAACCGCAGCCCGGTACGCACGCGGGAACTGCTCGGGCTGCTGCCGTGCGTCGTCTTCGCTCCGGAGGACCTCTCGCTCGTCAAGGGCGATCCGGCCGATCGCCGGGACTACCTCGACACCCTCCTCGTCGCACGGTCCCCGCGGATGGCGGGAGTCATCGCGGACCTCGACCGCGCACTGCGACAGCGGAACGCGCTGCTCAAGAGCCTGCGCGCGGAACCGAATCCGGGACTCGAGTCCACTCTCGAGATCTGGGACGTCGCGTTCGCCCAGGCCGCGGCCCAGCTCGTCACCGGGCGGCTCCGTCTGCTTCGCGACCTCCGCGAGCCCCTCGTCGAGTCCTTCGCGTACATCGCGGCCGACGCCCGCGCCGCCCGCCGGGACGTCGGCGCGGAGTACTCCTCCCGCATCGACTACTCCGCGGTGGACGTCGAGGCGCCCACCGCGGTGGCCGAGACCGAATCCCTCGTCGTCGAGGCGCTCCGTTCCCGCCGCAGGCCGGAGATCGACCGCGGTCTCACCCTCGTCGGGCCGCAGCGCGACGACGTCCTCCTGTCGATCGGCGCGACACCGGCGAAGGGCTACGCCTCGCACGGCGAGAGCTGGTCCCTCGCCCTCGCGCTCCAGCTCGCGGGCTGGGAACTCCTCCGTGCAGGTTCCCTCGACCCGGCGGATCAACCGGTCCTCGTCCTCGACGACGTCTTCGCCGAACTCGACTCCGGGCGCCGCCGCCGTCTCGCGCAGAAGGTCGAGGAGGCCGAACAGGTCCTCATCACCGCAGCCGTCGCCGGTGACATCCCACCGGAGCTCTCCGGTGCGGTCGTCGATCTCGAAGCACTCACCGGAGCCGGGGAGGTCCCCGGCACCACGGAGCCCCCGGTGGCACCGGCGGAGGGGCCGGACGTCGGGGAGCCCGGTGGCGCCTCGGCGGACGGGCGGGTGGAGGAATGACACACCCGCCGGCCGAACCGGGGAACGCCGAGGTGCCGCTCGCGGAACTCGAGGCGCTCGACCGGGTGCGCCGCATGGCGGAGACGGAGTTCCGGCCCGTGTACCGGGGACCGGACCGGAACATCGCGCTCGGTGCCGGAACCGCGGTCGAGCCCGTGTACTCGGGGTCGCGGGACGACCCTCGGGATCCGCAACTGCTCGGTGCGTCGATGGACCTCGTGAAGAAGTCGCATGGCTGGGGCACCTCGCTCGACGTCGGTTCGGTCATCGGTCGGTGGAGCGAGCTCGTCGGGGAGGACGTCGCCGCGCACTGCACGTGCGAGAAGTTCGAACCCCCCGTGCTCGTGGTGCGGGCCTCCTCGACGACGTGGGCGACGCAGCTGCGGATCATGCAGGTCGCCCTGCTCGACCGGCTCGAACGCGAACTCGGATCGCGCGTGGTCGAGACGCTCGAGATCCTCGGTCCGATCCAGAAGTCGTGGAAGAAGGGACGCCGCAGCGTCGGCGGGCGGGGCCCCCGCGACACCTACGGGTGAGGCGTTCGTACCGGGCGGTCATCAGAACGCCCACAGGAGCGTTCGGGACCCCGGCGGACGAGTGGATACTCGTGTTCCACCCCGAAAACACGGAAAAACCGGCCGCATGCGCGTCTCAGAGGGATCGGAGAGTCGCGAGGCGGTAGAATTCCGGGTGGAATCGTCCATCGACAAGGAGACCCGGTTTGAGTCCAGAGAACGAGGGACCGGAACACGGCACCGCACCCGTCGGGAGCGCGGCCGACGGCATCGAGACCACCGGTACCGAGGCCGCCGGCGGTGAACTCGCAGGGGCGGAGAACGTGGGACCGGGCAAGGTCGAACACGGTTACGACGCCGGCGACATCACGGTCCTCGAGGGCCTCGAGGCCGTCCGCAAACGGCCGGGCATGTACATCGGGTCCACGACGGAACGCGGTCTCCACCACCTCGTCTGGGAGATCGTCGACAACTCCGTCGACGAGGCGATGGCCGGCTACTGCGACACCATCGACGTGACGATCCTCGAGGACGGCGCGGTGCGCGTCGTCGACAACGGTCGCGGTATCCCCGTCGACCTCCACCCGACCGAGGGCGTGTCCACCCTTCAGGTCGTCCTCACCGTGCTCCACGCCGGCGGCAAGTTCGGCGGCGGCGGGTACGCGGTCTCCGGCGGTCTCCACGGCGTCGGCTCCTCGGTCGTGAATGCACTGTCGGTGCGCCTCGACGCCGAGGTCCACCGCGACGGCCACGTGTGGCGGCAGAGCTTCCGCCGCGGCGCCCCGACCGGCGAGGTCGTCAAGGGCGAGGCGACGGACCGTACCGGCACGACGATCACCTTCTGGCCGGACGACCTCATCTTCGAGACCACCGACTTCAACTACGAGACCCTCCGGGCACGGTTCCAGCAGACCGCGTTCCTCAACAAGGGCCTCACGATCTCCCTCACCGATGAGCGTCCGGTCGAGGACCTCGACGCGCTCGACGACAGCATCGAGGTCACCGACGACGACGCCCCGAAGGCCGTGAAGACCCGCTCGGTCACGTACCTGTACGAGAACGGTCTGCTCGACTACGTCAACTACCTCAACTCCGCGAAGAAGGTCGAGGTCGTCCACGAGGACGTCATCGCCTTCGAGGCCGAGGACAAGGACCAGATGATCGCGGTCGAACTCGCGATGCAGTGGACGACCGCGTACTCGGAATCGGTGCACACCTACGCGAACGCGGTGAACACCCACGAGGGCGGTACCCACGAGGAGGGCTTCCGCACCGCGCTCACGAGCCTCATGAACAGCTACGCGCGCGAGCAGAAGCTGCTCAAGGAGAAGGACCCGAACCTCACCGGTGACGACGTCCGCGAGGGCCTCACCGCCGTCATCAGCGTGAAGCTCGGCGAACCGCAGTTCGAGGGGCAGACGAAGACGAAGCTCGGCAACTCCGAGGCGAAGACCTTCGTCCAGCGCGTCGTGCGCGACGAGTTCGGTCACTGGCTGGAGGCCAATCCGGCACAGGCGAAGGAGGTCATCCGCAAGGCCATCCAGGCGGCGACCGCCCGGATGGCAGCCCGGAAGGCCCGTGAGGCCACCCGCCGCAAGGGGCTGCTCGAGAGCTCGGGCATGCCCGGCAAGCTCCGGGACTGCCAGTCGAAGGACCCGAGCCTCTCCGAGATCTTCATCGTCGAGGGCGACTCCGCAGGAGGTTCCGCGGTGCAGGGCCGCGACGCCATCCACCAGGCGATCCTCCCGCTGCGCGGCAAGATCCTCAACGTGGAGAAGGCCCGCCTCGACCGGGCTCTCGGCAACAACGAGGTGCAGGCGCTCATCACCGCGTTCGGCACGGGGATCGGTGAGGAGTTCGACGAGTCGAAGCTCCGGTACCACAAGATCATCCTCATGGCGGATGCGGACGTCGACGGCCAGCACATCGCGACCCTGCTGCTCACGCTCATCTTCCGGTACATGAAGCCGCTCATCGAACACGGCTACGTGTACCTCGCGACGCCCCCGCTGTACCGCCTCAAGTGGAGCAACCAGCCCCACGACTACGCGTACTCCGACGCCGAGCGCGACGCACTCCTCAAGGAGGGGAAGGCGAACGGCAAGCGCCTGCCGAAGGAAGCCGGTATCCAGCGGTACAAGGGTCTGGGCGAGATGAACTACTCGGAGCTCTGGGACACCACCATGAACCCGGAGCACCGTCTGCTCAAGCAGGTCACGCTCGACGACGCGATCATCGCCGACGAGGTCTTCTCGGTGCTCATGGGCGAGGACGTCGAGTCCCGCCGCAAGTTCATCCAGGAGAACGCGAAGGACGTGCGGTTCCTCGACATCTGAGGACGCTCTTCCGACACCGGATCCGTACCTGACGACGTCCCCGGACGCACTGCCGAAGAACGCACTGCACCGTGCGGCCGCGCCCACCGGCCGGCCCGCGCCCAGACTCACGAGGAGCACTTTCCGAAGTGGCCGACGAAACGAACATTCCAGAAGAGAACATGGCGGAGGAGCCGATGTCCGGCGTCCTCGCCCAGCGCATCCAGCAGGTCGATCTCAACAGCGAGATGCAGAGGTCGTACCTCGACTACGCGATGAGCGTCATCGTGGGGCGTGCACTGCCCGACGTCCGTGACGGACTCAAGCCGGTGCACCGCCGCGTGCTCTACGCGATGTACGACGGCGGGTACCGGCCCGACCGCGGGTTCAACAAGTGCTCGCGCGTCGTCGGTGACGTCATGGGCCAGTACCACCCGCACGGCGACTCCGCGATCTACGACGCCCTCGTGCGCCTCGTGCAACCGTGGGCCATGCGGTACCCGCTCATCGCCGGTCAGGGCAACTTCGGGTCCGCCGGTGACGACGGGGCCGCGGCACCGCGATACACCGAGTGCAAGATGGCTCCGCTCGCACTCGAGATGGTGCGTGACATCGAAGAGGAGACCGTCGACTTCCAGGACAACTACGACGGCAAGAACCAGGAGCCCGTCTACCTGCCCTCGCGGATCCCGAACCTCCTCGTGAACGGTTCCGCCGGTATCGCGGTGGGCATGGCGACGAACATCCCGCCGCACAACCTGCGGGAGGTCGCCGCGGGCGCCCAGTGGCTGCTCAGCCACCCCGACGCCAGCCGCGAGGAGGGCTTCGAGGCGCTCCTCGGGATCATCAAGGGACCGGACTTCCCCGGTGGCGCGACGATCCTCGGGCGCAAGGGCATCGAGGACATGTACCGCACCGGCCGCGGTTCGGTCACCCAGCGCGCGGTCGTCGAGGTCGAGGAGATCCAGGGTCGTACCTGCCTCGTCGTCACCGAACTGCCGTACATGGTGAACCCGGACTCGCTCGCCTCGAAGATCGCCGGCTACGTCAAGGACGGCAAGGTCGCCGGCATCGCCGACCTCCGTGACGAGTCCTCGGGTCGTACCGGTCAGCGTCTCGTCATCGTGCTCAAGCGCGATGCCGTGGCGAAGGTCGTGCTCAACAACCTCTACAAGCACACCGATCTGCAGTCGAACTTCTCGGCGAACATGCTCGCGCTCGTCGACAACGTGCCGCGCACCCTGCCGCTCGACTCCTTCCTCCGCCTGTGGGTCAAGCACCAGGTCGAGGTCATCGTGCGACGCACCACCTTCCGCCTGCGCAAGGCCGAGGAGCGCGCACACATCCTGCGCGGATACCTCCGCGCGCTCGGAGCGCTCGACGAGGTCATCGCCCTCATCCGGCGGTCGCCGAACTCCGACGAGGCACGGACCGGCCTCATGGAACTCCTCGGTGTCGACGAGATCCAGGCGAACGCGATCCTCGACCTCCAGCTGCGCCGCCTCGCAGCGCTCGAGCGCCTCCGGATCGAGGAGGAGGCCACGCGCATCGAGGAACTCATCAAGGACTACCACCACATCCTCGAGACCCCGGCCCGGCAGCGGGAGATCGTCTCCGAGGAGCTCGACGAGATCGTCGACCGCTACGGCGACGACCGCCGCACCCGGATCCTCGCCGGATTCGACGGGGACGTGTCGATGGAGGACCTCATCCCCGAGGAGGAGGTCGTCGTCACCATCACCCGTGGCGGGTACGCGAAGCGCACCCAGACCGCCCAGTACCGCGCACAGCACCGCGGCGGCAAGGGCATCGCGGGAGCCAAGCTGCGCGGCGACGACGTCGTCGAACACTTCTTCGTCACCTCGACCCACAACTGGTTGCTGTTCTTCACGAACACCGGCCGGGTGTACCGCGCCAAGGGGTACGACATCCCCGAGGGCTCGCGGGACGCGAAGGGTCAGCACGTCGCGAACCTGCTCGCGCTGCAGCCGGGCGAGGAGATCGCCCAGGTGCTCTCGGTGAAGGACTACGAGGCGGCCGAGTACCTCATGCTCGCGACGAAGAGCGGCCTCGTGAAGAAGACGCGCCTGACCGAGTACGACTCGAACCGCACCGGCGGCGTCATCGCGATCAACCTCCGCGAGATGGCCGACGGCAAGCCCGACGAGCTCGTCTCGGCGCGACTCGTGGGCTCGGAGGACCATCTCCTCCTCATCTCCCGCAGCGGCATGTCGATCCGCTTCGCCGCGGACGACGAGACGATCCGCCCCACCGGACGTGCCACCTCGGGCGTCACCGGCATGAAGTTCAAGGACGAGGACCAGCTCCTCACGATGGACGTCATGCACCCGGACACGTACGTCTTCGTCGTGACCGAGGGCGGCTACGCGAAGCGCACCCCGATCGGGGAGTACCGGCTCCAGGGCCGTGGTGGCTACGGCATCAAGGTCGCGAAGGTGACCGAGCAGCGTGGCGACCTTGCAGGTGGTCTCATCGTGCGCGAGGGTGAGGAGGTGCTCGTCGTGATGGAGAAGGGGAAGGTCGTCCGATCCGTCATCGACGAGGTGCCGGCGAAGGGACGCAACACCATGGGCGTCGTATTTGCCAAGCCCGGGAAGGGCGACCGTATCATTGCCGTAACCCGCGGGCCGGAGACCTCCGAGGACGAACTGTCCGAGGACGAGGAGAGCGCCACTCCGGTCGATTCCCCCGAGGCGCCCCTGACGTCCGAGACGTCCGAGAGCTCGGAGGAACCCACCGCGCAGACCGAGACCGCTACCGGTGTGGTCGAGACCGAAGGTGACGAACAAGAGTGAGTGAGAACGAGCAGAAGCCCGCGACGAAGGTGATCCGGGCGTCGTCCGGAGGTACCCGACTCACCGCAGGTGGTCCTTCCACGTCGTCGTCGGGCCAGAGCTCGGGCCAGGATCCGAAGACCGGTGGAGGAGCGAACAAGGACTCCGCCGGCGCGAAGACCGGCACGAAGCCCTCGGGCGCACAGACCACGCCGACCACCGGTTCGGGGCCGAAGCCCACGACGGACTCCGCGCCCACGAAGGCCCAGCCCCGTGTGAGCGGGGATCGGCCGACGGCACGGACGGGTTCCGGGCCGTCCGCTCCGGCAGCGCCCACCTCGGCTCCGTCCGCGGGCGCGTCCGCGGGATCGGCGAAGCAGGGTTCCGCTCCGCAGTCCGCCTCCGCGAAGGCGAAGCTCGGCGGCGCGGCCGATGTCATGAACAACGCGGTCCGGGCGACCTCGGGCGGCGTGAAGATGGGCCTCGGGAAGACGGCCCAGAAGAAGGGTCCGCGTACCGTCAAGCTGCAGGTCTCCTCGATCGATCCCTGGTCGGTCGCGAAGATGGCGGCGCTCATGTCGCTCGCGATCTGCATCGTCACCGTCGTCGGCTCGATCGTCGTGTGGCTCGTGCTGCAGGCGACCGGCGTTCTCGGTGAGGTCCAGACGACTCTCGGTGAGATCGCCGGCACCGAGAGCGCGGAGGAACTGCTCGGCTTCGTGAGCCTCGGCAACGTGTTCTTCGTGTCGCTCGTCGTGGGTGTCATCAACATGGTGCTCATGACCGCACTCGCCACGCTCTTCGCGGTGCTCTACAACATCGGTTCGGCGATCGTGGGTGGCCTCCACCTCACGCTCACCGACGACTGACCTCCGTCCGGGCATCCCGCCCGGCGTCCCCCGGCCCNCCGGTTGCGTCTGTGCGACTCCCGGCGGCTCCCGCGCGCAGTGGCGCGGGGCGCGGGAGGGGCGGCGGGCCGCCTGTGGGAAACTGGGCTCATGAGCTTCGAACCAGGAACCCTCGGCACCCCGCTGTCCTCCGGTGCCACACGTGTCATGCTGCTCGGTTGCGGTGAGCTGGGCAAGGAGGTCGCAATCGAACTCCAGCGCCTCGGCGCGGAGGTCATCGGCGTCGACCGCTACGAGAACGCGCCGGCCATGCAGGTCGCCCACCGGTTCCACGTGGTGTCGATGCTCGACGCCGAGGCGCTGCGGAAGGTCATCGAGCTCGAGCAGCCGGACGTCATCGTGCCCGAGATCGAGGCCATCGCGACCGAGGTCCTCGCGGAGGTCGAGGCCGCCGGGAACGTGCGGGTGGTCCCGACCGCGCGGGCCACACAGCTCACGATGGACCGTGAGGGAATCCGCCGTCTCGCGGCCGAGGAGCTCGGGCTGCCGACCTCGCCGTACCGGTTCGTCGAGTCACTCGAGGAGATGCGGGCCGCGGTCGAGGCCGTGGGGATCCCGTGCGTCGTCAAGCCCGTCATGTCATCCTCGGGCAAGGGACAGTCGACGGTGAAGACCGCCGAGGACATCGAGAAGGCCTGGGACTACGCCCAGAAGGGTGCGCGGGCCGCGGCGAGCGAGGGTGCTGCCGTCCGGTGCATCGTCGAGGGCTTCGTCGAGTTCGACTACGAGATCACGATGCTCACGGTCCGCTCCGTGTCCGGCACCGTGTTCTGCCCGCCGGTCGGTCACATCCAGGTCGACGGCGATTACCGGGAGTCGTGGCAGTCCGCGCCGATGAGCGATCTCGCTCTCGAACGCGCGCAGGACGTCGCCCGCACCGTCACCGATGCACTCGGCGGTTGGGGACTGTTCGGTGTCGAGCTCTTCGTCGTCGGTGAGGAGGTGCTCTTCTCCGAGGTGTCCCCGCGCCCGCACGACACCGGGCTCGTCACGCTCGTCTCGCAGGACGTCTCCGAGTTCGGTCTTCACGCACGCGCGGTGCTCGGGTTGCCGGTGCCGCAGCCGGCGACCATCGGCGGTGACGCGGTCGGTCAGGGTGCGGCCGCCTCGTGCGCGGTGCTCGCGGAGGGCACGGGTGTGCCGGAGTTCGCCGGCCTCCAGGACGCGCTCGCGGTGCCGACGGCGCAGGTGCGTCTGTTCGGCAAGCCCACGGTCGACGGCAAGCGCCGCGTGGCCGTGGCGCTCGCGCGCGGCGCGGACGTCGACGAGGCCCGGGCCCGGGCCCGGGAGATTGCCGCAGCACTGCAGACCCGCCTCGTCTGAGGGCTCCGCCCCCGCCCGAGGTGCCTTGTCCTCGGGCGGGGACGGCACCTCGGGCTCCTCGCTCCAGGGGACCGGATCGCGTGCAGATCAGGGGCTCGGAGTCGAGTGCGTCACACTTCCCGGAAACGGCCGATTCCGGTTTTGCGGAGGCGTGGACGTGAGGCTATAGTTATTTCTCGTTCGCCTGATCGGTGGAAGCCGAACGGGGAGCACATACGGGCCTATAGCTCAGGCGGTTAGAGCGCTTCGCTGATAACGAAGAGGTCAGAGGTTCAAGTCCTCTTAGGCCCACAGAACCATGTGGAACGGAGAGATTCGTGAAAAGATGGTTCGCCCCGATCGGCCTCGTGGTCGCAGCGGTGGGAGTCCTGTTCGGACTTCGCTCCAAGCGGCAGCGCGGACACCGGGAATGGTCGCGGTACACGGACCGGATCGAGTGAACGCTCCGGATCCTGAACGCGGTACACACACGCATACGGGGGTATGGCGCAATTGGTAGCGCACCTGCTTTGCAAGCAGGGGGTTAGGGGTTCGAGTCCCCTTACCTCCACAGAATGAGAGTCCCGACCGGTGTTCCGGTCGGGACTTCTTCGTTGTCGGGGTGGTGTGCCGATGCGAGGCCGCCTGCTGCTCCCGCGGTGTTTCTTCCTCCGCCCCGAAGGCGCTTCTTCCGGCTTCTGCGAGGCTGTGCGCGGGACCGTTTCACGTGAAACGCCGGCGGCTCCCGTTTCACGTGAAACCACTTCGTGTGGTGGTTCTCCGGATCCCTCGCTCCGTTCGAAATCGATCCTGAACGACCGCAGGGAAAGCAGCGCTTTCTCTCGCCTGGGCCTTGAAGGGCCCAGTCAATTCTGGTGGGGTGGAGTCATGTCGCTCCCTCCGGAGTTTCCCGTTCCCGGGTCCACGCGGAGGGGTCTCGCACAGAGAGGGTGAAGAACGTGACTGTCCCAGCAGGATCAGACCAGCAGAAACCCCTGAGTGCCGAAGACACGACACGCACCCGGACCGAGTTCTCCGCGGGCCCGCAGACTGGTCGTGACGGCGGACTCGACATCGGCAGCATCGAGACCCTGAGTTCCCAGCTCGCGGAATCCATCGGCGCGATCCTCTCGCGGCGCGGGGAATCCCTCGCGGTGGCCGAATCGCTCACCGGCGGGCAGATCTCCACGACGCTCGCAGCGGTCCCGGAGTCGTCGGACTGGTTCGCCGGCTCCGTCGTCGCCTATCGACCGGAGACGAAGTTCCGGATCCTCGGTGTTCCGGAGGGCCCTGTCGTCACCGAGGAAGCCGCACGTGTCATGGCGGAAACCGTCGCGGAGCGCATGGGAGTCGAGTACGCGGTCGCGACGACGGGGTCCGGCGGTCCCGAGCCCCAGGAGGGCGAGGAACCCGGCACGACCTGGATCGCGGTGACCGCGAACGGGAACACCGAGGCGAGTCTTCACGAGCTCTCCACCGATGACACCGAACGGATCGTCGCACTCACGGTGAACACCGCTCTGCAGGCGGTGCACAACGCCCTGCAGGAGCGGGCGAGCGAGGACACCGAGCACGTCCACGGCGCCGCGGGCGAACCGCCGGACTGAGCCGTCCCCGGTGGATTCCCACCGGCGAACGAACCGGGACCGTTCAGGTACCGGGGGCCGACCAGCAGTGCAAGTGAACGAGGAGGACAGGAATGACAGATCAGCTCACCTTCCAGAACCCGGTCACCCGATTCCCCGACATCTCTCCCCCGATCCAGGACCAGCCCGAACCCGGACTCGACCAGGAGCTCGCCCCGCAGGCCGATCGCGGTGAGACGAGCTACCGCGGGACGGGGCGCCTCGAGGGGCGCAAGGCACTCATCACCGGCGCGGACTCCGGGATCGGTGCGGCCGTCGCCATCGCTTTCGCCCGGGAGGGCGCTGACGTGGCACTCTCCTACCTCCCCGCCGAGGAGGAGGACGCGCAGGAGATCAAGACGCTCGTCGAGGAGGCCGGTCGGAAGGCATTCCTCTTCCCCGGCGACCTCAGCTCTCGCGAGGTGTGCGTGGACCTCGTCGCGAAGACGGTCGAGGCGCTCGGTGGACTCGACGCGCTCGTGAACAACGCCGGCCGGCAGATCGCGGTCGAGGACATCGCGGACCTGCCCGACGAGCAGATCGTCGACACCTACGAGACGAATATCATCGCGATGTTCCGCATCTGCCAGGCGGCGATCCCCCACATGCCGCCGGGATCCACGATCGTGAACACGACCTCGATCCAGGCGTACCAGCCCTCGACGCACCTCCTCGACTACGCGTCGACGAAGGCGGCGATCAACAACTTCACGAAGGGTCTCGGACAGCAGCTCGCACCCAAGGGCATCCGCGTGAACGGCGTGGCTCCCGGCCCGGTCTGGACGCCGCTGCAGGTGTCCGACGGCCAGCCGAAGGAAGCGCTCCCCGAGTTCGGCAAGCAGACGCCTCTCGGCCGCGCCGGTCAGCCGACCGAGATGGCACCCGCCTTCGTCTTCCTCACCTCGGCGGAGTCGAGCTACGTCATCGGTGAGACGGTCAATGCGAACGGCGGCATGCCCTCGCCCTGAGGGATCTGCCCCTCCCCCGAACGCCGAGGCGCCCACCGGCGACCGAAGGTCCCTCACCTCTTCGTCGAGGAGGGGGATCGGCGGAGCCGGGCGGGCGCCTCGGCTCAGTGTGTGATCTGCATCACTCCGGAAGCGACGCGTCGACCTCCCGAAGGGCCTCGGCGGACGAGCGGAGAAGCTCGAGTTCCTCCGCATCGAAGGGGGTCTCCCGGACCGGGAAGGCACCCGAGGCGTTGACGATCGACGGTACGGAGAGTGCTACTCCGGAGATGCCGTGGAAGTCGTCGAGGACCGTCGACACGGGGAGGACGGCGTTCTCGTCACGGAGGACCGCCTCGGCGATGCGCACGGCCGAGAGGCCGATCGCGTAGTTCGTCGCCCCCTTGCCCTCGATGACGCGGTAGGCGGCGTTCCGGACGTCGTCGGTGAGTTCCTGCATGTGGGCGCGGGTGATGGGCTCGTGGCCCGGCCTGCGCCAGTCCTGGAGCGCCACGGGACCGATCGTGGCGCTCGACCACAGGGCGAACTCCGTGTCGCCGTGCTCGCCGACGATGTGCGCGTGGATGGAGCGGGCGGCGACTCCGGTGCGGGCCGCGAGCAGCCAGCGGAGGCGGGAGGTGTCGAGCACCGTGCCCGAGGCGAAGAGGCGTTCCGGGGCGAGTCCCGTCCGGCGGACCGCGCGCATCGTGAGGACGTCACAGGGGTTCGTGACGATGACGAACACCGCGTTCGGGGCGGCCTCGACGAGTTGCGGGATCATCGTGTCGAAGATCCGGGCGTTCGTGCCGATGAGCTCGAGGCGGGTCTGGCCGGGGTTCTGTTTCGCGCCGGCGGTGACGATGACGACGTGGGAGCCCTCGACGGCCGAGAGGTCCGCTCCCCCGATGATCGAGGAGGAGCCGGTGAACATCGTGCCGTGCGCGAGGTCGAGGACCTCGGCCTCGGCACGGGGCGCGTTGATGTCGTAGAGGGCGACGGTGCGCGCGGCCCCGCGGATGAGCGCGGCATACGCGACGGACGAGCCGACGCTCCCGGCGCCGACGACGGTGATCTTCGAGTTCTCGATGACGGCCATGGCACCAGTCTTGCGGTGTTCGTGGCGGCGGGGAAGAGGTGCCTCCCGGCGATTCGTGCGGAGCCGTCCGATCGGCCGGCCCAGGGGCCCGGCACCGGCTCTCGCCAATGGATTCGTGGAGGGTAAACGAAACGCTTGGCATTCCGCGGAATGCCAAGCGTTTCGTTTACCTCTTCAGAAGTGTGGGAGGCGGGGTGCCTCGGCCTCAGATGGGGCCTCCGGGGAGGACCTCAGGCCTTCGAGCCCTCGGAGGACTCGGTGCCGGACTCGGGGTCAGCCGCGGAGTCCTCGGCGGCGTCGAGCTTGGCGGCGGGCACCGGGGCGTCCGTGACCTTGGGCTCGGTGCCGGTCAGCTGGCTCGCCTTCGAAGCCGGGGTCGAGCCGACGGGGCGGGCGTCCGCGGGACGGTTGCCCGGCAGCGGGGTCGACCACGGGTCGTCGACCGGCTGGAGCTTCTTGAAGACGAAGTAGCCGATGCCGGCGAGGCCCGCGACGCCGAGCACGAGCGCGGTGGTCTTCCCGAAGCCGAAGCCCTTCTTCTTCGCCGGCATCGCGAGGGCGGCGGCCGGAGCAGCGGCCGCGACGGGTGCGGCGTTCTCGGCGGCGTGCGCCACGGAGTCGCCCGCCTTCACGAGGGCCTCCTTGGCCTTGTCGACGATCGCGGTGTCCCCGGTGACGCGGGTGGCGAGGTTGTTGACGAACTCCGGGGTCTCCGCGGACGACAGGCGAGCGGCGGCACCGGCAGCAGCTGCACCGGCTCCGGCGCGGGCGGCGTCGATCTGCGGAGCGGCCTTCTCGCTCAGTTCCTGGATCCGGCCCTCGAGTTCGTGCACTTTCTCCTCCAGACGGGGGCGCACCTGGTCCGCCACGGTGCGCAGGTAGTCGGATGCTTCCTTGACCTTCGGAGCGGCTGCGGCGGTCCCCGCTCCGACGGCGGCGTTCGCGCGCTCGAGCAGCGGACCCGACGCCTCGAGGGCGGACGCGGAACCGGACCGGACGGCCTTGGAGACCGCCTGGACGACGTCCTGCACCTCGGCGAGGATCTCCTTGGCGGGCGCGGACTGTGCGGGCTGCGCTTTCTCTGTCTTCGTGAAGAACATGTCACCCTCCATGAGGTCGTGGACTTGCGTTCGGTCGACCGCGGACCGCGCACCCGGGTGGGCGCTGCACCCGGGTGCTGTGCTCCCGGGTGGGCTGTGCTCCCGCACGGCCGGCGGGGCGTCGCAACGTGTGCGGCGTCACCACGGTCGGTTCCGTCCCAGTCTAGGGGCAAGGGGCGACCGCGGTCCCCTCCGGGCTCCTGCGGTGTTCCTGACTCCCCCGTGGAAGAATGGGGGTCATGAGTATCGCAACGCAGCAGGTCGTCCTGCACACCAACAAGGGTGACATCACCCTCAACGTCTTCGGCAACCACGCGCCGAAGACCGTCGCCAACTTCGTCGAGCTCGCCGAGGGCTCCCGCGAGTTCATCGACCCGCAGACCAAGGAGAAGGTGACCCGCCCGTTCTACAACGGCCTCGGCTTCCACCGCATCATCCCGCAGTTCATGATCCAGGGCGGTTGCCCGCTCGGCACCGGCACCGGCGGCCCGGGATACGTCTTCGACGACGAGATCCACCCGGAGCTCCAGTTCGATCGTCCGTACATCCTCGCGATGGCGAACGCCGGCATCCAGATGGGCCGCGGCACCAACGGTTCGCAGTTCTTCATCACCACCGTTCCCACCCCGTGGCTCAACGGCAAGCACACGATCTTCGGTGAGGTCGCCGACGACGAGTCCAAGAAGGTCGTCGACGCCCTCGAGGCCGCCCCGACCGGCATGATGGACCGCCCGAAGGAGCCCCTCGTCATCGAGACCGTCGAGGTCCTCCCGAAGGCCTGAGAGAGCGCAGGCCGCACGAGATCATGACGGAACCGTCCGACGACTCTTCCGTTCCCGAGGCGCCCCACGGCACCCGGCATCCCGCCGGGTCCGGCGGGGCGCCTCGGCGTTCCGGGGCCCGGCAGCGCCGGGGATGGTTCACCGGCGGGGTGTTGGCGCACGCCCCGGTGAGCCTCGTGGTGCTCGCGGTGACCGTGCTCGTCTGGGCGCTGCAGTGGGTACCGTTCGCGGACGTCCAGGGCCGCCTGGCTTTCGTGCCGGCGTTCGCCGCGGTGGAACCGTGGAGAGCGGCCACCGTGGCCCTCGTCCACGCGATGCCCTCCCCGTGGCACCTCGTGTTCAACATGATGGGCGTCGTCTTCTTCGGTGGCTTCGTCGAACGCGCGATCGGGCACTGGCGGTTCGCGGTGCTCTACGTGCTCGGCGCGATCGGCGGTTCCCTGGCCGTGTGGCTGCTTGCCGACCCGGTCTCGCCGGACTGGTGGGTCATGCACGTGGGCGCCTCCGGTGCGGTGTTCGCCCTCGTCGGGCTCCTCCTCGTGCCGAGCCGGGCGCTCGACCGCAACATCGGCGGCGTCCTCGTGTTCGTCGCCCTCAACGCCGCGTACGGCTTCCTCAGCCCGGGGATCTCCTGGGAGTCGCACCTCGGCGGGCTGGTCACCGGTTTCGTGCTCGGGTGCGTGTTCGTCCCGTGGGCGGCGGCGGATCGCCGCCGGAGGGCCCGCCGGCAGGCCGGGGGCTGACGGACTGAGGCGACGGGTCGGTCCGAGGCGACGGATCCATCCGAGCCGTGGGGCGCCTCGGCGGACCCGAGAGCCCGGTGCCGCCCCGGCGAGCCCGGCCGGGAGGCGGATCCGAGCCCGGCCGGGGGTCGGCCACACGGCCGTTCAGGCGGCCACACGCTCCCGGGCGACGTGATCGCGGGCGTGCTCGATCGCCGCGTCGAGGTCCGTGAACACGTGCTTCCGGTGCCGCAGCGAGGCGATGACGCCCGCGCAGTGCGCGACCTGCCGGTGGCGCACCTGGATGCCCTCGACGAGGACGGTGATGTCCTGTTTCTCGAGGCTCGTGACGAGCTCCGCGATGACGCGGGCCCCGCTCGAATCGAGCAGTCCGAGGTCACCGAGGCGCACGACGACGACCGAGATCCCGCCGGCACGACCGATCTCCCCGAGGATCCTGTCCCCCGCGCCGAAGAACAGCACGCCGTCGATGCGGTAGAGCGCGATCCGTTCGTCTCCGTCCACCGGCTCCCCCGGCAGCGGGACGCGTGAGGTCCAGGACAGGCGGGACAGGGACCGGAGCGCGAGGATCGCGGCGAGGAGCACACCGAAGAGCACCGCGACGACGATGTCGACCGAGATCGTCACGAGCGCCGTGAGGACGAAGACCCACGCATCACCGCGGGAGGCCGTGAATACCGCGCGCACCGTGCTCGGGGAGACCATCCGCACGGCGGTGACGAGGAGAACGCCGGCGAGGGCCGCGACCGGGACGTGGGAGACGATCGGCGCGCACACGTAGACGATGACGAGCAGGAAGAGTGCGTGCACGATCGCGGAGATCCGGCTGCGTGCCCCGGCCCGCACGTTCACCGCGGTGCGGGCGAAGGCGCCGGTGGTCGGCATCCCCGAGAAGAAGCCCGAGGCGACCGAGGCGAGTCCCTGCCCGACGAGTTCGCGGTCCCCGTGGTACGGCGCGGCGTCCGAGAGGCGGGAGGCCACCCGGGCGGACAGCAGCGACTCGATGGAGGCGAGGGTCGCGACGGCGCACGCGGGCCCGAGCAGCGCGCCGAGCGTCCCGAGGTCGACGTGCGGGAACGAGGGTGCGGGCAGGGACGCGGGGAGGTCGCCGATCGGCACGAGCGGAGCACCGAGCACGCCCGCGGCGACCGTGACGACGACGATCCCGATGATCGAGCCGGGGAGCGAGGGATGCAGTAGGGGCGCGAGCACCATGATCGCGGCGACGAGACTGGCCGCTCCGAGGGCCCACGCCACCTCGGGCACGTCGACGAGGGAGAAGGACTCGAACGCGGCGAGAGCGGGATTCGAGCGGGTCGTCTCCTCCACCCCGAGGGCGTCGGGCACCTGCTGGAGGAGGATCACCGCAGCGACGAACCCGGCGACGACCGAGGTGACGAGCCCGGCCTCCGGGGGCATGCCCGAACTCACCGCGAATGCGAGGGCCAGCGGCAGCGCCACGATCCCGACCGTGATGCCCGCGAGGACGTCGCCCTTCCACGTGCGGTGCGCCGAGGCGTAGTCGGACGCCCGCGGTAGGAGCGAGCGGGTCTTGCGCAGGCGCGAGCGGAGGACGGCGGTGCGGCGATCGGCCGTGCGGCGGCCCGGGGTGGGCTTCGGTGTGGGCTTGGGTGTGGACTTCGGTGTTGTTCCGGTTCCCCGAACGGCGGTGGGATGCGCGGACGTGCGGGCGTGGGGCGGGGTCTGCCGAGGCATCGGATGCGGCTCCTCGGTAACGGTGTGCCGGAAGTCGTACTTTTCGGTGCCTCTCCATGCGATCACGGAAATCGGGCCCCGTGAACGGGTGACCACCCACGTTCACAAGGAGTTTTCTTCAGGATCGAACCACGTGATCGGTCAAGGAGACTTGTGCTCGAAAAGCGCGTTCGGCGCGTTTCGAGCACACGCCCCCGCTCCCCTCTCCTGCGTCGTCGACGACACCCGCAGGTACCCGCGGATCAGGCGGCGGTGAGGTGTCCTCCCCCGCCCGGACGATGGCCGCGCGGACCGCCGCGGCGGTTCCCGTGGAGACCGGTCACCGTGGTCCGTCTGCGTTCGGCCTTCTCCGCGCGGTTCACCTGCTGGTAGTGGGCGGTGCAGTAGCCGCGCGTGTACGCCGGGGACGTGCAGCCGTCCATGTGGCAGGGCTCGTAGTCGCCGTCCGCCGGGTACCGCCGGAGCCGGTGGCTCACCGCCGCCGGGCTCACCCCGTACAGTCGCGCGAGAGACGCCTTCGTCCGCACACCCGCGTCGATGAGTGCACGGGCGGCCTGCGTCCATTCCGCGATGTCGGTCCACGGCGGCATCGACCCGGCGACCTCGTCGTCGGTGGTGAGGGGCGGGCGGGCCGGTCTGCGGTACTGGGCCCGCGCCTCGGCGAGTTTGGCGAGGTGTTCGGGAGTGCGCATGCGTTCACTGATGCTCTCCCGGATCTTCGGACTCACGAGCGGGACGGTGTCGGGCAGGCCGTGCTCACGGCGGTACTCGACCGGGCCCATGTCGTGCGAGATGCGTAGATGGGACGTGAGATGTCGGAAGCGACGACCGCACTCCAGACACTCGAGGAGATGCTCGTCGGCGGGCCCGACCGGACCCTTGCGGCGGGACATGATCGATTCCTTTCCTCGATCGGTACCCGGGCCCCGGGCGCGTGCCGCGTCCGTGCGGCATCCGGGAGACCGATTCGACCGTTCCAGAACACCACCGGAGGAGCGGCGGCGACCGGGGCGGTCACGAGGCCGCCGATTTCTGTCTCAACAGGTGTCCGACATGACCGAACCGCTGTATTCCGGTGGGATTCCCGGGGGAGATCGGTGGGAACCGGTGGGCGAGCCGGCGGGGCCGGTGGGTTCGCTGGTGGGGCCTGGGGGTTCGCCGCGCGGCCCGTGATCGCAGTGCCTCGGCACCGCGAACGGGCCCGGGACCGGTGTTGCCGCCGGTCCCGTCGACTCGTTGTCATCGGGCCGGTGGGGTCAGAGGCAGTGGGGTCAGAGCCGGTGAGAGACGACCACGCACTCGTGGAGCAGGAGGTCCGGGGTGAAACGGAGCGACAGGGTGAGCGGATCCGCGGTCGCCGGCAGCTGATACGCGACCGCGCACGCCTGCGTGCGCCCGGGCGGGATCGTGCCGAACGCGGCGCCGTCCCATCCATTCATGTCGTCGTACACGTCCTCGCAGAACTCCCGCTCACCGTCCGCGCCGAGGACGGTGACCCGTTCGATCTCCGCGGCCGAGGCGTCGAAGGGTTCGTCCGCATCGTTGCGGACGACGACGAGGAAGGTCTGTGCCTCCCGCCGCGAGCCCGAGGTGTGGTCGGAGGGCAGTGCCGGTCCGGTGTGCTCGACGAAGGCGACGATGCCTCCCTCGAAGTGCACCTCGGTGCCGAACGTGCACTCGAGCGGCGTCGGTGCGCTTTTGAGCCGATGTGCGCGGTGGGATCGTCGTCGCGGTGGCCGGGAGGGAGGGGTATCCGCGAGTGGATGACGGGGGTCGTCGAACTCGAGTGACATCGTGTGCCTCTTGTCGTGTGGCGCCGGAGTGGTGTCGCCGGGTGTTGCCGCCGGAGTGGTGCTGCCGGTCCGAGGGCGTCGGTGGTTCCGGTGGTGTCGGTGGTTCCGTGCTGTGCGAGCGGCGTGATCGGTGCGATCCGGACGATCGGTGCGAACCCGGCGCCGGATCCGCACGTTCTCACGGTAGGAGCCCGCGCGCCCGGGCATGTCCTGTGCCCAGAGGGCGTGTTTACGACGTGCCGCTATGCGACCACGGAGGTGTTGTGAGCCGGGCCATATGCGTGATGTATCGGGGCGCATGTGCTAGCGGGTCACGGGTGTGCACAGCAGTGCAGGGGGCATCTGTGGACGGGCGGCAGTGGTTCTCCACAGAGAGCACCCACGGTTATCCACACACTTTGTCCACAAGGTGGAAAACTTACACACCTGTCTTTCCCCAGGTCACTTGTCATCCACGGAAATATCCACAGCCTGTGAAGAACGTGCGTCCCCTGAATGTGGGCGGATTCCGTGTGGAGAACATTCAGTACTTGTGGACAACTGTGGATAACTCTCGTCGGGTGTGAATCTGCGGGTGAGAGGGGGTGATCGCGGTGGCGAGTGCGTGAGATCGGGGCGTTTCGGCCGAGACACGCCCGAGCGCGTTCGCGGTTTCCCTTCATTCGTGTCACGGCGGCGCCAGGTCCTTGGCTCACGCAGTCCTCAAGCGGGTAGTCCTCGCGCGCGGAGTGCTCTGCCGTCGTCGGCAGCGGCGTGCGCTCTCGGCAGCACTTCACGCCGTTGTACGGGGCTCAAAGTGCTGGAGGCACTGGATCCGCCGTCCGAGGGTGCGGTTTTGTACGGGGACCGCTGGGACGTTTTCGAAGTCTGGGGACCTTTTGATTCGGGTCCTGGAATGCTGGCTGGAGGCAGCTGTTCTGTACTCGAACCCCCAGGACATTCCCGTGGTCCGGGGACGTTGTGGTGAGTATGCGCGCGCGTGCGTTCTGGCGGGTGTGCAGGGTACTCGTGTCAGGCGACGGTCTCGCGGCGGGGGTGCGGTTTCGGACCCCAGAGGCGGTACGCGAGACGGAGGAACACCTGCGTCACCGGCCCGATCCCGAGCGCATAGACGACCGAGGCGATGAAGAAGTTGCCGCCGAGCAGCCACCCGACCGCGATGACGACGATCTCGATGCAGGTGCGGACGAGGAACACCGGCCGTCCGGTGAGCGTGACGAGCCCGGTCATGAGGCCGTCACGGGGGCCGGGGCCGAAGTCGGGAGCGATGTAGAGGACGGTCGCGAGGCCGTTGAGGAGGAGCGCGCCGAGCATGAGGAGGATCTGCTGCCAGAGCTCGGGCGGGGTGCGCACCCAGTGCATCGTGAGATCGATGAAGAGACCGACGAGGAGTGCGTTCGAGAGCGTGCCGAGCCCGGGCTTCTGCCGCAACGGGATCCACAGCAGCAGGAGCAGGACCGACACGATGATGCCGATCGTCCCGATCGACAGGGGCAGATGCCGCGCGATGCCCTCGTGCAGGACGTCCCACGGCATATTGCCGAGGGACGCGACGATCATGAGACCGGCGGACACCCCGAAGAGGAAGAGTCCGCCGAAGAGCGCCAGGAGGCGCGCCGGCAGGGGAGCGTCCGCGAGGAGCCGGAAATCGACCCGACCGGCGGGCGTACTCCCCCGCCCGGTCACCGCCATCTGGTCGACATCACGAGGCCCCCGACGAGGAACGCGAAGCCCGCCACGAGGTTCCAGTTGCCCCACGCCTCCACGGGCCACCGGGCACCGGAGATGTAGAAGGTGACGAGCCACGCGAGGCCGACGAGGAGGAGCGCGATGAGGGTCGGGAGGAACCACCGCGGGTTCGGGCGGATGGTGCGCTGACCGTCCGCGGAGGTGTAGGTCGCCTTCTGTCGGGCGGTGCTGCGCTTGGCCGGATTACCGGAACGGGCGGCGGTCCTGTCGGCATTGCGCTTCGTGCGCTTGGGGCCGGACTTCGTGGCCTTCGCGCCGGCGCCCTCGACGGCCTTCTTCGCCGTGGCGGCCTTGCCCGACGCCGAGTCCTTCGCCGACGTGACGTCGTCGGTCCCGGAGGTGTCTGCGGTGTCTTTGGTGGAGTCGGCCAAGGGAGGCTCCTCGTCGGATGGAGTACAGAAGGACTATGCGTGAGCACTTCAGCATGGAATACACGTCTGAACGCGTGCAATTCTACGCGGACAACGTGACTCACCTTTCACGAACGCCCAGGGTGGGTGAATACACTCGGGAGGGTGAATGCCGCCCGACATGCCGATCGCGCACCCCGACCCCGCGGAGGATTCTTCTCCGGGGCCGCCAGTGTGCTCGTCCTCGTGCTCTGCGGCGCCCTCATGACGACCTCCGCACGGGAGGCTTCCGGCACCCAGCTGCGCAACGAGGCGTCCACGCTGCCGGACATCGTCGAACAGCGATCGGCGGAGGCCGATGCGAAGCAGCAGGAGGTCGAGGACCTCCGCGCCACCGTCGCATCCCTCCAGGAAGCGGCCGGTGACGAGGATTCGGAGGTCGAATCGGCCCGAGGAGCCGTGGACTCGGCAGCCCGTGCCGCCTCGGCCGCGGAGGTCACCGGTCCCGGGGTCGAGGTCACGCTCGACGACGCGCCGCGCAGCGCGCGCGAGGAGCACCCGGGGATCAACCCGAACGACCTCCTCATCCACCAACAGGACCTCGAAGCGGTGATGAACGCGCTGTGGGCCGGAGGAGCGACCGGAATGGCGGTGCAGGGGCAGCGGATCGTGAGCACGAGTTCCGTGCAGTGCGTGGGCAACACCCTGCGTGTGAACTCGCAGGTCTTCTCCCCGCCCTATACCGTGACGGCCGTGGGGGATGTGAATGCTATGAATGCAGCGCTCGCGGCGTCGCCGCAGATCAGTACGTACAAGCAGTACGTGGACCGCCTCGGGCTCGGGTGGAAGGTGCAGCAGGGCACCTTCACGCTCGAGGAGTTCGACGGGGTCGCGGGTGTGTCCGTGGCACAGGTGCTCTGAGATGAGCCCCGACCACCCGCGCCGTGCCGCGCGCCGGAACGAACCCCGCAGCACCGTGAGCCATCGCAGCAGTCGACGTACGCGCCGGGAGCGGCGTGCCGCACGCGAACCCGAGCCGCTCGGTTTCGTCCGCGGGACGGTGCGCGGCTTCGGTGAACTCTGCATCACCGCCGGACTGGTCCTCGTCCTCTTCGTCGTCTGGCAGTTGTGGTGGACCGACATCGAGGCGAACCGCGACAACCAGACCCTCGCCTCCGAACTCGCGACCCAGTGGGTCGACAATCCGCGCAACGAGCTGCCGGAGGACCCGGACACGCCTGTCGTCGGGGAACCGGCGGACCTCAACAGTGCCTTCGGCATCATGTACATCCCGCGGTTCGGCGACGACTACTACCGGACGATCGCCGAGGGGGTGTCCCTCGAACCGGTGCTCAACCGGATGGGGCTCGGCAGGTACCCGAACTCCGCGATGCCCGGCGAGGTCGGCAACTTCGCGATGGCAGGGCACCGCGTCACCTACGGCAAGCCGCTCAACCAGATCGCGGAACTGCGGCCCGGGGACGAACTCGTCGTGCAGACCGTGGACGGGTTCTACACGTACACCTTCCGCAATTTCGACATCGTCACCCCCGACCGGGTCGACGTGCTCGCGCCGCTGCCGACCCTCCCCGAGTACAAGGGCAAGGACCGCATCATGACACTCACCGCGTGCAACCCGATGTTCTCCGCGCGCGAGCGCTATGTCGCGTACTCCGTGCTCACCGAGTTCCGTCCGACCTCCGAGGGCCCACCCGCAGCGATCGCGGACTCCCCCGCGTACGCCGAGGTCGGAGAGGCAGGAGGCGCCTGATGTACGGATTCCTCTGGCGGCACCTGCCGGGACCCTGGCCGGTCAAGCTGCTCATCTCGCTCGTTCTCGTGGCGGCGGCGGTGTACCTCCTCATGGAGTACGTCTTCCCCGTCATCGCCCCGTACATGCCCTTCAACGACGCCACGGTCGGCGTCGAGACCGTTCAGGAAAGCACATCATGACCTCGCAGAACGCACCTGCTCCCTCCACGTCGGCCGAGGCGCCCGCGGGTTCCGCCGGATCGTCGGCCCGGATCCTCGTCGTCGACAACTACGACAGCTTCGTCTACACGCTCGTCGGCTACCTCCGCGAGCTCGGGGCGGACACCACCGTCATCCGCAACGACGACATCACCGAGGAGCAGATCCCGGAGTACCTCGCGGACTTCGACGGAGTGTTGCTCTCCCCCGGCCCGGGCGCACCCGCCGATGCCGGTGTGTGTCCCGCGATCATCCGCTGGGCCGCCGAGGCGCGGTTCCCGCTGTTCGGCGTGTGCCTGGGCCACCAGGCGCTCGGCGAGGTGTTCGGGGCGACCGTGTCCCACTCCCCGACGCTCATGCACGGGAAGACGTCCGTCGTCGAGCACGCCGGTTCCGGGATCTTCGACGGCTGCCGGACACCGCTCACCGTCACCCGGTACCACTCGCTCGCGATCGTCGACGACACCCTGCCCGAGGACGTCTTCGAGGTGACCGCCCGGACAGCCGACGGGATCGTCATGGCGGTCCAGCACCGCGAGGCGCCCCTCGCCGGGGTCCAGTTCCACCCCGAGTCCGTCCTCACCGAGGACGGGTACCTCATGCTCGGCAACTTCCTCGCGACCGCCGGAATGCCCGAGGCGGCCCGCGCCGCCCGCGGCCGCTCCCCCATCGCCTCCGCCGGGATCGCGCGTGACTGAGCGTTGACGTCACGGTAGCGGCCGCCGGAGCCGATTCTCGACGACGCGACCGGCAGGGTCGGGGCGTTCAGATCGCAATCGGCTGAGGAGTGCCGGCGTTTCGGAGCGCTTTCTCCACCACTCTGACGCCGATACAGCAGTTTGCACTGCGGCCGAGAGAGCAAACCGGTGCTGACGTTTGCGGTGGCAACGGTGTCGCCCGCCGAAATCGCAATCGGCTGAGGAACGCCGGCTTCGGGTCGCGATTGAATGCTGGAAATCGGCGAGATCGCGCAATCAATCGCGATCTCGACGAGGAGACCGACGGGAATCGCGGTCTCGACGAGGTGGTCGAAGGGAATCGCGGTCTCGACGAGGCGGTCGACGTGCACCGGGATCTCGATGGTGGACGGCCGAAGCGCATCGAGATCTCGACGGTTTCGCCTTGCGCATCCAACACTCTGACGCCAAGAGCAGAGATTGAACTGCTGCCGAGAAGCCGCACCGGTGCTGTCGGCCACGGTGGAGCCGACGGGAATCGGGGTCTCGATGAGCCGGGGCCGATCCCGAGCGTGAGCGTCCGTGAATGACGAGAAGCCCCGGCAGGTGATCCTGCCGGGGCTTCGTCGTTTACCGCCGCGATTCCAGCGGTTTGCGCTCGGTCGTACGGGTTGTTTCACTGCCGCGAGCTCAAACCGCTGCCACCGCGCAGACGCTCACGCCGCGCTCATTCGTCCCCGCGGTTCTCGAGGTACTCGCGAACGAACTCCTCGACGTCGTCGCTCGAGCTGTCGGAGCTCTGGTTCTGTCCCTGCGAACCGTTGCCGGGTCCGAACCCGCCGCCCTGGTTCCCGTTGCCGTTGCCGCCGTCCCCGGCTCCCCCGCCGATGGAGGGAAGTCCCGGGCCCGTCGGCGAGGCGGGGGGTGTCGTCGGGGTGGGCGTCGGGGTGGGCGTCGGGGTGGGCGTCGGTGTCGGAGTGGGCGGCGCCTCGGCGACGGTGACGGTGACCGTGGAGCCCTGGTCGACGGCGTCGCCGCTCGCGGTGCTCTGCTCGAACACCTTGCCGGCCTCGTGGTCCGGCGTCACGGACGTCTCCACGGTGCAGCCGAGCTGGTAGTCGTCCTCCTCGAGCTTCGCGCAGGCCTCGTCGCCGGTGAGCCCGGCGAGGTCCGGAACCTCGACCTGCCCGGAGGACAGCACGAGGTCGACGTTCGATCCGGTGGCGAGCGTGGAGCCGGCACCCGGCCGGGTCTCGAGGACGCGTCCCGCCTCGACGTCAGGCGAGTTCTCCTCGATGTTCGAGCCCGCGACGAGGCCCGCGTCCCCGATGAGCTGCCGCGCCCGGGACTCGGTCTCGCCGGCGACCTCGGGGACGTCGACCGAATCCGGCCCGGTCGACACGAAGAGTTTGACGACGTCCCCCTGGGCCACCTGTGTACCGCTGCCGGGGTCCGTCTTCACGACGAGTCCGACGGGAATGGTGTCGTCCGCGATCTCCTCGCGATCGACCGTGAGCCCGACGTCGATGAGGTACTGCTCCGCATCGTCCGCGGTGCGTTCGCTCAGGTCCGTGAGGGCGAAGGTCGGGGCCTCGTCCGGCTGGGACATCTGGTAGATCCACAGGCCCATCCCGGTGAGAATGACGGCAATGAGTGCCGCTCCCACCCAGTACCAGCCGCGCCGCTTGCGGGCGTTCCGGGCTTCCTTCGCCTCCTTCTCGGGGTCCGCGACCACGGTGACCATGCCGGTCATGAGACCGGGCGCGGCCTCCTCGGCGTGCCCGTCGCCGTTCGCCGTCGCACCGGCGCCCGCAGCCGCTGCAGCAGCAGCCCCGGCGGCGCCGGCACCTGCGAGCTCCGCACCGGGGACGGCGCCGAGCATCCGCGTGGCCTCGGGATCGTCGATGGACATGGGACGTCCGTCCCGGGCCGCGAGGACGTCCTCGCGGAAGGTGTGGGCGTCCTGGTAGCGGATGCCACGGTCCTTCTCGAGAGCGTGTGCGAGCAGGCGATCGACCGCCGGCGGCACCTCGGGATTGAGCTCGGACGGCGGCTTCGGGGTCTCACCGACGTGCTGGTAGGCGACCGCGAGCTGCGAGTCCCCGACGAACGGCGGGCGGCCGGTGAGGAGCTCGTAGAGCATGCACGCGGTCGAGTACAGGTCCGACCGGGCATCGACGACCTCACCGCGGGCCTGCTCCGGGGACAGGTACTGCGCGGTGCCGACCACCGACTGGGTCTGCGTGAGCGACCCGGTGTCCTCGAGCGCGCGGGCGATCCCGAAGTCCATGACCTTGATGTCGCCCGCGGGAGTGAGCATGACGTTCGCGGGTTTGATGTCGCGGTGGACGATCCCGTGCCGGTGGCTGTAGTCGAGCGGTGCGAGCACCCCCGCGATGACGTCGAGGGATTCCCGGACGGACAGCGTGCCGTGCTCGGTGAGCACCTCGCGGAGGGTCCGGCCCTCGACGTACTCCATGACGATGAAGGGGACGTGGACCTCGGATCCGCCTGTCTCCTCCATGGTCTGTTCACCGGAGTCGTAGACCGCGACGATGCCGGGGTGGTTGAGTCCGGCGGCCGACTGCGCCTCGCGCTTGAGGCGGGCGTGGAAGGAGGGGTCCCGTGCGAGGTCGGAGCGCAGAAGCTTGATCGCGACCTTGCGACCGAGGCGGGTGTCGAGGCCCTCGTGGACCTCCGCCATCCCGCCGCGGCCGAGCAGCGCGCGCACTTCGTAGCGCCCGGACAGCAGGCGTGGTTCAGTCATCGTTTCCCTCCGCGGGCCGGGGTGCGGTCGATCCCGCTCCCCGCCCTCGTTCCTGTCGTTGGTACAAGCACGCGGTCATCCGGCTGCCGGTCTCCCGCGTTCAGCCGTCCGCCCCGTCCGCTCCGAAGTAGGACTCCACGGCGTCCGTGAGGTCCGCCCCTGCGTTCGGACCGCCACCGGATCCGCGGTCGGCCGAACCGCCGGCGTTGCCGTTGTTGCCACCGGTGGCTCCCGAGTCACCGCCGTTCCCTCCCCCGCCTCCGGGGTTCGTGGTCGGTTCCGGCTCCTGCGTGGGCTCCGGCTCCTGGGTCGGTTCGGGTTCCGGCTCCTGCGTGGGCTCCGGCTCCGGCTCCGAGGTCGGTTCCGGTTCGGGTTCCGGCTCCGGTTCGGACGTCGGTTCCGGCTCGGGTTCCGGCTCCTCGGCCGGTCCTTCCGAGACCTCGAGCACGACGGTGTCGCCCTCGGCGAACTCGTACCCTCCGTTCGTTGCCTCCCGGACGTCGACGACGATGCCCACGGAGGAATCCGATTCGACGGTCTCCACGCGGGCCTCGAGGCCGAGGTTCTCGATGTTCGCGACGGCGGAGCCCTCGCTCAACCCGATGTAGTCGTCGGGGTCGATCTCGACCGTCTCCGGTTCCTCGGTCGCGGTCTCCGATTCCGTGGGTGAGGCGGTGACGGTCGGGGTCGGCTCGGGGCCTCCCTCGTCCCGCGGGCCGAGGAACAGCCACAGGATCCAGCCGATGCCGGCGAGGATGACGAGCACGAGGATCACGATCGCGATGACCGCCGCCTTCGGCGCCTTCTCCTTCTCCTCCACGTCCGAGGCTCCCTGGCGGTCCACCGCGCCCGTCGCCGCGTCGCCGTGCGCCGCAGCGGCCCCGGCCGCGCCCGCGGCTCCCATGGCGGCCGGTCCCGAGGAGATCGACCGCGGCTGTTGGTTCATCACGCGGGTCGTGGCCTCGTCGGGCCGGTCGAAGACCTGGGTGAGCGCCTCGGTGGCCGGGGTCTCCCCCACCATCTGCGGTACCGCGGCCTCCGCCGCGCGGACGTCGCCGGCGATGAGGCAGCGGCAGGCCTTCGCGAGGGCTGCGCCGTCGGCCGGACGGTTCTCCGGCTTCTTCTCGAGCATGCAGTCGACGAGGCGCCGCACCGGTTCGCTCACCGTCTCCGGCAGCGGCGGGTGCTTGCGGTTCACCTGCGCGATCGCGATCTCGACCTGCGACTCCCCGGTGAAGGGGCGGACGCCGGCGAGGGCCTCGTACATGATGATGCCGAGCGAGTAGAGGTCGGACTTGGCGGTCGAACCCTTGCCGGTGGCCTGTTCGGGCGCGAGGTACTGGGCGGTGCCCATGACCTGGCCGGTCTTCGTGAGCGGTGCCTGGTCGGCGACGCGGGCGATCCCGAAGTCGGTGAGTTTCACCTGCCCGTCGGGGGTCACGAGGATGTTCCCGGGCTTCACGTCGCGGTGCACGACGTGGGCCCGGTGGGCGGCGTGGAGTGCCGCACCCGCCTGCGCGACGATGTCGAGGGTCCGTGCCTCGTCCATCGCCCCGTCACGGTCGAGGATCGTCGACAGGGCCTCTCCCGGCACGTACTCCATGACGAGGTACGGGCTGCCGTTCTCCTCGCCGTAGTCGTACACGGCCGCGATGCCGGGATCCGACACCGCACCCATGCTGCGCGCCTCGGCCCGGAAGCGGGCGAGGAAGTTCTGGTCGGAGAGGTACTCCTCCTTCATGATCTTCGCGGCGATCTGCCGGGTGAGCACGGTGTCGTGGCCCTTCCAGACCTCGCCCATACCGCCCGTGGCGATCCGCGAGGTGAGCTCGTACCGATTGCCCAGCACCGTTCCCGACTCAGGTCTCACTGATCGATCACCGCTTCCATCACAGCCTTTGCGATCGGGCCGGCCGAACGGCCGCCCGAAGCCTGGTTTCCTGCACTGCCACCGCTCTCGACGACGACGGCGACCGCCACCCGGGGGTCGTCCGCGGGGGCGAAGGACGTGAACCACGCGTGCGGGGCGGCGCCCTCGGCGTGCTGCGCGGTTCCGGTCTTCGCGGCGACGTCGACGCCGTCGATCGCACCGGCGGTACCGGTGCCGTCCTCGGTCACCGACACCATCATGTCGGTGAGCGCCTGCGCGGTCTCCGGGCTCACCGGCTTCGAGAACTCCCGCGGGGACGGGTCCTCGAGGAGCGAGAGCGTCCGCGCGTTGCGGACCTCGGAGACGAGTTGGGGAGTCATGAGCGTCCCGCCGTTCGCGATCGCCGAGGCGACCATCGCCATCTGCAGGGGCGTCGCCCGGACCTCGAACTGGCCGATCGCGCTCTGCGCGAGCTGCGGTTCGTCGGTGTCCTCGGGGAACCGGGAGGGCGTGACACCGAGCGGGATGCTCATGTCCGCGCCGAATCCGAACTTCTCGGCCTGCTCGGCCATCGCATCGGGCCCGAGCTCCATGCCGAGCCACGCGAACGAGGTGTTGCAGGAGATCTCGATCGAGGTCGCGAGGTCCACCTCGTCGTTCGGCCCGCACGCGGTGCGGCTCGAGTTCGAGATCGTCGCGCTCGTCTGCGGGAGGTCGAGGGTCGCCGGACTCGGCAGCGTCGAGTCCGGGGTGTAGTCACCGGACTCGAGTGCGGCGGCGGCCGTGACGAGCTTGAAGGTCGAACCCGGCGGGTAGAGGTTGCCGCCGATCGCCCGGTTGTAGAGCGGGTCGTCCTCGTCGGCGACGAGGTCCTGGTAGGCGGCGTTCGCCTCGGCGGGGTCGTGGACGGCCACGGCGTTGGGATCCCAGCCCGGTGTCGAGACCATCGCGAGGACGTCACCGGTCTTGGGGTCGAGGGCGACGACGGCACCCTTCTGGCCGTCGAGCGCGTCCCAGGCCGCCTGCTGGGCGGCCGGGTCGATCGTGAGGGACACCGCGGCGCCCATGGGCTGCTCGCCGGTGAACCAGCTCGACACCTGGGAGAGGAACAGCGCGTCGTCGGTGCCGGCGAGGAGCGTGTTCTCCGTGCTCTCGAGGCCGTGCGTGCCGCCGACGACGGAGAAGAATCCGGTGAGCGAGGCGTAGACCTCGGGATCCATCCCCTCGGCCCCGTACTCGCGCTGGTACTCGTAATCGTCGTCCACCGGGACGGACTGGGCGATGGGCGTGCCGTCGACGAGGATCGGGCCCCGGTGGCGCGTGATCTCCTCACGGAGTGAACGTGTATTGAGCGGGTGCTCGTTGAGGTCCTCCGCGCTGAAGTACTGGATCCACGTGGTGGACCCGAAGAGGAGCGCGAACATCGAGAGTCCGACGACGGACACGTGCTTGAGGGCTTTACGCATCAGCGGTCACCTCCGGGGTCGTGCACCAGGGACGAACGGGCCGAGGTCCCGCCCGCCTCCTCGCGGTCGCGCAGCGACGAGGGGACGGTGAGGACACCGGTGGCGAGCTCCTCGAGCGGACGGCGGGCGTTGTCGGAGATCCGCAGGAGGATGCCGATGATGATCCAGTTCGCCACGAGCGAGGAACCGCCGGCGGCGAGGAACGGTGTCGTGAGGCCGGTGAGCGGGATGACACGGGTGACGCCGCCGATGACGATGAAGCACTGGAGGGCGAAGGTGAAGGTGAGACCCGCGGCGAGCAGGGTGCCGAAACCGTCCCGGACGACCGAGGCGGTCTTCATCCCGCGTTCGAACAGGAGCACGTAGAGCACGAGGATCACGAAGAGCCCCACCATGCCGAGTTCCTCGCCGAGCGAGGCGTAGATGAAGTCCGAGTTCGCGTACGGCACGACGTCGGGTCGCCCCTCACCGAGCCCGGTGCCCATGATGCCGCCGTTGGCCATGCCGAACATGCCCTGGACGAGCTGGTAGGAGCCGCCGGGGGACTTCTCGAACTCCTCACGGGTGAGCGCGTGGAGCCAGCCGTCGACACGCTGCTGCACGTGCGAGAACGTGAGTGTGGCGACGACGGCGGCCGCGGCGAACATCCCGAGTCCGAGGAGGATCCACGACTTCACCCCGGTCGCGATGTAGAGCATCGCGACGAAGAGGCCGAAGTACAGCAGCGAGGTGCCGAGGTCCCGCTCCATGACGAGGATGAGCACGGCGGCGAGGGCGACGACGAAGAGCAGGACGACGTCCCGCAGTCGGGGCCACTGGATGCCGAGGAACCGCTTGCCCGCGAGCACCATCTGGTCCCGGTAGTTGATGAGGTACCCGGCGAAGAACACCGCGATGAGGATCTTCGCGATCTCACCGGGCTGGAACGAGAAACCGGCGACGCCGATCCAGATCTTCGCCCCGTTGATCGTCTTGCCGAGCCCCGGCACCATCGGCAGGAGGAGCAGGACGAGACCGGCGAGCCCGGCGGTGAAGACGTACCGTCGGAGGATCCGGTGATCGCGGAGGAACACGACGACGAGTCCGCACAGCAACATCCCGAGCGTCATCCACGTGAGCTGGGAGACGGCGACCTGCGAGGTCGACTCGGAGTCGGACAGTGCGAGGTCGATCCGGAAGATCATCGCGAGTCCCAGACCGTTGAGCAGGACGGCGATCGGCACGATGACGGGATCCGCGTACTTCGCCCGCCAGCGGACGAGGACGTGGAGGGCGACCGCGAGCACCGAGAGCCAGGCGGTGTACACGTAGACGTTCGCGGGGACCGTGTCCTCCGCGCCGAGCCCCACGAGTGCGTATGCGCCCGCCGAGGCGACGACGGCGAGGACGAGAAGACCGAGCTCCGCCGATCGGTACGTCCGCGGGCCCGGCGGGGTGCCGCGAGGCGTTTCCACCGGAGTGAGGGTGCTCATGTCAGGCTCCCATCCGCGCCGTCGCGGAGGAGGTCGGGTTCGGGGCCGACGGCCCGGAATCGGTCGGTGCTCGGGTCGCTCCCGGGTCCGCCGGTACTCCGGTGGCACCCTGGGTGGGCGCGGGGGTCGGGTCGACCTCCGCGGCACCGCCCTGGATGGTGGCGGCCTCCGCATTGCGCGCGGCCTCCGCTCCGAGCGTGTCGACGATGTCGTCGGCGGCTTCGCGCGAGTCCGCGGGGATCGTCTCCTCGAGGCGGCTCTGGGAGAAGGTGCCGAGCCGGTCGACCTCGATCTCGGTGGTCTCCGCGATCTCGGAGAACTCGAGCGGGCCGATCTCCTGCGGGATCCCGCGGTACACCGCGACGTTCCCCTCGTGCGCGGCGACGTAGTACTGACTGCGGACGAATGCCCAACCCAGCCCGATGGCGAGGACGACGGCGGCGACGACCGCGAGGGTCACGACGATGCCGACGATCGGCCGCTTCCGCGTCCGGGTGAGGTCCTCCTCGCCCCACGAGGCGAGGTCGTCCTCGGAGTCGTGGCCGGCCGAGGCGTCCGCGGGCGTTCCCGGTGTGTCGCCGGCCGTGCCGGGCGCTCCGGAAGCACCGGTGGCGGAGTGCGTCCCCGGGGCGATCTCGAGGGTGCGGGGATCGGTCCCGTCCTCCACCTGCGTCATCGGCTGGGTGGGCGCACCGTCGACCGCGTCGCCGGGGTATCCGTACCCGATCGCGGGCATCTCCGTCGTGTCGGTGAGGTTCTCCTCGACGATCGAGTGGGGACCGGTCTGCACGAGTTCGCTCGCGACCGCCGCGGTGCCGAGCTGTGCGTACTGGGGGTTGATCGCCACGGATCCGACGGCGGAGCCGGCGGGGCTCTGGAACTCCACGGTGTCCGCGTCGGCCGACCCGGAGGTGTCGGAAGGGGACCCGTCGACGGTGCCGGGGAGCGCCTCGGCGGTGGCGGACGGGGTGTCGTCCGGGGCTGCGACGACGTCGCCGATGACGACGGTGACGTTGTCGGCGCCGCCGCCCTGGAGGGCGTAGTCGACGAGTCGGTCGGCACAGGCGCCGGGGTCCTCGATGCCCTCGAGGGCCGCCTTGATGTCGTCCATCGACGCGAAGCCGGTGAGTCCGTCGGAGCAGAGCATCCAGCGGTCGCCGATCCGCGCCTCGCGGTAGGACATGTCGAGTTCGGGGGACGCCCCCACGTCGCCGAGCACCCGCATGACGACCGAGCGCTGCGGGTGGGTCTCCGCCTCCTCGGGCGTAATCCTGCCCTCGTCGACGAGGAGCTGGACGAAGGTGTGGTCGTGCGTGACCTGGGTGAGGACGCCGTCGCGCAACAGGTACGCGCGGGAGTCGCCGATGTGGGCGAGGGCGAAGCGGTTGCCGTCGCGCAGGAGCGCGGTGACGGTCGTGCCCATTCCCGCGAGTTCGCGGTTGTCGACGACGGTGCGGGCGATCCGTTCGTTCGCGTCGAGGATCGAGGAGCGCAGGAGGTCGAGGGCATCCGGGTTGTCCCCGGTGTCACCGAGGCCCTGCAGGCGCGCGACCGTGATCGCGGAGGCGACGTCGCCACCGGCGTGGCCGCCCATCCCGTCGGCGATGAGGAGGAAGTTGGGCCCGGCGAAACCGGAGTCCTGGTTGTTCTTCCTCGTCAGGCCGGTGTGGGACCTCGCGGCGTAACGCAGGACCGGATGTGTTTCGCTCACGCGGCAAGCTCCAGGGTGGTGTGGCCGATGGTCACGGGCATACCGACCCGCAGCGGGATGCGCCCGGTGACCCGTTCGTCGCCGACGTACGTCCCGTTCGTGGAACCGAGGTCCTCGAGTGCCCAGCCGTCGAGGTCGGGCACGATGCGGGCGTGACGGCCCGAGGCGTAGTCGTCGTCGATGACCACCGTGTTGTCCGCGGACCGACCGAGGGTGATCGGCGAGGTGCCGAGCGCCACCTCGAGCCCGAGCAGCGGGCCGACGGTGACCCGTACCCGGGTGGGGGCGCGGTCGTCGGGGGCCGCGGACGCGG
>NZ_BAAANO010000002.1:52075-57577 GCF_039529845.1 Brevibacterium samyangense | reverse complement strand
CGCCGGCCGCGGCGGCGACGGGTGTCGCCGGGGTGCGGGGCGCCTCGGGCGCGGGGGTCCGCGAGGACGAGGCGCGGCGTGCGGCGGCACGTTCGGCGCGGGTACGGCGGGGGCCGTAGAGGTCACGGCGGATGACGGAGGCGACCCCGAGGACGAAGAGCCACAGCAGTGCGACGAGCGCGAACCGCAGCAGCATGACGGTGAACTCGCTCATCGGCCTCCCATTTCGTAGGCGCGGAAGGTCACCGGCGTGTCCCCGACGAGGAGTTCGACCCCGTCGGTGAGGGCGATCGTGGTGATGCGGCGGCCGGCGTGGAGCGTCCCGTTCGTCGAGTCGAGGTCGGTTGCCGTTGCCCGGTCGCCGTCGATCGTGATGGTGAAGTGGCGGCGGGAGGCGCCGGGGTCGTCGATGACGATGTCCGCGGCCTGGGACGAACGACCGAACACCGTCGTCCCCTCCTCGAGCGGGTGGGTCTGTCCGTGGAGGCGGACGGCGTAGTGACGGCGGGTGCGGGACGGGGCGCCGCGGCGGGGATTCATGTGGGAAGCGCCTGCGGCAGGGGATGCAGAGGAGCCTGCGGCTGGAGATGCAGAGGAGCCGGGGGAGGGTGCAGCGGCGGCCGGCATCGGGTTCGAGGACACCGGCGGGGCGCCGAGCGCGGGGTTCACGGGGAGGTGGTCGGAGGGGGTGTCGGCGTTGTCGCCGGGGGTGGACTGCGCCTGGTGCGCGTAGACCTCGGGGACGATCGGATTCGCGCGGGAAACGGGGTCGTACCCGCCGCGGTTGGGCGGTTGGGCGGCGGCGGAACCGTCGGGTCGTTTGGTCGAGGCCCGCACCCGGTACATCCCGGTGTCGAGGTCGTCCGCCTGTTCGAAGGTGACGGTGACGGGGCCGACGAAGCTGTACCCCTGTTCGACCGCGTGGTCCCCGACGACCTGCCGGAGGTCGAGGAGGAGCTCGGCCGCGATCGGTTCCAGTCGCTCGTAGTCGTTCGCGGAGAGTTCGAAGACATAGGTGTTCGCGGTGAGGACGCGTCCACGGGAGACCACGGCGGCTCGCGTGTCGGCTTCCTTGCGGAGTGCTGCGGCGAGTTCCACGGGTTCCACCTGGGAGCGGAAGGCCTTGACCAGCGCGCCGTTCACCACACGCTCGATACTCTTCTCGAAGCGGTCGATCACGCCCATGCGTCGCCTCCTTCACTCGGTCCATCGGTGGTCGCGGACGGTGCCGTGTGCAGGCTCCGTCGCGTGTCGGTCGGGTGTCGTGCAGGCGCACGGAGTACGCAGGTCGGCCCGACCGCCAGCACTCCATGCTAACCACCCGGTAGCCGGATCACGTTGTGGGAACACCCAGTGAGGGACATTCTCCCGGCGAATGGCTGTGATGGGTGATTTCGCTCTCACTTCCCGGTGGGCGTGTCCTGGGGTTTGTCCGGGCGCGCGGGCGCTGTGTAAAGTGGTCTCCTGCTACTTGCGCAAGTGGCGGAATAGGTAGACGCGCTGGCTTCAGGTGCCAGTGATGGCAACATCGTGGGGGTTCAAGTCCCCCCTTGCGCACCGACCGGGATCCCGGGGTATCCAGAAGATGCCCCGGGATCTTTCTTGTGTGCGGGGTGTGTGCGGGGCGATCGGCCGGAACTCCAACGGATTCGCCGAGGGGAACCGATTCGGTTTCCCTTATGCGGGATGCACATCGTTTCGGTTTCCCTGGGCGAAACCGTTGGATAGGCGTGGGCGGGCTCGCTGCAGGGCGGCTTTCGTTATCGTTCCGTTATAGAGCCGGGTCGGGGCGCGTGTTCTCGCAAGCGCCGTCAGGGATGTTCGAATATGTGACGTGGATCACCCTTTCGATCCACGTACGTTCGAGCGCATGAATCTCCGGACCACCGCAGATCACCTCGTCCCCTCTCCCCTCACCGACCTCACTCCCACGGCGTTCGCCGGCCCCGCCGATCCCCTCGTTCTCGCCGGCGGTGTCGACGCCGCGGTCGACTCGCTCTTCGCGCCGATCGCCGATGCGCTCTCCGCGATCGTCTTCTTCGGCATCCCGATCGGCGGGACCGAACTCCCGCTCATCATCGTGTGGCTCATGTGCGGCGCGGTGTTCCTCACCGTCTTCCTCCGGTTCCAACCGATCACCGGTCTCCGGCACTCCGTGCGGGTGATCCGCGGTCGGCTCACCCGGAAGACCGATCCGGGGGAGGTGTCGAGTTTCCAGGCCCTCGCGACCGAGCTCTCCGGCACCGTCGGACTCGGCAACATCGCGGGCGTCGCGGTCGCCATCACCATCGGCGGACCCGGGGCGGCGCTGTGGATCGTGCTCTTCGGGTTCTTCGCGATGACGATGAAGATGGCGGAGGCGACCCTCGGCGTGAAGTACCGCGAGGTGCGCGCGGACGGGACGACCGCCGGCGGGCCCATGTACTACCTGCGGAAGGGACTCGCGGAGATCGGGCGTCCCCGCACCGGGAGGTTCCTCGCGGGGTTCTACGCCGTCGCGACGCTCATCGGTGTCTTCGGCGCCGGCAACCTCTTCCAGGCGAACCAGGGTGCCGCGATCCTCGTGACCGCGACCGGCGGGGAGTCCTCGTGGCTCGCGGACAAGCTCTGGCTCATCGGACTGGTGATGGCCGCCCTCGCCGCTCTCGTCATCCTCGGCGGCATCACGAAGATCGCGGACTGGACCTCGGCGATCACCCCGCTCATGGCCGTTCTCTACGTCGTCGGCACGCTCGCGGTCCTCGCGGTGAACGTCACGCAGATCCCTCATGCGATCGGTCTCATCCTCGCGGGTGCGTTCACGGGGGAGGGCATCACCGGTGGCATCATCGGTGTGGCGATCGTCGGGATCCAGCGTGCACTGTTCTCGAACGGTGGTGGCATCGGGACCGCCGGGATGGCGCACTCGGCCGTGAAGACACGGGACCCCGCGACCGAGGGGTTCACCGCCCTGTGGGAACCGCTCATCGACTCCGTCGTCATCTGTACGATGACCTCGCTCGCGATCGTCACGACCGGCCTCTACGCCGCGGACTCCGGCGACGGATCCACCGCGGCGGGTGTCGCACTCACGGCGCAGGCCTTCGGAACCGTGACCTCGTGGTTCCCCGTACTACTGACCGTGTGTGTGGTGTTGTTCGCCTTCTCCACCGTTCTCTCGTACGCGTACTACGGGCAGCAGGCGATCGGGTATCTCACCGGGAACTCGCCGCTCGCCAAGCAGGTGTTCAACGTCGTGTGGGTCCTCATGATCGTGGTCGGGGCCGCGGCCTCGCTCGATGCGGTCATGGCGTTCTCCGACGCGATGCTCTTCCTCATGACGGTGCCCAACCTCATCGGTACGTATTTCCTGGCCAGGATCGTGCGGTACGAGATCCTCAAGCACCGCGCGAAGGTCGACGGCGGCGTTCTCGAGGACGTTCCCGAGGACCTGCGGGTGGGGATCCGTGACCATGCACCGACCCCCGAACAGGTGGCGCGGGAACGCTCGCGGATCCTCACTCTGAGGGCGAAACGCGAGCGCATCCGGGCGGCCTTCCGGGCCGCTCAGAAAGCCCGCGGAGTGGTGCTTCCCGGGGATGTATGACTTGGGCCATCACAAAGCAACTTGCTAGTTTCATGTGTGGCGCCGGAGCCGGAACCGAGTTTTCGGCCGTAAAGCAACCTTGCGCCCAGGTGATCTATGTATCCCGAGATGCGTCTCGAGACAGCACCCTTCCAATCGAATATTCCTGCAGAGTCCCTCGCAGCGCCCCTCTCCGGCCAGGTCGGCCAGGTGGATGTTCTGGCCTCGGGGTTCGACCAGGCAGTCGAGACCGTGTTCGCGCCGTTCGCGAACTTCCTCTCCCTCGTCGTGTTCTTCGAGGTGCCGGTCCTCGGCACCGGAGTTCCGCTCATCGTCGTGTGGCTCATGGCGGCCGCCGTCTTCATCACCGTGTACCTGCGGTTCCAGCCGATCACCGGACTCAAGCACTCCTTCGAGGTGATCCGAGGACGGCTCACCCGGAAGACCGACCCGGGTGAGGTCTCGAGCTTCCAGGCCCTCGCCACCGAGCTCTCCGGCACCGTCGGGCTCGGCAACATCGCGGGTGTCGCGGTCGCGATCACGATCGGTGGCCCGGGAGCGGCGCTGTGGATCATCATCTTCGGCTTCTTCGCGATGTCCGTGAAGATGGCCGAGGCGACCCTGGGCGTGAAGTACCGCAAGGTCCACGCCGACGGCACCACCTCCGGTGGCCCCATGTACTACCTGCGTGACGGCCTCGCGGAGATCGGCCGCCCGCGGCTCGGCAGGTTCCTGGGCGCGTTCTACGCGATCGTCACGGTCGTCGGCGTGTTCGGTGCCGGCAACCTCTTCCAGGCGAACCAGGGTGCGGCGGCGATCGTCACCGCGACCGGCGGCGAGTCCTCGTGGTTCGCGGACAAGCTCTGGCTCCTCGGCCTCGTCTACGCGGTGCTCGCCGGTGCCGTCATCCTCGGCGGCATCAAGAAGATCGCCGAATGGACCGGTGCGATCACGCCGATCATGGCGATCGTCTACTTCCTGTCCGTGTTCGCGATCCTCCTCGTGAACTTCACTCACATCCCCCAGGCGTTCGTCCTCATGTTCCAGGGCGCGTTCACCGGTGAGGGTGTGGCCGGCGGCATCATCGGTGTGGCGATCGTCGGTATCCAGCGTGCCCTGTTCTCGAACGCCGCCGGTGTCGGCAGTGCGGGTATGGCGCACTCGGCCGTGAAGACCCACGACCCGGCCACCGAGGGCTTCACCGCCCTCTGGGAACCGCTCATCGACTCGATCTTCATCTGTACCCTGACCGCGCTCGCGATCATCACGACGGGTCTGTACACGGCCGACGCCGGTGACGGGTCGACCGCGGAGGGTGTCGCCCTCACGAGCCGGGCCTTCGCAACGGTGAACGACACGTGGTTCCCGTTCGTGCTCACCGTCTGCGTCGTCCTCTTCGCGTTCTCGACCCTCCTGTCCTACGGCTACTACGGGCAGAAGGCGATCGGTTACCTGCTCGGTGACTCCCGCCGGGCCGAGAAGGTCTTCCAGATCGTGTGGGTCCTCGCGATCGTCGTCGGCGCCTCCGCGTCCCTCGACTCCGTCATCGCCTTCTCCGATGCGATGTTCTTCCTCATGAGCGTGCCGGCCCTGCTCGGCATGTACTTCCTGTCGAAGATCGTGCGCCTCGAGATCCTCCGCCACCGCATCCGGGCGATGGCGGACCAGCTGCCCGACATCCCCGAGGACCTCCAGGTCGGGATCCGCGACCACGAGCCCTCGAAGGAACAGGTGCGCTCCGAGGCCCGTCGGCTCAAGGCCCTCCGCACCCGCCGCCGTGAGGTCAAGCGGGAGTTCCGGAAGGCCCAGAAGGCCCGCGGCGTCGACATGAGCGACGTCCCCGCGGAGGAACTGCCGAAGGCCTGACTCCCCACAGCAGCGTCCTCGGCACCGGGCCCCTCCCACTCCCGAGGCGCCGCACCGCACTCCACGAGCGC
>NZ_BAAANO010000002.1:2060-52056 GCF_039529845.1 Brevibacterium samyangense | reverse complement strand
CCCGTCCGGCGGGCGCTCCGTCGTGCGGAGGAGTCCGGCGCGGGCCCGAGAGCGTGGGTTCTGCACGAGCGGAGCCCGCGGTAGGTTTCATGCGTGCCAGATTCCACGCCCGCGGCCTCCGCGCCGGGCCCACAGCCCGTGCCCTCCGCCTCCCGTCCCGTCACCGGCCCGCCCGAGGCGGACTCCTCGTGGTCCGTCCGGAAGGCATTGCGTTCCCCGCGCCGACTCACGACCGAGGTGCTCGCCGGTCTCATCACCGCGCTCGCCCTCATCCCGGAGTCGATCGCGTTCTCGATCGTCGCGCAGGTGCCCGTCGCGATGGGGCTCTTCACCTCGGCGATCCTCGCGATCTCGATCGCCTTCCTCGGCGGTCGACCGGCGATGGCCTCGGGTGCTGCGGGATCCGTGGCGCTCGTGTCCGCACCGCTCGTCGTCTCCCAGGGGGAGAAGGGGCTCGACTACCTCGTCGTCGCAGTCCTCCTCATGGCGATCCTCCAGGTCCTCATGGGCGTCCTCGGGATCACCCGGCTCATGCGGTTCATCCCCCGCTCCGTCATGGTCGGATTCGTCAACGCCCTCGCGATCCTCATCGCGCTCTCGCAGCTCGAACACGTGCTCCACGTCCCCTGGGCGGTGTACCCGCTCGTCGTCCTCGGCATCCTCGTCGTCGTGTTCCTCCCGAAGCTCACGACCGTGGTGCCCGGACCGCTCGTCGCGGTCGTCCTCCTCACCGTGATCTCCGTGTTCGCCGGTCTCACGGTCCCGACCGTCGGGGGTGACGGCGGACTTCCGGACTCCCTGCCGACACTCTTCCTGCCCGACGTCCCCCTGAACCTCGAGACCCTCCGGATCGTCTTCCCCGTCGCCCTCGCGATGGCCCTCGTCGGCATGATGGAGTCCCTCATGACCGCGAAGCTCGTCGACGACCTCACGGACACCCACTCGAACAAGCGCCGGGAGGCCTGGGGCCTCGGCTTGTCGAACCTCGTCGTCGGCGCGTTCGGCGGCATGGGTGGATGCGCGATGATCGCGCAGACGGTCGTGAACGTGAAGGAGGGCGGGGCCCGCACCCGGATCTCGACGTTCTTCTCCGGTGTCTTCATCCTCGTGCTGTGCCTGTCGCTCGGGGAGATCCTCGGGATGATCCCGATGGCGGCCCTCGTCGCGGTGCTCGGCGTCGCGGCGTTCCGCACCTTCGACTGGCACTCGGTTCGCCCCTCGACCCTGAGCCGCATGCCGGTGTCGGAGACCGCCGTCATGGTCCTCACCGTCGTCGTCACGGTGGTCACCGAGAACCTCGCGTACGGCGTCATCGCAGGTGTCCTCGTCGCCTCAGTGCTCTTCGTCGGACGGGTCGCGCACCTCACCCGCCTCGAACGGGTCGACTCCTCGGACGCCGACGACGAACGCGTCTACCGGGTCACCGGGGAGCTGCTGTTCGCCTCCTCGAACGACCTCGCCACGCAGTTCGACTACGCGGGGGACGCCGAGGCGGTGCGTCGGGTCGTCATCGACCTCACCGAGGCACATGTCTGGGATGCGTCCACCGTCGCGGCCCTCGACGCGATCGAGACGAAGTACGCCCGCCACGGCGTGGACGTGGAGATCCGCGGTCTGAACGAGGACTCCGCCGCCCGCCACGGGAGGCTCAGCGGCGAACTCGGCTGAAGTCCCCGTCGGTCAGCGTCGGTCAGCGGCGGGTGCGTGCCCGGTGCGCGCGTGCCGGGCGGACCCGTTCGGGCCGCACACCCACACCCACGAGGTATGCCGGGACCGCGGAGAGCGCGGGGACCCGCCGGAACACCTCGGCGACCCGGCGGGGGAGTGCGAGGCCCGTGCCGGCGGACAGGGCTTCGGAGATGAGTGCGGCGGGACCGCGTTGCGCTGCCTGGGTGAGCACGGTCGGCACCATGCGGCGGCGTTGCAGACGGGCGAGGTCGGAGTCGCGGACCGTGCCGGTGCGCAGGGGTTCGGCAAGCGCGTTCGCGGCCGCCGCCCCGTCCTGCACCGCGAGATTCACGCCGACCCCGCCCACCGGGGACATCGCGTGGGCGGCGTCCCCGATCGCGAGGAAACCGCGCACCCACCACCGGCGGGCCCGGTTCGCGGCCACGTTCAGCAGCTTCACGTCCTCGAGGGTGAGGGAGTCGAGTGCCCCCGCGAGGTCCGGGACCGCCGAGGCAACGCGTGAGCGCAACACCTCGATGCCCTCGGCCCGGCGCGCGGCGTCGGACCCCTTGGGGATGAGCATGCCCGCCTGCACGTAGTCACCGCGGGGGATGAGGATGAAGAGCGAACCGTCGGGGGAGGAGCGGGGAAGAAGCGTCTCCCCGACCTCGATCGGAGTGCCGTCCGCGTTCCGGGCGGGGATCCGGAACCACCACACGTCGAATCCGACGGGGATGTCGATCATCGGCAGACCCGCGTCCTCCCGGAGCACCGAGGTGCGGCCGTCGGCGGCGATCGTGAGGCGCGCGGTGATCGTGCCGGTCCCACCGGTGCGGTGGTCGCGGTACGTGATACCGGTGACCTGATCGGCGGGGACGATCGTGCCGGCGGTTGCCCCGCCGGTCGAGGCGTCCTCGCCCCCGGGCGCGCCCCGGACGAGCCCGGTCGCCTCCACCTCGGTGAGGAGCGTGAAGCGGGGTTCGCGCTCACCCGCCCGTGCGAGGAGGTCGAGGAACTCCCACTGCGGGGCGAACGCGATGTACGGGTACGGATGTCGCAGACGGGAGAAGTCGACGAGGCGCACGGACGTGCCGTCCTCGGAAGGGAACTCGACCCCGGTCACGTGATTCGCGGGCAGCTGCGCGAACTCCTCCGCGAGCCCGAGGTCCGCGAGGAGCTGCAAAGAGCTCGGGTGGATCGTGTCGCCGCGGAAATCGCGGAGGAAGTCCGCGTGTTTCTCGAGGACGAGGACGTCGACCCCGGCGCGGGCCAGCAGGAGGCCCGCGATCATCCCGGCGGGGCCTCCACCGGCGATCACGCACGTCGCCGAGGCCGGGACGCGGGCGGAGGCACTCACGACGCGGCCCTCAGACTCCGGCGAGGAAGTCGCGGATCGCGGTCCGCGCCTCGTCGGGGAGGGGTTTGAGGGGCGCCGGGAGGCAGTCGGGGCCGACGAGGCCGAGCTCCTCGGCGATCGCCGCGCTCACCCGGGCGCTCCCGCCGTACCGCGCGCACAGGTCCCACAGCGGCTGGAGTCCTGCGCTGAGCACGAGTGCCCGGTCGCGCTCGCCGGCCTGTGCGGCGCGGGTGATCGTGAGCATCGGCTCCGGGAGGGTGCCGCCGACCGCGGTGTACCAGAGGTCCGCGCCGCCGGTGAGCGCGGCCGCGCCCTGCGCATCGCCGGAGATGCCGATCGCCGTTCCCGGTGCGCACACCGTCCGCAGACGGTCGATCCGGGCCTCGGCCGCTGCCGGATCCGGGTCCGCCGGCGGGATCTTCACGGAGGCGACCTGCGGGAGGGCGGTGATCGCGGCGTAGAGGTCCTCGCTGTACGTGACGTGAGTGGTGCCCGGGTTGTCGTACACGATGACCGGCACGGAGGACGCCGCGCTCACGGCCTCGAAGAGTCCGAACACCTCGTCGTCGCGCAGCGCCTGGTAGGTCGGGACCGCCACGAGCACCGCCTGGGCGCCCGCCGCCTGCGCATCCTCCGTCGCCTCGAGCGTCCAGGAGGTCCGCAGGGTGCCGACGCCCACGAATACGGGCACGTCGCCGGCGGCGGCGACCGCCGCGGAAGCCACCTGCTTCCGCTCCTCGCGGGAGAGGTACATGTACGAGCCCGTCGAGCCGAGGGCCCCGATCGAATCGACGCCCGCTGCGGCGAGGCGTTCGACGAGGCGGGAGAACGCGGGCAGGTCCACCCGCTCGCCCGAGAACGGAGTGAGCGGGAAGGCGCTGAGGCCGGTGAAGAGTGAGGAGGTCATGGGGACCTTTCGGAGACGGGGAGGGAGAGGGGAGTGCGAACGGGTCAGGCGGCCGAGGTGAGCGACACCTGCCAGGTGATGCCGAAGCGGTCCTGTGCCCATGCGAAACGGGAGCTGAAGCCGTAGTCGCCGAGCGGCATGAGGAACTGGCCTCCCTCCGCGAGCGCGTTCGCGATCCGGTCGACCTCGGCCTCCTCGTCGAGTTCGACGAAGACGGAGATCGACGGGGTGAAGGTGAAGCCGTGCTGGACGAAGCTGTCGGAGACGTAGAAGCGCTGTCCGGCGACGCGGAAGGCACCCTGGAGCACTTTGCCGGCGACGTCGTTCATGCCCTCGGGGATCTCCTGGCCGGGCTCGAGGTTGCCCGCGGACTCCTTCGTGTGGCGTTCGATCGAGAGGATCTCCCCGTCCGCGAAGAGCGAGGTGTAGAAGGTCATGGCCTCCTCGGCGGCGCCCTCGAACATGAGGAACGGGGTGGCGGTCGCGGTCATGGCGGTTCCTTCCGGACGGGTGGGTGGAGATCCGACGGGTCGGGGGTTAGACGGGTCGGACTGTCCCGAAGGGCCCCGGAGGGTTCAGAATCCCTCGGGTAGGCGAGGAGTGTAGGGGGACTCGAGGGCGGAGAGCTCCTCCGCGGTGAGTTCGATCCCGGTCGAAGCTACCGCATCGTCGATGTGGTGGGGTTTCGTCGCGCCGACGATCGGCGCCGTGACGGCGCTCTGCTGCCGCACCCAGGCGAGGGCGACCTGGGCGCGGGAGACGCCCCGCGCCTCGGCGACGGAGGCGACGGCCTCCACGATCGCCCGGTTCGCCTCGATCTCGCCGGGCCCGCGGTAGAGCGTCTTCCCGAATTCGTCGGTCTGCGTGCGGGCGGTGGTCTCGTCCCAGTCGCGGGTGAGGAGGCCGCGGGCCAGCGGCGACCACGGGATGACGCCGACTCCCTCGTCCGCGCAGAAGGGCAACATCTCCCGTTCCTCCTCGCGCTGGAGGAGGTTGTACTGGTCCTGCATGGAGACGAAACGGGTCCAGCCGTGCAGGTCCGCGGTGTACTGCGCTTTCGCGAACTGCCACGCCCACATCGAGCTCGCGCCGATGTACCGCGCCTTGCCCGCCTTCACGACGTCGTGGAGGGCCTCCATCGTCTCCTCGATCGGGACCCGCGGGTCCCAGCGGTGGATCTGATAGAGGTCGACGTAGTCGGTGCCGAGGCGTCGGAGGCTGTCGTCGATCGCGCTCATGATGTGTGCGCGGGACAGACCCGCCTGATTGGGGCCGGGGCCCATCCGACCGTTCACCTTCGTCGCGATGACGACCTCGTCGCGGGTCGTGAAGTCGCGCAGGGCCCGGCCGACGATCTCCTCGGAGGTACCGGCGGAGTAGATGTCCGCGGTGTCGAAGGTCGTGATGCCGGCCTCGAGCGCCTGCCGGATGAAGGGGCGGCTCTCGTCCTCGGGCATCGACCACGCGTGCGCGCCGGCGTCGGGGACGCCGAAGCTCATGCAGCCGAGGACGATCTCGGAGATACGGAGGCCACTGTTTCCCAGGCGGATCTGCTTCATGCGTCCCAGTATGGTCCGCCGTGCTGCCGCGGGGGAGGGGTGGGTCACGTTTCTCGGAAGAAGCCCCGGGCACCTTCGGGCCCCGAGTGTGACGAGGGCGTGAATTCCGCCGGAACCCGCGCGATTTCACTCACAGGGCCGGAATCGTCCGCGCTGTGCTTCGGTTAAGCTGGATTGCCGCCCGCGAGAGGTGCGCGTCCGACACCCCGACCCGAACGGTCACCCACGTGTACGACGTGAGTGGGACCGCGAGGTCATCGGACGCACGTCCCACCTCTGGCCCGGGGCGGATCACCACCAGTGGCACGGAGCCTTCCTTGACGACTGCTGAAACCCAATCGTCGCGTCCGCAGAACGCGCATTCCGACACCATCGACCCTGCCGCGATGCGGGTCGTCTGGCTGCTCCTCGTGGCGGCCTTCGTGGCCATCCTCAACGAGACCACGATGGCGATCGCCATCCCCGAGCTCAACGCGACCCTCGGCATCCCGCCGGAGCTCGGTCAGTGGCTCACGAGCGCCTTCATGCTCACGATGGCCGTCGTCATCCCGACGACCGGTTTCCTCCTGCAGCGGTTCACCACCCGGCAGGTGTTCATCGCCGCGATGAGTGCGTTCTCGCTCGGAACGCTCATCTGCCTCGTGGCACCCGGCTTCCCGCTCCTGCTCATCGGTCGCATCGTCCAGGCCGGCGGTACCGGCATCATGATGCCGCTGCTCATGACGACGATGATGAACGTCGTCCCGCCGCACCGCCGGGGCGCCATGATGGGCCGCGTCGGCCTCGTCATCTCCCTCGCACCCGCGATCGGCCCGACCATGTCCGGGATCGTGCTCGACTCGCTCGGTTGGCGGTGGCTGTTCGGCATCGTCCTGCCGATCGCACTCATCTCCCTCGCCCTCGGCATCAAGTGGATGACCAACCTCGGCGAGACCACGCACGCTCCCATCGACGTCCTCTCGATCGTCCTCTCCGCGCTCGCCTTCGGTGGCATCGTCTTCGGGCTGTCGCAGCTCGGCGGCGGTCACGGCGGTGAGGCGGCGTCGTCCTCCGGTTCGAGCGAACTGTCCTGGGCGTTCATCGCCGGCGGAATCGTGTTCCTCGCGCTCTTCGTGTGGCGTCAGCTCGGCCTGCAGAAGAAGAACGATGCGCTCCTCGACATGCGGGTCTTCACCTCGAAGAACTTCGTCGTGGCGGTCGCCATCATGGCGGTCGTCGCCCTGGCGATGTTCGGCACCTTCTCCCTCCTGCCGCTGTTCCTGCAGAACGTCCTCGGACTGCCGGCGACGGAAGCGGGCCTCGTGCTGCTCCCGGGTTCGATCCTCATGGGTCTGCTCGGTCCGGTCATGGGGCGGATCTACGACGCCCGCGGCCCGAAGACGCTGCTCGTGCCCGGTTCGATCATGATCGTTGTCGCGATGTTCCTGTACTCGCGCGCCTCGGTCGACACCCCGGTCTGGCTTCTCGTCGTCACCCAGATCGTCATGTCGCTCGGTCTCGCGGGGTCGTTCACCCCGCTGTTCTCGGCGTCGCTCGGGTCGCTCGACCGGCACCTGTACTCGCACGGTTCGGCGGCACTCAACACGCTGCAGCAGGTGTTCGGTGCAGTCGGTACCGCAGTGCTCATCGGCATCTACTCCTCGCGTCTGCACGCGGGTGAGCAGCAGGGGCTCGACGCGGCTGCGGCCGGTGGCCCCGGTGCCCAGGCGGCGTTCACGCTCGCAGCCTGCATCGCCCTCGTTCCGGTCGTCCTCGCCTTCTTCGTGAAGAAGCCCGAGGAGGACGAGGCGAGCGGTCACCACGGCGGGCACTGAGCCGGTCGGGTCTTGATGGCCGTACGTATACGGTCCAGCGGGAGCGGCCGTCACCGAGAGGTGGCGGCCGCTCCCGCTGTATAAGCGTCCGCCGAGGTTGCGATTCCGGACGTTCCTCTCGCTCAGGTTGCGATTCCCTGCGGTCCTTGCGTTGAGGTCGCGATTCAGTGCTGGAAAATCGCGAAACGCAGCATTCGATCGCGATCTCGGCGTCGGGATCCGATGGCAATCGCGATCTCAGTAGCGGATGCGAGTGCGGATTGCCGCCCCGCCACCGACGGCAATCGAGATCTCGGCAGTCGATCCGTGTATCGCGTGTCTGGGGCAGTATCGGGTTGGGGCTAGAGAGTGCGATCGAGTGCTCGCGAACTCCTCGAGAGAGGCACCAGCACGAGGTCGAGATCACGATTCACTGCGCTCCATGCGTTGAGGTCGCGATCCCCTGTGATCCTCCCGTTGAGGTCGCGATTCAGTGCTGGAAAATCGCGAAACGCAGCATTCGATCGCGATCTCGGCGTCAGGGTTCGACGGCAATCGCGACCTCGGCAGTCGGAACTCGTGGCGCGAGTCCTGGGCCTCTGCAGGAGCGCCGAATCGTGACCGTTGTATCTCAGTTTCTAGTCCTCAACCTAGAAAACCGTATCGACGCCTTTTCTCCGATCGCCACCGTCCGCCGATGCGCCATCCGTACTCCCGTCCTGTTCGTCGTTCGTGGGTTCCTCCCCGGCCGTTGTCCTGGGGCGGGCCGGTGCCGGGGAGGAGGGGCGCCTCGACGGTGAGGCACCTCGGCGGGTGTGGCATCGCGGCTGGTTCCCCGTCCCGAACGGGACACTCCGCGCGGACGGAAACGGTGGGAAACACCGTGGGCGGAGGATGAGGACATGGCCTCCCTCTCCGACGTCGGTCTGCGCAGCGAGCGCGGTCCGATCCTCCTCGCGATCATGGTCGCGACCTGCCTCGTGGCGATGACGGCGACGATCGTCGCGACCGCCGTCCCCTCGATCGTCGACGACCTCGGCGGGTACGAGTCGTTCCCGTGGATCTTCTCGATCTTCGTCCTCGCGCAGGCGGTCCTCACCCCGGTGCACGCGAAACTCGCGGACCAGCTCGGCCGCAAGCCCGTCCTCCTGTGGGGGATCGGGGTGTTCCTCCTCGCCTCGCTGCTGTGCGGGTTCGCCTGGAACATGCCCTCGCTCATCGTCTTCCGGGCGCTGCAGGGAGTGGGTGCGGGCGCCATCATGCCGATGACGGTGACGATGCTCGGCGACATCTACTCGGTCGAGGAGCGGGCGAGGGTCCAGGGGTACGTCGCGAGCATGTGGGGGATCGCCTCGGTCGTGGGGCCGACGGTCGGTGGCGTGTTCTCCGAGCTGGGGATCTGGCGGTGGATCTTCTTCCTCAACGTGCCGCTGTGCCTGCTCGCCGCCTGGCTCCTCGTGCGGAACTACCGGGAGACCGTGGAGAAACGGGACTCGCGGATCGACTGGGGAGGCGCGGTGCTCCTCACCGCAGCGCTCACCCTCCTCATGCTCGGGATCCTCCAGGGCGGGGTCGCGTGGGCGTGGATGTCGACGGTGTCGATCGGAGTGTTCGCCGGCGGCTTCGTGCTGCTCGGGGTCTTCGTCCTCGTCGAACGACGCGCGCCGGAACCGGTCATCCCGCTGTGGATCTTCACGCGGCCGGTCGTCGCCTGGACCGCACTTCTCAACCTCGTCATGGGTGGCGTCATGATCGGGTACACCGCGTACGTGCCGACGTACCTCGAGGGCAGTCTCGGGGTATCACCCCTGGTGGCGGGCCTGGCGCTCGCGACGATGACGATCGGGTGGCCGGTCGCGGCGGCACTGTCCGGACGCGTCTACCTGCGGCGCGGCTTCTCCTTCGCCATCACGTGCGGCACCGTGTGCGTCGCGGTGGCGGGTGTCGCGATCGCGTTCCTGTCGGGATGGCCGAGTCCGTGGGTCGTCGGGGGCCTCCTCCTCGTCACGGGATTCGGGCTCGGGTTCGTCGCGGCGCCCAGCTTGGTGCGGGTGCAGTCGAGCGTCGAGTGGGCCGAACGCGGGGTCGCCTCGGGAACGGTGATGTTCTCGCGGGCGATCGGGCAGTCGCTCGTGGCGGCCGGCCTCGGGGCGATCGCGAACGGGATCGTCCTCTCCCGAGGCGGGGACGCGCAGGACGTCGACACCGTGATCGCGTCCTCGGGCGCCGTGTTCTGGGCCGCGGCGGTGTGCGGGGTGGCGATGGTCGTCATCGCGGTGCTCACACCGAGCGATCGGAAGCGGCGGGCGCGGCCACGGGCCGTCGAGGACTGAGGGGGCCGAGGCGTGACCGGGGAACATACGCGCCGATCGGGGAGTATGTGGATGTCTAGCTCTGGTACTAGATATTCGGATACGGGGCTCGCGATCGGTGTCACAGTGGAAAGTCAACGGATTCCACGAGGACGACCGAATGGGTTGGCGTTTCGCGAGAAGGCAACGCATTCGGTTTCCCTGGGTGAATCCGTTGCCACACTCCGGCACGCAAGGCTGCCCCGGCTCGCAAGGCTGGCGCGGCACCCCGCCGTTCAGTACCGCGGGCGGACCCATACCTCGGTGATCTGGGCATCCGCCGGGGCGTCGACGACGTGCCGGACCGAGCGGGCGACCGTCTCCGGTTCGAGGCGGAAGCGGTCGGCGTCCGGCGACATCGGGGTGTTCGTGGGGCCGGGGGCCACCGTCGACACCCGCACACCCTCGGCCGTCACCTGCTGACGGAGTCCGTCCGCGACGACCTGGAGCGCGTGCTTCGAGGCCGCGTACACCGTGTGCCCGGGAGTCGCCACGCGCGAGGCGCCCGACCCGATGAACACGACCGTTCCCGCGGCGTCCCGCAGGCGGTGGAGGAGAACCCGGGTGATCTCCGCCGGGGCGATCGCGTTCGTCGCGAAGTGACGCTGCCAGTCGCGGGGCTTCGCGGTCTCCACGGTGAAGCGTTCGGCGATCGCGGCGCAGTGCACGAGGACATCGACCCGCGGCACCTTCCGGAACGCGTTCTCGAGGCCCTCGAGGTCCATGAGGTCGACGACGTGCGGCAGGACGCGGCCGTACGGCTCGCCGGAAGCGTGCGCTGCCTCGGCCTCCTTCTCGACCTCCGCCGCGACCGCGGCGAGGCGTTCCGCGTCCCGGCCCACCGCCACGACGTTGTGGTCACGCGCGAGGTCCCGGACGATCCTCGCGCCGATGCCGCTCGAGCCACCGGTCACCACGGCGACGGGAAGGTTGGACTGTTCGATCGCATCCCAGGTCATGTGCCGATTCTCCCGGAAACCCGAGGCGCGGGGAAGCCTCGGCGAGCGCCCACTGTCGTACCGGCGGCACGACGGGAGACCGGGAAAGGAACGAGGGACCGGCCCTGGGCGTGCCCAGAGACGGTCCCTCGAATCAGAAGTGGTGCCTCACCGGCCCGCAGCACTCACTGCACCCCGGAACTCACCCCAGCTTGAACGGTGTCGGTTCGCCGAGGGAGAGCATGAGGCGGTTCGCCCAGTTGAAGAAGCCGGCCCCGTTGACGACGTCGATGATCTCGCCGTCGCCCAGCCCGGCGGCCCGCAGCCGGTCCACGTGTGCCTGGCCGAAGGACTCGGGGGTCGTCGTGACGGCAACGGCCGCCTCGGCGACGGCGTTCCACCGCTCGGACCCGAGGTCCGCGCCCACACCCTCGGCGAGCAGCCGCTCGATGTCCTGCTCGCGGCCCTCCGACTCCTGGTTCGCCCGGCGCGAGTGGATCGACGCGCAGTACAGGCAGCCGTTGAGCCGGCTCGCGACGGTCGCCGCGAGCTCGCGCTCGGCCGAGGGCAGCCCGTCGGTGAAGTTGAAGAAGATGTCGAGGTCCGTGAGCGTGCGTGCCTCGAGGGCATCGGGATCACGGGCGAGCAGCCGGAAGTAGGCACTCTTCGTGCGCTCCTTCTTCACGAGCGACTCGACCTGGCGCTCCGTGAGCTCCTCCTCGGCCGGCGGCGCGATCCACGGCACCCAGTCGAGGCCGCCCTGTCGGAACACCTCCGGCCGATCGAGGTCCGGGTAGCGGATGACCCGCACCGCGCCCGCAGGGATGTCCGCCCGAGGCGCCCCGGCCTGCGCAGAGCCCTCACCACCGGCAGCGCTCGGCCCACCGTCCGGCACCACCCCGTCCGAGCGCCCGCCGAGCACCGAGAGTGCCCCGGCGACCCGGATCTGGAACGACAGGAACGACACGAGCTGGGCGAGCGACACGATGCCGTCCTCGTCCCACCCGCCGTCGAACAGCGGCTGCAGTCGTTCCGGCGAGGCATCACGGGGGTGGAGCACGAGCATGTGCGTGTACTCGAACGCGGTGACGAGCTTCCCGCCGAGCGCCTCCGCCGCGACCTGCGGCACGCGGTACTCCTGGCCCGCCACGGACTCGGGCGCGAGCGGCGCCGGCGCGTACGCCCCGTACGGCCCCTCCTTCGCCGCCGCCGCAACGGCCGCGGTCACCGCCGCCGGCACGGACTCGTCCTCGTACTCGTCCCCGAGCAGCTCGAAGTAGAACTCGAGGGCCGCCCCGTCGCTCATGAGACCGGCGACGAACGTCGCGACCGCGTACCGCTCCCCGTACGAGAACCCACGCGGATCGCTCGGTTCGAGCAGCGCGACGAAGCTCTTCTGCGCGTTCTCCTTCGCCTGGGTCCGGTGGTCGCGCCACTGATCGAGTGCATCACCCGGCTGGATCCCGGCGAGCAGATTGATGATGTCGACGTCCGGAGTGGTCCGGGTCTCGAGCGTCACGGTGTGGTCCTTCCATTGGGGATGAAACTGGGGGTGGAGCCGGAACGCATTGCTTCGGGAACACCGCGCTCCGACCCGTCAGGACGCGACGGGGCTCGCGGTGAACTCCGAGCGCAGCACCGGGACGACCTCGGTCCCGAGCAGTTCGAGCGACCGCAGCGTCTCCTCGTGCGTCGCGGGCACCGAATGCACCTGGAACGACACCTCGGTCGCCTGCCCCAGGATCGCATCCTGTGCCATCCGCTCGAGGATCTCGTCCGGCGTGCCGAAATACGTGTCCGAGGCGAGGAGCAGCTCCTCGTCGGACAGTTCGTCCGCCTCGAATCCGAACAGCCGAGGCGCCACGCCCCGGAGCACGGCCGCCGTCCGTCCCAGCACCTCGGCACGATCCCGCGGATCGACCGCGAAGGCGGTGCGGGACGCGAGGATCCTCGGGGTCGCCCCCGCGGGCAGTGCCCGGGTGTAGGCGTCGACGACGGGCTGCTGGATGTCGGAGAGGGAGAACCCGGGTGCCCCGGAGCGCAGTGCCTCGGCGGAGGCGACCTCGTCGGGGCGCGGTTGCGTGCGCGAGAGCATGAGCCCGTCCCCTGCCGCCCCGGCCTTCTCGGCACCGGGTGCGGAGAACGTCGCCTGCCAGATGCGGGCGGAGAGCGCGGACGCGGGGGAGGAGGACGTGCCACCCGCCTCCGCAGCAGTCGGACCGCTCACCGCCGGGTACAGGCGGTGCCCGGTCCCGAGCTCGTGTCCGTCGAACAGCGTCCGGAGCACCCGGAGGTTCTCGTCGAACCGCGGGTGCCGCTCCTCGAAGGTCGTCCCGAACGCCGGGAAGGACTGCGGATTCCCACCCGAGCCGACACCGATCTCGAGGCGCCCACCACTGAGCACATCGAGCACCGCGGCGTCCTCCGCGAGGCGTACCGGGTTCTCCATCGGCAGGGTGATGATGCCGGTCCCGAGGCGGATCGACCGGGTGCGAGCCGCCGCGTGCGAAAGGAACACGAGCGGGGAGGGCAGACCGCCCTCGGCCCCGCTGAAGTGGTGCTGCGCGACCCACGCGGAGTCGAAACCGAGGTCCTCCGCCCGGGCGATCTGGTCGAGCGCGAACCGGTACCGGTCCGGCGCAGGTGCGTCCTCGAGCAGACGCGTGAAGAAGCCGATCCTCATGGGTCTTCCGATCCTCCTGCGCCTCAGCCCAGGCGCGGCTTCGGGATCGCGGCGAGCAGACGCTTCGTGTACTCCTGCTGCGGGTGGGCGTACACCTCGGAGGTGCGACCCGCCTCGACCTGGTGGCCGCGCGAGAGCACGGACACGGTGTCCGCGATCTGCCGCACGACCGCGAGGTCGTGGGAGATGAAGAGGTACGTGAGCCCGAGCTCGCGCTGCAGGTCGTCGAGGAGTCGGAGGATCTGCGCCTGCACCGTGACGTCGAGCGCGGACACCGCCTCGTCGAGGACGACGAGGCGCGGCTCGATGATGAGCGCGCGGGCGATCGCCACGCGCTGCAGCTGACCGCCGGAGAGCTCGCGCGGACGACGGTCGAGGAGCGCCGACGGCAGTGCCACTCGGTCGAGCGCCTCGACGATCCGGCCGGTGCGATCGGCCTTCGACCCGATGCCGAAGTTCCGCAGGGGCTCGGCGAGCGTGTACCCGATCGAGTGCATGGGATCGAGCGCCGAGTACGGGTTCTGGTGGACGAGCTGGACGGCCTGGTGGAAGGGCTTGCGCTCGCCCCGGCCGAGGCGTGCGGCGTCGAAGCCTGCGTCGCCCTTTCCGGTGCTGCCCTTTCCGGTGCTGCCCTTTCCGGTGCCGCCCGCCCCGGAGAGCACCGCCGCACCCGACTGCGGTGCGAGGAATCCGGTGAGAATCTTGCCGAGTGTCGACTTGCCGGATCCGGACTCCCCGACGATCCCGTGCGTCGTCCCCTCCGTCACCGCGAAGGAGATGTTCTCGATCCCGATGACATCCCCGTTCGCCGCCCGGTCGTACACGTGCGTGAGGTCGGTGACCTCGAGGATCGTCCGGCCGGTGGCGGTGGCGGTGGCGGTGGCGGTGGCGGTGCCGGTGCCCTGCGCCGCAGCGGTTCCGTTCGCCTCACCCGCCGGGACGGTGTCACCGGCCGGTGCCGCGTGCGCCGTGAGATCGACGAGCGAGGGCGCGTCCGCGAGCAGGCGCTTCGTGTAGTCGGACTCCGGGTTCTCGAAGATCTGCGCCGCGGTCCCGCGCTCGACGACCTTCCCCGCCTGCATGACGACGAGTTCGTCGGCGCGTTCCGCCGCGACCGCGAGGTCGTGCGTGATGAAGAGGATGCCGGCCCCGTCCCGGCGCAGATCGTCGAGCAGGTCGAGGATGCGCTTCTGCACCGTCACGTCGAGCGCCGAGGTGGGCTCGTCCGCGATGATGACGTCCGGTTCGAGCGCGATCGCCGAGGCGATGAGGACACGCTGCCGCATACCGCCGGAGAGCTCGTGCGGGTACTGGTCGACGCGCAGTTCCGGCCGGTCGATGCCGACACGTTCGAGCAGTTCGATCACCCGGGCGCGTGCCTGTGCCCTGTCGGCCCGCTTGTGGATCCGCAGCGACTCCGCGACCGAGGCGCCGATCGTCTTGAGCGGGTTGAGCGAGTTCCCCGGGTCCTGGGGGATGTAGCCGATCCGGGCGCCGCGGATCGCCCGCCACTCGGAGTTCGTCGCCTTCGTGAGATCGACCGCGCCGAGGCGGAGCGAACCCCGCGGGATCACCGTGTTCTTCGCGAGCAGACCGATGACGGCGCTCGCCGTCGAGGACTTGCCGGACCCGGATTCGCCGACGACCGCGGTCATCCGACCCGGGTGCACCTCGAGCGTCACCCCGGTGACGGCCTCGACCGTCTTGCCGGCCTTCGACCGGTAGGAGATCGCGAGGTCCTCGACGGACAGGAGGGCAGCAGTGGCCGCACCGGTGCCGGCACCGGCGGAGGTCGGTGCACCGACCGTGTTCGCCTCGGTGGGACGGGAGGTCGAGCCGCGGGGCGCCTCGGCGGTGGAGGAGGTGGCGCCGGCGGAGCGGCGCTTCGTGAGCAGGTTCATGAGTTCAACTCCCTGAGTGCGCTGCCGATCCGGTGGGTGGCGAGCACGACGAGCATGACGACGGCTCCGGGGAGCACGGTGAGCCACCACGCGGTGGCAACGAAGTTGCGGCCCTCCGCGATGATGAGGCCCCATTCGGGGGTCGGCGGCGGAGTGCCGTAGCCGAGGAAGCCGAGGGTCGAGATCTGGAGGATCGCGTAGCCGATCTGGAGGACCGCGAGTGCGAGGACGGCGTTGAGGCCGTTCGGCAGGACGTGGCGGGCGAGCACCGACCAGTAGTTGCCCCCGGATCCGTAGGCCGCGGCGACGAAGTCCGAGGTGTTGATCCGGACGGCCTCGGAGCGGGTGAGGCGCGCGAACTGGGCGATCGAGGTGACACCCACGGCGATCGCGGCGTTGATCGTGCCGAAGCCGAGGAGGATGACGATCGTGAGGCTCAGGAGCAGGCCCGGGATCGACAGGAGGACGTCGACGAAACGCATGAGGACGTCGTCGACGAACCCGCGCCGGGTGCCGGCGACGAGCCCGATGAGCGAACCGACGACGAGGCCGACGCCGACGGCCACGAGGGCCGCGAGCAGCGACTGCGAGGCGCCGTACACGACGCGCGCGAACACGTCGCGGCCCGTCTGGTCGGTGCCGAACCAGTGTGCTGCGCTCGGGGCGAGGAGCGCCGACGTGTGGCCGCCGTCGTTGGGGTTCTCGTTCGTGAAGAGCGTCGGCACGAGCGCCATGAGGACCGCGATCGCGAGGATCGCGATGGCGACCCACGTGAGCGGGGAGATCCGGCGGAGGCCCGCGAGAGCGGCCGAGGTGCGGCCCGCGGTGGCCGGACCGGCGCCGGGGGCGTGCAGGCGCGTGGGATCGGAGGTGAGGACGGTCGTCATCGGGTTGCCTCCCCGGTCGTGTCGGACGGTGTGGTGGCGGATCCGGTTCCGGAGACCGTGGAACCGGAGACCGTCGTGCCGGAAGCCGGCGTGCCGGCGGTGACGAGGTCTCCCGAGGCGCCGGTGCTCGGGGAGCCGGCGGGTGCCTCGGCGGGGGTCGTCTTCTTCGCGCCGCGCAGGCGGACGTCGATGACCGGGTAGAGGAGGTCGACGACGAGGTTGACGATCACATAGCCGACCGTGGCGAGGACGACGACGGCGAGGAGCACCGGGTTGTCGCGGTTCGCGACCGCCTGCGCGGTGAGGTTGCCGATGCCGTTGCGGCCGTAGACGGTTTCCGTGACGACGGCGCCGGCGACGAGTTCACCGAACACGAGACCGGTGATCGTGAGCGCCGGGAGCAGCGAGTTGCGGGCCACCGCGTTCACGAGGATCCACCCCTCGGTCGCGCCCTTCGCCTGCGTGACCTTGACGAACGGCTGGGCGCGGACGTCGGTGATCGACTGGATGAGGATCTGCGCGATCGGTGCCGAGAGCGGCACCGCGACCGTGAGGGTCGGGAGGATGAGGCTCTCGACCGGTCCGGGTTCGACGACCTTCACCCAGCCGAAGGAGAAGGAGAACACCTGGACGAAGATGATGCCGAGCCAGAAGACCGGCACCGAGATGAAGATCGAGGGCACCGCGTCGAAGATGCGGCGGATCCACGCCTGACCGCCGTAGGTCGCGAGGACCGCCACGACGATCGCGAGGACCATGGCGGCGAGGAAGCCGCAGGTGGCGAGCTGGATGGTCGAGGGCAGAGCGGCCGCGACGAGCGTGGAGACCGCGGCACCGGAGTTCACCGAATAGCCGAAGTCGCCCTGCAGGGCGTTCGTGAGGGCCAGCCAGTACTGCGTGTACCAGGGGGCGTCGGCACCGTACTCGTTCCGGATCCGTTCGATCTCCTCCGGCGGCAGGCCGAGGGCGGGATCCGCGTAGCGGGCGAGGACACCGTCACCGGGCAGGATCTGCAGGAGGATGGAGGTGATCGTATAGGCGATGAAGAGGACGAGGACGGCCTGGCCCACACGGAGGGCTGCGTACTTGAGGTTCATGCGTTCTCTCCTGCCAGCCAGGTGCTGTAGAAGGCCGGGCGGCCCACGGGTTCGGTCTCGAAGCCCTGCACGGAACGACGGAACGCGAAGACCTGCGGTTCCTCGAAGAGCGGCAGCACGTACGCGTTCTCCGCGAGGTACCGCTGGAACTCGATCGCGGCCTCGTTGCGTTCCTCGTCGGTCGGGCGGGACGCCATGAAGTCGAGGAGGCGGTCCACCTCGGGGTCCGGGGGAGCGATGTCCGTGCCGGTGTCCGTCTCCGCGTTGAGGAACGCATTGCGGTTGACGGAGTGCCAGTTCGAGCGGACGTTGTCGTAGTCCGCGCGCGCGACCATCGAGTGGTAGACGTTCACCTTGTCGATGTCGAGGGAGTTGATCGTCTGCTGGGACTGGTCGCCCTCGTTGATGATCCAGTCGATGCCGACCCGGCGCAGGTGCTGCTGGACGACCGTCTGGACCTCGCGCGAGCGCGGTTGCGGGAGGGCGATGTTCACACCGATCCGGAGGGTCTGCCCGTCCTTCGTGCGGAGCGCGTTCGATCCCGCGGGACGGGTCCACCCGGCCTCGTCGAGGAGCCGTTCGGCCTCCTCCGGGTCGTAGACGAAGTACTCCGCGAGGTCGACGTAGCCCCACGCGTTGGAACCGATGATGCCCTTCGCGAGCGGGAAGTTCGGGGTGAAGAGCTTGTCGACGATCTCCTGGCGGTCGATCGCCCGGATGAGCGCCTTCCGCACCCGGATGTCCTGGAGGAAGCGGTGGCGGAAGCGGAAGCTCATACCGTTGTTGATGCCGTTCGTCGCCTTCGCGAAGACCTGGAGTCCGGACTCCTCGATGCGCTTCTCGTCCGGTGCCTGGAGGTCGCGCAGGCCCTCGACCTGGTCGGACACGAGAGCGCCAACGCGCACCGAGTACTCGCCGTTGACGAGGTAGTCGATGCCGTCGAGGTACGCGCGACCCTGGTGTTCGAGGTGCGGCGGCGCCCAGTCGTAGTCCTCGCGGACGCGGACCGAGAGCTTCGTGCCGATCTCCTCGTCCGTGATGTGGAAGGGACCGGAGGTGATGATCTTGGTGGCGCTGCCGGGGCCGAAGCCCTCGGAGTCGAGGTCGAGCGTCGAGTTCGCGAGCAGGCCCTGGTTCATCGTCGACACCGCCTGGACGAAGCCGAGGGACGGCGCGGTGAAGTGGAACCGGACGGTGTAGTCGTCGAGCACCTCGGCCCGGTCGTAGTTCGCGATCTGCTCCGACACCGTGAGGGCCCGGGCGGGATCGCCCTTGCCGTAGAGGTCGAAGTTCTTCGCGACGTTCGCGGCGTCGAGCACGCTGCCGTCGGAGTAGGTGACGCCCTGCCGGATGCGGAAGGTGAACTCGGTGGCCTCGTCGTTGATCTCCGGGAGGTCCTCGGCGATCCACGGGTAGAGCTCGAGGGTCTCCGGGTCCTGCCACAGGAGACGGTCGGAGATGTTGTTCATGATGCCGCCGTTGGGGTAGAAGCCCACGCCCGGCGGGTAGAGCATCGTCCACGTCTGCGGTTCGAAGTACGTGAGGACGCCACCGGTGACGGGGCCCGCGGCGGTGTCGATCACCTCGGTGTCCGCCGGGGTGCAGGCCGCGAGGGTGAACAGTCCTGCCATCGTCGCCCCGAGGCCGAGGACACCGCGGCGGGTGACGTCGTACGCGGTGGGGGCGGGGCGGGGGGTCCGGTCCCGGTGCTGCGGGAGCCCGGGGTGGTGGGCACGATGTGCCGTCATGGGCGTGGTGTTCCTCTTCTGTGGACGGATCCGCGGAGGGTGGATGTGAGTCGGCCGGCGTACGGAACGAACGATCGGTGAGGGGCGTTCGGGTACAGCCAAGCAATGCCGACGGCGGGGACGCGTTCCGCGGATCGAACAATCAGGTGAATTGCGGCGGGTGGGGCAGGCGGGCTGCCGGCAGCCGGCACGTGCGGGCTGCCTCGGTCGAGGGCATGCGACGGGGCTGCCCGTCGGACGACCGCGGGTCGGTTCCGTCGTCGGAACCGGTGGCGGAGCTCAACAGCTCACGGTCGTGACGAGCATGAGATCGATGTGCAGTCGGCGCCAGCCCCGCAGCGAAGTCATGGTCGTGATCACGGATCGAGAATAGGCGCCTGCACACACCCCGAACAAACCGGTCCTGACATGGGCACTCTTTTGATGTCACAAAAGGACACGGAACAGGACACGGAGGGGGTCTCCGTCCGATGGGGTGGGGTTTCCCCGACGGTCTCCCGGAACCGCGGGCCCGGGCCCGAGGCGCCCGCTAGGTTGGGGAGGTCTCCCGCCTCACCGAACCGAGGACCTCCCATGACCTCCTGGCTCACCCGGACGAGCTTGCGCAACCGTCTTCTCGTCGGCCTCATGGCCGGCATCGTCGCTCTCTTCGGCGTCATCGCGACGACGAACCTCAACCAGGAGCTCGTCCCGGACACAACTTATCCCTCGGTGTCCGTCCAGGGTGCGCTTCCGGGGGCCTCGCCGGACATCGTCGAGGAGACCGTCACGACACCGCTGGAGACCGCGCTCGACGGGATCACGGGCGTCGACACGGTGTCGACGACGACCACCTCGGGCGCGGTGTCCGCGATGGTGTCCTGGGACTTCGCGGAGGACTACGACGAGATGTTCGGGGCCGTCCGCACCGCCGTCGACGGGGTGCGCGCGGAGTTGCCGGCGGACGCGATGCTCGAGACCTACGGCAGCTCTCTCGACGACGTGCCCGTCGTCGTCTTCGCGATCGCCGACAGCGCCGCCGGCGACGAGGCTTCCGGTGACGACGCCGACACCGCCGCGCTCGGTGAGCGGGTGGAGAACGTGCTCGTTCCCGAACTCGAGGCGGTCTCCGGAGTCTCCGACGTCCAGGTCGGCGGGCTCGTCGAGGAGGAGGTGCGCCTGAGCTTCCGGCCGGACGACGTCGAGGAGCACGAGGTCACAGTCTCCGCGGTCGCCCAGGAACTCGAGGCCGCCGGCGTCGTCGTTCCCGGCGGGCAGACCACGGTCGACGAGCGGACCCTCGCGATCGAGGTCGGTTCCTCCCTGTCCTCGGTCGAGGACGTGGCGGACGTCCCGCTGCGGACGGCCGACGGGACGGTGCGCCTCGGGGATGTGGCGTACGTGTCGCTCGCACCGGTCGAGTCGCAGTCGATCACCCGCGCGAACGGCCAGGACGCGCTCACGGTGTCCGTCCTCAAGGACTCCGAGGCGAACGTCGTCGACGTCTCCCACGGGGTCACGGAGGCGATCGACCGGGTGAAGGCGGACCTCGGCGGCGGAGTGGAGACGACGATCCTCCTCGATCAGGCGCCGTTCATCGAACAGTCGGTGCACAACCTCGCGGTCGAGGGCGGACTCGGCCTCGTGTTCGCGATCCTCGTCATCCTCTTCTTCCTCGCGTCGTTCCGGTCGACGGTCGTCGCGGCGATCTCGATCCCGCTCTCGCTCCTCGTCGCGCTCATCGGCCTGTCGCTCGGCGGCCTCACCCTCAACATGCTCACACTCGGGGCGCTCACGATCGCGGTCGGTCGCGTGGTCGACGACTCGATCGTCGTCATCGAGAACATCCGCCGACGCCAGGGCACGCGCGCACTCACCGCGGACGACATCGTCGCCTCGGTGCGGCAGGTCGCCGGGGCCATCACGTCCTCGACCCTCACGACGGTCGCGGTGTTCCTCCCGATCGCGTTCGTCGCCGGCGAGGTCGGCGAACTCTTCCGCCCCTTCGCCGTCACCGTGACCCTCGCGCTCCTCGCCTCGCTCCTCGTGGCCCTCACGATCGTGCCGGTGGTGAGCTACTGGTTCCTCCGTGAGGCGCCTCGGCCGCTGAGCCCGGAGAAGCTCGCGAAGCTCGAGGCGAAGGACCGGGCGTTCATCGAACGCCAGGAGGCCGCCGCCGAGAGACGCCGGGCCCGGCGCCAGTCGCGGATCGACGCGAAGAACACGAAGCGGGCGGCGAAGGGCCTTCCGCCGCTGCCGGCCGCCACCGCCGAGGCGCCCCTGCGTCCCGGCACCGGCGGCGAGTCCGCGGACCCCGTCGACGGGCTCCAGCGGGCCTTCATGCCCCCGATCCGGGCGGCGCTGCGCCGCCCGTGGGCGACCCTCGGGGTGTCCGCGGTGCTCGTGCTCGTCACGGGTGTGCTCGCGACCGGACTGCGCACCGATTTCCTCGGTGACACCGGGCAGAACCTCGTGTCCGTGACGCAGGAACTGCCCGTCGGCACCTCGCTCGCGGCGAGCAGCGACAAGGCCGCCCTCATCGAGGAGGTCATCGCGGCGGATCCGGACGTCGAGTCCACCGTCACCTCCGTGAGTGCCGGTTCCGGCAGTGCCGTGAACTCCTTCACCGTCACGCTCGTTGAGGACGCGGACGTCGCGGAGGTGACTGCGCGCCTGCAGACCGCGCTCGACGGGCTCGAGGACGCCGGTGAGGTGCTCGCCGGCTTCGGCACGGGACAGCAGGACGTCGAGATCGCGATCGCGGGCACCGATCCGGCCGCTCTCGCCGAGGCCGCGGACCTCCTCACGGAGAAGGTCGCGGAGCTCGAGGGCGTGCAGTCCGCGACGAACGACCTCTCCGCCGACCAGCCCGTTGTGCGGATCGCCGTCGACCGGGCCGCTGCGGCCGAGGTCGGCTACTCCCAGGCCGAGGTGGGGGCCGCCGTCGCCCAGTCGCTCGCCGGTTCCCCGATCGGCACCCTCACGCTCGAGGGGAAGGAACGGAACATCGTCATCGCCCCGGAGGTCTCGAATCCGAGCGTCGAGGAGATCGCCGCGCTCGCGCTGCCCGTCACCCAGGTGCAGACCGCGCACGCGCAAGAGGAGGCGCAGGACGCGATCACCGAGGAACAGGACGCGATCTCCGAGGAGGCGCAGGCGGAGGCCGAGGAACAGCAGCAGGAGGCGATCGAGGCCGCGGAGGACGGTGCGGAACAGGCCCGCGAGCAGCTCGACGAGGCCCGGTCCGCCCTCGAGGAGGCGCAGAATCCGAGTGCCGCCCCGGCGGTTCCGGATCCCGCGCAGATGGCCGCCGAGCAGATCGCGCAGCTCGAGGAGGCCGTCGCCGCCGCCGAGGACGGGGTGGAGGCCGCCGACGAACAGGTCGACGACCTGTACGCCGCCCAGGAGAAGGCTGCGGAGGACCGCGCGACCCAGGAACGCCTCACGGAACAGTCCGAGGCGATCCCGGACATCACCGGCGAGGCGGTCACGGTCGGCGACATCGCCGAAGTCACGGAGGAGAACGTGCCGGCCGCGATCAACCGGGACGACGGTGTCCGGCAGGTGACGGTCCTCGCGACGCCCGAGGACCAGATGCTCGGCGTCGTCTCCGTGGGAGTCCAGCAGCTGATCGCGGACACGGACCTGCCCGACGGGGTGACCTTCTCCGTGGGAGGTGCGAGCGCGGCCCAGCAGGAGGCCTTCACCCAGCTCGGGATCTCGATGCTCCTCGCGATCGTCCTCGTGCTCCTCGTGATGATCGCGACGTTCCGGTCGTTCGTGCAGCCGCTCGTGCTGCTCGCGTCGATCCCGCTCGCGGCGACGGGAGCGGTCGTGCTCCTCGTCGTCACGGGGATCCCGCTCGGCATCCCCGCCCTCATCGGTCTGCTCATGCTCATCGGCATCGTCGTGACGAACGCGATCGTCCTCATCGACCTCGTGAACCACCTGCGCGCCGACGGGCTGCCGCTCGAGGACGCGCTCCTCCACGGCACCCGCCTGCGTCTGCGGCCGATCCTCATGACTGCGGCGGCGACGGTGTTCGCGCTCCTGCCGATGGCCTTCGGACTCACCGGCGGTGGACTGTTCATCTCGCAACCGCTCGCGATCGTCGTCATCGGCGGGCTCACCTCGTCGACGCTCCTCACGCTCGTCGTCGTCCCGGTGCTGTACGAACTCGTCGAACGGCGGAAGGAGACCCTCGCCGCCCGTCGGGAGGAGAAGCGGGCGGCGAAGCAGGCACGCCGGGAAGCCGAGCAGGAGCGGCCGGTGGCCGAGGTCGGCGCGCAGTAGCACGAGTTTGCCCCGCCGGCAGTGGATCATTCGGGTGCCGGCGAGGCGAAGTCGTGGAACGGCCGGGCGGATCCGGCGGCGGAGCGGAGGTGTCGCAGGTAGCGTGTGTCACATGGCCCACTCACAGACACCCACCGAGCAGATCCCCGCGGGTTCGCCGTTCGCGCCGACCCTCGACCACCTCGTCATCGCGGTACCGGACCTCGCGGCCGGGATCGCGGAGTTCGCGGAACTCTCCGGTGCCGAGGCGGTGCCCGGCGGTTCCCACCCGGGCCTCGGGACCGCGAACGCACTCCTGCGCATCCGCCCGGTAGGGTGGGGTGCTGATGCTCTGACCTACCTCGAGATCATCGGGCCGGACCCGGAGCAGGATCCGGCGTCGGCGGCCTCCCGTTTGCAGGGTGTCACGGGGATGACTCTGCAGCGGTGGGCCGTTCACCCGGAGGACTTCGACGCCACGGTCGCCTCGGCGCGCGCCGCCGGGGTCGACCTCGGCGAGGTCCACGACATGTCCCGGGCGACGCCCGACGGCGGCACCCTCGAATGGCGACTCACCCGCCGTGCCCCTCTCGCCCTCGGCGGCGTCCAGCCCTTCCTCATCGACTGGCTCGACTCGCCGCACCCGGCCCTCGTCGATGCCCCGCTCGTCGAACTCGTCGACTTCGAGGCACTCGCCCCGGACGTGGAGGCCACCCGGGCCGCGCTCGCGGCCCTCGGTGCCGCGGTGATGCCGGTGCACGAGGGGGACCACCACGGACTGCGGGCGACGTTCCGCAGCCCGAACGGCGAGTTCACCGTCCTCACCTGAGCCATACTGGCCCCGACCCACCGTGCGCGTTCGTCGTCAGGAGATCCCCATGAGCATTCCCGCCGCCTTCGACCACCTCGTCCTCGCCGTCCCGGACCTCGAGGAGGGAGTGCGTCGCTTCACGGAACTCACGGGCGTCGTGCCGACCGCCGGTGGCCGGCACCCCGGGAAGGGCACCGCGAACTACCTCGTGGGGCTCGCACCGGCCGGCTGGGAAACCGGTGACGGCAGTGATGCTGTTGGCGGCGGTGGCGCGAAGGCCCTCACGTACCTCGAGATCATCGGGCCGGACCTGGAGCAGACGCTGCCCGAGGGAACCCCGTACTCCTTCGACGTCGACAAGCTCACAGAGATGACCCTTCGGACGTGGGCGATCCACCCGGAGGGCTTCGACGAGCGCCTTGCGGCCGCCGAGGCCGCGGGGGTCGACTACGGCTTCGCCTCGGAAATGTCGCGCACGACCCCGGACGGCGAGCTCCTCGAATGGCGTCTCACCCAGCGTTTCCCGCTGCCGGCCGGAGGGACGCAGCCGTTCCTCATCGACTGGATGGACTCGACGCACCCGGCGCTCACGGACATCGGGATCATCCGTTTCGACTCCTTCGAGGTCGTCACCCCCGACGTCCCGGGCACCCGGGCCGCTCTCGAGGTGCTCGGCGCCGCCGACACGGAGGTCGTCGAGGGGTCCGAGTACCGGATCCGCGCCACCCTGAGCGGTCCCGCCGGCAGCGTGAGCTTCGGCGACTGACGCGGCGCCTCGGCCGTCGGGTCCCCAGGTCCCTGTCCGACCGCTGCGGTGACAGACGCACGACTTTGCCCTGACGGCAGCGGTTCACCCGGCTGCCGACAGGGCAAAGTGGTGCTGTCGTGGCCGTGCCTCGCGCGACCGCTGCCACCGGCCGTGCCCCGCGCTCCGCACGCCTCAGCCACCCCGCCCGTTTCCTCCCGGACACATGCGCCATCTCGGACGAAACAGGCGTTTTACCGGCTGTATACACCTCGGGCGTTCACGCGCTGTTTGTATATAAGAACCCGATCCGAGTGATGTGTATCACAGGAGGTTCTTGTGCGTTCCCGCTCCCGGCATGCCCACGCCGAGCAGTTCCGGTCCCGACGGCGTCGACTCCGTCCGGCGCTCCTGCCCCTCGCCCTCGGGGGAGCGGTGCTCCTTGCCGTCGCCGGCTGCATCCCCGTGCAGCCGCTCGAATCCCCCGGTGATCGCACGAACATCGTGGAATCGGTCCTCCCCGAGGACCCGGACCGGATCGTCGAGGGCGGCACCCTCACGATGGGGCTCTCCTCGGAGCCGGACGCGCTCGATCCCACGACCTCGGGCTCGCTCTACACGCGGTACGTCATGCAGACGATCTGCCAGAAGCTCTACGACATCGACGGCGAGGGCGAGATCGTCCCCCAGCTCGCGACCGCGCTCCCCACCTGGTCCGCCGACGGGAAATCCGCCACCATTCCGCTGCGCGAGGGCGTCGTCTTCGCCGACGGGGAACCCTTCGACGCCGAGGCGGTCCTCACCACCCTCGACCGTCACCTCAATCACCCGGAGTCGGGTCGGGCCGGCGAACTCGGCCCCATCACCGGTATGGAGGCGGTCGACGACCACACGGTGCGGGTGGACTTCGAGGAGACCTTCGCCCCGTTCACCGCCTCGCTCGCGGACCGGGCCGGCATGATCCTCAGTCCGAAGGCGATCGCGGAACTCGGTGACGACTTCTTCACGAACCCCACGTGCGTCGGGCCGTTCAAGTTCGTCCAGCGCATCCCGCAGACCTCGATCACGGTCGAACGCGATCCCCTCTACTACGACGCGGAGAACATCCACCTCGACCGGATCGTCTACCGGATCATGAGCGACGGGAACACGCGCGCCGCGAACCTCCGCTCCGGCGACATCCAGGTCGCGGACACCCTGAGCTCGAACGACTTCGATGCGCTCAAGCAGGAGGACGGGATCGAGACGCTCCAGGTCGGATCCTTCGGGTACCAGGCCCTCTACGTGAACATGGGCAACCGGAACGGGGAGATCGAACCCTTCGACACCCCGCTCGCGACGGAGCCACGGATCCGCGAGGCCCTCTCGATGGCGATCGACCGGGAGACGCTCGTGAACTCCCTGACGAACGGCTGGAACGAGGCCGCGTGCACCCCGGTGCCTCCCGCCTCGTACTTCGCGACGCCGGAGAACACGAAGTGCCCCGAGTACGACCCGGAGGCGGCCCGTGCCCTCATGGAGGAGACGGGTGTCGAACTGCCGTTCGAGATCGACATGAAGGTCTCGAACACCGCGGGGTCCATCCGCTACGCCGAGGCGCTCCAGGCCTCCGTCGAACCCGCCGGCTTCCGCATCAACCTCGTCCCGACCGAGTACACGACGATGCTCGCGGACCAGGAGGTCGGGAACTACGAGGTCGCCCAGTTCGGGTGGTCCGGCCGCGTCGACCCGCACAACAACGTCTACAACTACGTGCACCAGGACTCGGCGACGAACCGGGTGGGTCTGGCCGACCAGGAACTCTCGGACCTCCTCGACTCCGCCGCCGCCGTCACCGACGTCCCCACCCGCGCCGATCGCTACGCGGACGTCGTCGAGCGGATGCAGGAGATCAACCCGATCATCTACCTCTACCGCACCCGCTCCCTCACCGCGCACACCTCGGACGTGAGCGGTATCCAGGTCTACGCCGACGGCGTCGTCCACCTGTCCCACGCGGCCTTCGTGGAGGAAGAGGAATGACCATGCTGCGTTTCGTGCTCGTCAAACTCGGCCAGGCGGCCATCACCTTCGTCCTCGCGGCGGTTCTCATCTTCCTCGGGATCCGGGCCCTTCCCGGCGACCCGGCGCTCATGGCCGCCGGAGAGGAGGCCACGCAGGAACAGATCGAGGCGGTCCGGGCGGAGCTGGGCCTCGACCAGCCGCTCGTCGTCCAGTTCTTCGGCTTCCTCGGGGACGTCTTCACCCTCGACCTCGGCGACTCCTACGCGACCGGCGCCTCGGTCCTCTCGATGCTCACGACCGCGCTCCCGGTGACGATCTGGCTCACCGTCTACTCGGTCGTCATCGCGGTCGTCATCGGCGTCGTCCTCGGCCTCGTCGCCGAGCGGTACCGCGGCAAATGGCCCGAGTCATTCGCGAACGCCCTCGCCCTCCTCGGCCTGTCGATCCCGAACTTCTGGTTCGGCATCCTCGCGATCGTCGTCCTCGCCGTCACCTTCGGACTGTTCCCCGCCTCCGGGTACGTCGAGTTCTCGGAGAACCCGCTGCGGGCGCTCTACTACCTCACGCTCCCGGCGATCGTGCTCGGCACGGGCCTCGCCGCGGTCATCGCCCGGCAGACCCGCGCCTCGATGATCGAGACGATGGGCACCGACTACGTCCGCACCGCCCGTGCGAAGGGCCTCTCCCGCGCCCGGGTGCTCCTGCGGTACGGACTGCGGAACTCGCTCATCGTCCTCGTCACCATCGTCGGTCTGCAGCTCGGCGGGCTCATCTCCGGGGCGGTCGTCACCGAACGCATCTTCGCGCTCCCGGGGATCGGCCAGATGACCCTCGACGCGGTGTTCAATCGCGACTATCCGGTCATCCAGGCGGTCGTCCTCGTCGTCACCGTCGCCTACATCGTCATCAACCTCGCGGTCGACGTCCTCTACTCCGTCGTGAACCCGCGGATCCGCATGGAAGGAATGGCCTGATGTCCGCTCCCGAGACCACGACCGGCACCACCACCTCCACCTCCGGCTCCGCAGAGCTCGGCACCGCGCCCGGCACCGCGCCCACCACCGCCGAGGCGTCCAGCACCTCGGCGGCCCGACCCGGCCTTCTCGCCGGGCTGCTGGCGGGGCCCGGCCGGGTCCGGGCGTTCCTGCGGAGTCTCCTCGGCAGCCCCTCCGGGGCGATCGGCACCGTGCTCGTGCTCCTCGTCGTCCTCGTCGCGGTCCTCGCGCCGGTCATCGCCCCGCACCCCTATGCGCAGGTGAACTTCCGGCTGCCGTTCCAGGTGCCGTTCACCGAGGGGTTCCTCCTCGGGACGGACGACCTCGGGCGTGACGTGTTCTCCCGCCTCGTGTTCGGGGTCCGGGCATCGCTGCAGGTGGGATTGCTCGCGGTGCTCCTCGCGGTCGTCGTCGGGGTGCCGCTCGGGCTGCTCGCCGGGTACTGGCGGCCGGCAGACGCGGTGATCTCCCGGCTCAACGACGTCGCGCTCGCGTTCCCGTTCCTCGTCCTCGCGGTCGGTTTCACCGCGATCAACGGGGCCTCGCTGCAGAACGCCGCGATCGCGCTCGGCATCGCCGCCGTCCCGACGATGATCCGGGTGGTCCGCGGTGAGACGCTGCGGATCAAGGAACTCGACTTCGTCATGGCGGCGAAGGCGACGGACGCGCCGCTGTGGCGGATCCTGCTGCTGCACATCATGCCGAACGCGGCCTCGGCGATCATCGTCCAGGCGACGGTCATCCTTCCCGGTGCCGTGCTCGGTGAGGCGACGCTGTCCTTCCTCGGGCTCGGGATCCAGCCGCCGAACCCGTCCCTCGGGATCATGCTCTCGGACACCCAGGGGTACATTTACCGGGCACCCGAAGGCGCGGTGTGGCCCGGTCTCGCAATCCTCGTCATCTGCCTGGCGTTCAACATGTTCGGCGATGCGCTGCGGGACGCCCTCGACCCGAGTACCCGGAAAGGCTGATCCCCATGAGCTTCACGGCTCCCAGCGAATTCACCACCCGACCCACCCTCGAAGGCACGTTCGGCATGAGTGCGTCGACGCACTGGCTCGCGACCGCCTCGGCGCAGGCCGTGCTCGAACGCGGCGGCAACGCCTTCGACGCCGCGGTCGCCGGGGCCTTCGTCCTCCACGTCGTCGAACCGCACCTCAACGGTCCCGGCGGTGACATGACGGGTGTGTTCGCGACCGCCGAGGAGCCCGCGAAGCCCGTCGTCATGATGGGACAGGGACCGGCACCGGCGGGTGCGACGATCGACCACTACACGGGCCTCGGTCTGCAGCTCGTCCCCGGTTCCGGTGCGCTCGCCGCCGCGATTCCCGCCGCCGTCGACGCCTGGCTCAAGCTCCTCGAGGAGCACGGCACGTGGGAGCTCGCGGACGTCCTCGAGTTCGCGATCGGCTACGCGGAGAACGGGCACGCGATCGTGCCGCGCGTGGCGAAGACCATCGGCATGGTGAAGGACCTGTTCACCGAGCACTGGCCGACCTCCGCCCAGCTGTGGATGCCCGGGGGAGAGGTGCCGCAGCCGCACCAGGTGATGAAGAACCCCGCGTACGCCGAGGTGCTCAAGGGGCTCGTCGCCGCAGGTGAGGGCAAGGAGACGCGGGCCGAGCGGGTCGCTGCTGCGCGTGAGGAGTGGCGCACCGGGAAGGTCGCGCAGTCGATCGCCGCGTTCGTCACCGCGCCGCACCGCCACTCGAACGGTGGCGATTACGCGGGCGTCATCACCGCGGCGGACTTCGCCGGATTCGAGTCCTCGTTCGAGGACGCCGCCACCATCGAGTTCCGCGGTTTCACGATCGCGAAGACGAAGGCGTGGGGTCAGGGCCCGGCGCTCCTCCAGACGCTCAAGATCCTCGAGGGCTTCAGCGACGAGGAACTCGATCCGAGCACCGAGGGCGGTGCCCACCGCATCCTCGAGGCGCTCAAGCTCGCGCTCGCCGACCGCGACACCTACTACGGTGACGAGCACGTCGACCTCGAGTACCTGCTCTCGGACGACTACGCGGCCGAGCGTCGCGCGCTCATCGGGGACACCGCTTCGCACGAGTTCCGTCCCGGCACGCTCCCGGGGGTTCCGAACCCCGTCCTGCCGATGCTCTCCTCCGAACTCCCGGTGGACGCGCAGACCCCCGAGGTGCTGAACCGCATGGGTGTGGGCGAGCCGACGGTCTCCAAGGACGGCGAGGTCAAGGGCGACACGTGCCACATCGACGTCGTCGACCGCTGGGGCAACATGATCTCCGCGACCCCCTCCGGCGGCTGGCTGCAGTCCTCCCCGGTGATCCCGGAGATCGGATTCCCCCTCGGGACCCGGCTCCAGATGAACTGGCTCGACAAGGACAGCCCCTCGCACCTCGAGCCCGGCAAGCGCCCCCGCACCACGCTCACCCCGACGCTCATTCTCAAGGACGGGCAGCCGGTCATCGCGATCGGCACTCCCGGCGGTGACCAGCAGGACCAGTGGCAGCTCCTCGCGATCCTCCGGATCCTCGTCGGCGGGTACGAGCCGCAGCAGGCGATCGACGCGCCCGCGTTCCACACGACCTCGATGCCCGGTTCCTTCTGGCCGCGCACGTGGACGCCCGGTGGTGCCGTCGTCGAGGACCGCCTCGGCGAGGACGTCATCTCCGGACTCGAGGCACGCGGACACGTCGTCACCCGTGCCGGTGACTGGGCACTCGGCCGCATCTCGTGCGTCACCCGTGACCCGGAGACCGGACTTCTCACAGCCGCCGCCAATCCGCGCGGCAATCAGGGATACGCAGCAGGAAGGTGAATCGTCATGGCCGATGAATACGTACTCGAGGTCTCCGGCCTCGAGGTGAGCTACGACCGCCCCGTCCTGAGCGACGTGACGTTCCGGCTCGCCCCCGGGGAGCGCCTCGCGATCGTCGGCCAGTCCGGCTCCGGCAAGTCCACCACCATCGCCGCCGTCATGGGCCTGTTCGCAGGCAGCGGGCGGGTGACGCAGGGGTCCGTGAAGTACCGCGGAACGGAACTCGCCGGAGCCGACGAGGCGCTCTACCGGACCCTGCGCGGGCGGGCCATCGCCCTCGTCCCGCAGGACCCCATGTCGAACCTCAATCCGACCATGCGGGTGGGCGATCAGATCGCCGATGCGTTGCGCACCTACGGGGTCGTCCCGAAGGAGCGGATCACCGAGCGGGTCGTCGCCCTCATGACCGAGGCGGGGATCCCCGAGGCGGACCGGCGCCGCAAGCAGTTCCCGCACGAGTTCTCCGGCGGGATGCGCCAGCGCATCCTCATCGCGATCGCGCTCGCCGGGGAACCGGACCTCATCATCGCGGACGAGCCGACCTCGGCGCTCGACGTCACCGTCCAGAAGCAGATCCTCGACCACCTGCAGACGCTCGTGGAGAACCGGGGGACCTCGCTGCTCTTCATCACGCACGACCTCGGGGTCGCCGCCGACCGGACGGACACGATCCTCGTGATGGAGAACGGTGTCGTCGTCGAACGCGGCGCACCGAAGGACGTGCTCGGGAACCCGCAGCACCCGTACACGAAGGCGCTCATCGCGGCGGCGCCGAGCCTCGTGGTGAAGGAGGCCGGGCCCGAGGCGCGGGCCGGGGGTGCCGGTGGTGGCGCCTCGGGTGCGGCGAGTGTGGGCAGCGGAGGTGCCGGTTCCGGAGTGGCCGGTGGTGGCGCCGGTGCTGCTTCGCCGGAGGTCGTCCTCGAGGTGCGGAACCTCGTGAAGGAGTACCCGTTGCGCGGGCAGCGGGGTGTGCTCAGGGCCGTCGACGACGTGAGTTTCGTGGCGTTCGAGGGCCGGACGACCGCGATCATCGGAGAGTCGGGGTCCGGGAAGTCGACCGTGGCGAAGATCTGCCTGGGCCTCGAGAAGGCGACGAGCGGCACCGTGCTCATCGGTGGGCAGCCGAGCGAGGCGCGGACCCGGGCCGAACGACGACTGCTCAGGCAGTTCACCCAGCCGGTGTTCCAGGACCCCTATTCCTCGCTCAATCCGACGTGGTCGATCGACCGGATCATCCGGGAGCCCCTCGACGTGTTCGGGGTGGGGACGCGCGCCGAACGTGCGGCGCGGGTGACGGAACTCCTCGATCAGGTGGCGCTCCCGGCCTCGGTGGCCGAACGGCATCCGGGCGAACTCTCCGGTGGTCAGCGACAGCGTGTCGCGATCGCGCGGGCGCTCGCCTCGAAACCGCAGCTCCTCGTGTGCGACGAGGCGGTCTCCGCGCTCGACGTGCTCGTCCAGGACCAGATCCTCCGGCTCCTCGAGGACCTCCAGAGCGAACTCGGTGTGAGCTGCCTCTTCATCACGCACGACCTCTCCGTCGTTGCCGACTTCGCGCACGACGTCGTCGTCATGCGGAAGGGCCGCGTCGTGGAGACCGGTACCGTGCAGCAGGTGATCGAACATCCCGCGGCCGAGTACACGCAGGACCTCATCGCGGCCGTACCGGGGAAGGAACTGCTCGGTGCATGAGGCCGTGAGTGGAGTGGAGGGGCCTGTGGTGTCGGTGCCGGACGAGTCGCGGGACGGGGCGGCGGAGCCCGTCGTGTCGCTCGGTGACGTGGCGCGGCCGGGCGAGGGCGCCTCGGCGACCCTGGTGCGCCTCGTGCGCCGGGACATCCTCGCCGGGCGGTTGCCGGCGGGAACGAAGCTCGCGGAGAACGGACTGGCCCGGCGGTACGCGGTCTCGCGGATCCCCGTGCGCGAATGTCTCAAGGCGCTCGAGGCGGAGGGGCTCGTCGAGTCGAAGCCCTATGCGGGGGCGACGGTCGTCGAGCCGCCGGTCGACGACGCCGAGGACCTGTTCGCGGTGCGGATCTTCCTCGAGGGGGCGATGGCCCGGCGCGCCGCGTTGCGGGCGGCGGCGCAGTCGGAATCGGGGCAGCCGGACCCGGAATGGTGGGGGACGCGCGCCGTGATCTCGCGGATCCTCGACGACGGGGATGCACTCATCGCCTCGGGTGAGGTCGAGGGGCTCGCGGAGCTCAACTCGGACTTCCACGATGCGATCGCGGAGTTGTCGGGGTCGGTCTCGCTCGCCGGGCTGCTGCGGCAGATCGCGGGGAAGATCCGGTGGTTGTACGCGCTCAACCTCGTCAACCGCGGGATCGGGGCGTGGGGCGAGCACCGCGACATCATCGCCGCGATCGACGCCGGCCAGGCCGACCGTGCCGCGTCCCTCGTCGAGGCGCACGTGGGGAAGTCGCGGGATTCGTATTTTGAGCACGTGGGTCGAGTGGGGGAGTAGCGGGGCTTATGCCGTTCCCGTCGAAGTCGCTGATCAACAGAGCACATTGGCACGATTTCAGCCGCTGGTTTCGTGCCAAATCGCACTGCTGACGGCGCAGTTGCGCTCCTGACAGGTCAGTTGCACTCGTGCTCCGCAGCACCGCGTTTCACGTGAAACGCAACGCTGCGGAGCGCTTCACCCCTCCGTCACCCCGCACCACTCGGCGATGAACAGCGCCATGACCTTCGTCGTCGCGCGGATCGAGTCGACGTCGACGCGTTCGCCCGGCGCGTGCGCGTGCTCCGCGAGTGCGCCGAGGCAGAACGTCGGAATCCCGAGGTACTCGCCGTACTTGCGGGCGTCCGTGTACCCGGTCGCGCCCTTGTCGACGATCTCGCTGCCGGTGACGGAGCGGAACACCTCCTTGAGGAGCACTTCCTGCGGCGATCCCTCGGGGAGTTCGTAGGGGTTCGCGTAGTAACCGACACGCTCGACGGTCGCCGTCGCACCCTCGAGCCCAGGGTTCTCCTTCACCGCGAGTTCGACGCGTGCACGGATCTCCTGCCACGCGTCCTCGACCGGCATCCCGACCGGGACCGCGGTGCGCACGGCCATCTCGCACCAGTCGGGCACCGAGGAGGGCCAGTCGCCGCCGCGGATGGTCCCGACGTTGAAGTTGATGGGGTGGTCCTGTTCGGCGTAGAGCGGGTGCTCCTTCGCGCGGATGTTCCACTCGACCTCGAGCTTCCGGAAGTCGCTGATCATCGCGTAGGTGGCGTCGATCGCGTTGAAGCCCTCCTTCATGATCGAGGCGTGGGCTGCTTTCCCGGTGAGTCGCACCTTCACCCACATGAGGCCGATCTGCGCGCGATTGATCTTCCCGAAGTGGGGTTCGCCGATGAGCACCGCATCCGCGAGGTAGCCGCGGAGGATCGTCGCGAGTGCGCCGTTGCCCGTGCTCTCCTCCTCGGGAACCGACTGGATGTGGATGCGCCCGGCGGGCTTGAGCCCGGCGGCGAACACCGCGTCGTACGCATGGAGGAGGGCCACCATTCCGGCCTTCATGTCGCCGGCACCCCGGCCGTACATCCATCCGTCCTCGATGTACGCGTCGAAGGGGTCGTGCTTCCACTCCTCGAGCGCGCCGATAGGCACGACGTCGATGTGGCCGTTGAGGATGAGGCTGCGGCCGGCGGGTGCCGTGCCTGCGGTGCCGGCCGGCGCCTCGGCGGGGGTGGTCCCTGTCGCCGAGGCGCCCGGTTCGTACGTGCCGACGACGCAGTACGCCTCGGAGTAGTCCCGGTCGGTGGACCCGGCACCGGGGTGGGCGCCTAGCTCGGCCGGGTCCATGAGCCAGCGGTCCACGTCCATGCCGCGGGCGGTGAGGGCCTCCTCGATGAGGTCCTGCGCGGCCGCTTCGTGTTCACGGAGGGACGGGGTGTCGACGAGGCGCTTCGTGAACGCGAGCTGTTCGTCGAAGGCGGCGTCGACGGCGTCGAATATCGCCTGTCGTTGGGCGTCGGTGAGGGTGAGGGTCGGGGATCCGGCCGACGGGGCGGCCGGGGATTCGGTATTCGGGACGCTGCTCATGGGTTCGCTTTCGATGAAGGGACTCGGAGCGTTGAGGTCGGAGCGTGGGGAAGGCCGAGGCGCCGGGGATGGGGAGGTGGGTGGCGCCTCGGGCTCCACACTTCCCCGCGAGGAGCGCCCCTTCAAGACCCTGTGTGAAAAAGACGGGCGGTCGGTGGGGATTATTGCCGAGGCCGCGTTCGTGGGGTCCGCTTCAGGGATTCCGTAGCGGGCCGATGACGTCGTAGCGGGCGACGACGAAGTCGCCGTTGCGGTCGCACTCCTGGAGTGCGAGGTCGAAGGCACCGCCGAGCAGCGGCTTGCCCGCCCCGAGTGTCACGGGTGCGATCGACACAGCCACCTCGTGGAGCATTCCGGCCGAGGCGAACTCCGCCGCGAGACCGCCTCCGCCCATCACCCACACGTCACGGTCGCCGGCCGCGGCTTCGAACGCCTCACGATGCGCCGTGGGTGGCCCCGAGACGAGGGAGACGTACTCGTTCGCGCGTTCCAGGTCGCGGTGCGTGAAGACGAAAGTGGGCATCTCCGGCAGCCACGTGGGCTCGTGCTCGAGTACCCAGGTATAGGTCGACGCGCCCATGACCTGCGCCCCGACCTCGGTGAGGAAGGCGGTGGTGTTGCCCGGGCCGTCCTCGTCGATGTGCTGCTTGAACAGCCATGCGAGGGAGTCCGACTCGTCGGCGAGGAAGCCGTCGAGGGTGGTGGCGGTGAAGTAGCGGTAGCGGGTCATGCGGAGGCGATCCTCTCGACGGTGCGGAGGTTCCGGTTGGTCGTGGTGCTGCGGTACTTCGCCTTCGCCACGAGCTTGGCGACCGGCGTGTCCGTGCTGCGTCCCTTCGGGAGGCTCCAGTAGAGGACGCCGTCTCCGCGGGCGATCCGGTCCTCGGGGGACCCGAGCGCCTGCGCGGCGTCGAACAGTTCGTCGAGTACGGCGTCGTCGGATCCGAACAGGATGTAGGGCTGCCGCGCATCGTCGAGTTCGAACGGGTACGCCGAGGCGCGCCGGGCGATGTCCTGCTGGGGGACGAGAACGATCCACGCGTCGTAGCCGAAGCGCTCGGAGAGAGCGGTCTCGATGAGGGATTTGAGGGCCGTGGCTTCTGCGGTGGCGGGCTCGGTGTCCGCGTCGAAGACGACGTTGCCCGTCGCGAGGACGGTCTTCACCTGTCCGAAGCCCTGCTCGCGGAAGAGTGCCGCGAGGTCGGCGCTCCTGACGGCGACCCCACCGACGTTCACTCCGCGGAGGAGTGCTACCCACCGTGTCATGGGTTCATCGTCGGCGACCGGCGTCCGGTGGTCAACGGCGGAGTGCGAAGGCCACCGCCGCGAGGTCCTCGCGAGCGTCCTTCATGAGAGCCGGATGAGAAATTCCACATACCAGGCTCATAGAGTTCTGCGACATTGTCACGGGTCACCTCCTGGACACCCGGGATTCCCAGGCTTCCCGCCCTTGCTCCACACCATCCGACGCGTCGCCGCACAGCGGCGGCGTCAGGCGCTCCATCTGACATGGAATCGAGGAGTCATCATGAAGATCCGTACTGCGATCGCAGGCGCCGCAGTCGCCGCTTTCGCCCTCACACTCACACCCGCCGTCGCCCACGCCGATGACGTGGTACGAAACGGGAACTACACCCTCAGTGCCGGCCGGACCATCGACGGCGATCTCACCGTTCGCAATGGGACTGTCGTCCTTCGTGGCACGGTGAAGGGCAATGTCCGACAGACCGGCAGCGGCAACGTCATCGTCGAGAACCGTGGCTACGTCGAAGGCAATGTCGTCGAGAGCTCCGGAGGAGGCGTCACCGTGCGCGGATACGCCACTGTCGAAGGAAACGTCGAGGAATACGACACCGGGAACGCCACCGTCCAGGGCAGCGCCACTGTGGACGGGAACGTGATCGAGAAGGGCAACGGCAGCGCGCTCATCAATGCCCGGGTCAACGGGAACGTCGAAGAAGAAGGCTACGACCACATCTACCTGTACGGCAGTGCACGCGTCGACGGCAACGCCATCGAGAAGCACACGGGCAATATCTACAGGTACTCCGGCTCGCGGGTCTCGGGCGACATCGAGGAGTCCGGCGCCGGCAGGGTCATCCGCCGCTGATTCCGCCCAGGAGCCAGCGTTCCGCCGGTCCTTGCGGGGTCGACCCGAACCCGGTCGCCGAGGCGCCCTGCTCGATGACGAGCAGGGCGCCTCGGCGACGGACGTGGTGGCGAGGTCGCGACAGCGTCTGTACGAACGCCGGGGCTGCGGCTGCATAGCATTGAGCCGGTCGCGAGTCGTCGCGTCCACCAGCGACACGGCTACGAAAGGAACTCGCATGTTCGACCCCTCCCGCGTCAATGATCTCTTCTCCGGTCGTTCTCAGGCGGAGCTCCGGGAGAGGGCGACCACCGTCTCACGGGCGGTGCGCCTCGAACCGCGTGAGGACGGCCCGTGGCTTCGCTGCGCGTGGGACAACGGCGGAGGTGACGCCGCTGTCTGGTTCTTCCACGAGGACGGAAGGAGACTCGTGCTTCTCGTCGACCATGACTCGCCGATGAACCTGTACTCCGCCGGCGACGGTGACGCTCAGTTGGATCTCTACCGTGGCCTGCCCGAGGACATGCGGGCTCTCGTGGTCGGCACGGATGACGACGACCCCCTCCTTGCGATGCCCGTCGGAGACACACTCGTCACGTTCGCCACCGGGGTCTTCTGGTCCGACGGTGAGGAGTGGTTCGCCTCCGATGGACTCGCGGATCGTCTGCGCGGGGACGACCCGCTGTCGCTGCGCGACACCGGGACGTCGGTGTGCCTCTATCCCTTTGACTTGTACTCGTACTACGCACCGGGCGAGTTCGAGCCCGAGATCGTGTAACGCCCGTTCCTCACGGGGACCGTCTGAACTCTTGTGGTCCTCGGCCATCGTCACCGGCGCATTGCGCGCTGGTCGCGGAGGTAAGCGGCTGGGCTCCGGCCGATGGCGGCGGTGAACTCGCGGATCAGATGGGACTGGTCGGCATAGCCGAGTTCCGCTGCGACTGCGGACCAGTCGACCTCGGCACCGTCGCGGGCGAGTTCGGCCGCATCGAGGAGCCGGTACCGCCGGATCACCCAGGTCGGGCTCACGCCGGCGAAGGAGGCGAACTGTCTCTGCAGCGTCCGAGGCGTCACGCCGGCGATCGTAGCGAGTTCGTCCACACGTCGGACCGACCGGTCGTGTTCGGCGATGTCCGCGATCCGTGAGACCTCCCGTGCAATCGGGACCCGTCTCGGATCGGCGCGCTCGAGGGCCCGCCCGAGTGCATCCACGAGGACGGAACAGCATGTGGAGAGCATCACGCTTCTGCTCTGCGCGCCGCTTCCCACCTCTGCTCGTATTTCGGCGATTCGGTGGGGCAGCGATTCGACTTCGATGCCGAGGACCTCGTGGATCGGCACGACACGATCGTTGAGGTCCCCGACCCGATCGACCCACGCACCGAAGCCACCGGTGGTGGTCTTGGCGGCGAGGTTCCACCCGGTGCCGGACAGGAATCGCGACTGTACCTTCGTCGTCACTCCATTGACGACGGCGCGCAGAGGATGGGGTCCCGGGACGTCGACGTCCGGAGGCGGTGCAACACCGACGCTGATGTTCACCGCGGGACGTGAGACGACCCTCTGCCGGTGGAAAAGAGGCGCCCTCTCCGGTGGCGAGGTGGCTTCCCCGTCCGGGAGCCGCGGTTGCTCGGCCGGCTCCGAGGCGAACGACCACTCCACCGACCAGCAGAAGTCGAGCAGACCGTCGAACTCGGCGGGCGCAGCGAATCGCCGGAAGTCGACATGCCGTCGCATCTCGGCCGGTGAGAGGATCCCGCGGGTGTCGTCGAAGGCGGACACGTTCACCAAGGTAGTGGAACGGTGGGGCTCCGACCACGGTCCGTACATGTCGCGAATCTTCAATCGTGACCGGGTTCCGCTTCCCTAACGTGAAGCCATGGATACGAACCCAGCCCCGCATCAGTCAGTCCGACAGCAGTCCGAGGCATCGACGATCACCGCGCACCGGCTCGACGCCGTACTCGGAGATCTGGCCGACCTCCTCGAGACGATCCCCGGTTCCGCCGACACCGATCCGACTCCGTGCACCGAGTACGACACCGCCACGCTCCGGCGTCACGTCGTCGGGTGGCTCACCGCCTTCGCCGATGGTTTCTCGTCCCCGAACGGACGGTGTTCGGACTTCGATGTCGTCACGGTCGAGGGCACCGGCGCCGAGCAGGTCAGGACGGCTGCCGGCCGCCTCACGAATGTCCTCCCCGAGGCGGCGACCCGCCCGTTGTTCATCGGAGAGGCGTCCCTGCCCGGTGACATGGCCCTGTCGATGATCCTCTGGGAGTACCAGATGCACGGTTGGGACCTCGCGGTGGCCACGGGCCGACCGTGGGCACCGGCCGAGGACGGTCTTCTTGCCTCGCTCGACTTCGCCCCTGCCATGCTCACCCCGGACTTCCAGGGCCCCGGTAGGCCTTTCGCTCCCGCAGTCGACGTACCTGCGGACTCGCCGGTCCTCGATCGACTCCTCGGTCTCTCCGGACGTGATCCGCACTGGACTCCTTGAGTGTTGTTCCAAGGCGCGAGCCCGGTCGGCAGTAACGTGAGGTGCATCACTCTGATTTCACCTGCCGAGCTCGCGCCTCATTGTCGAGGCGCACGAAAGGAATCCCCTCATGTCGATCGTCATCCACGTCGAGTACACGCCCAAGGAGGGCAAGAAGGACGAGCTCCTCGCCGCACTCACCGCCGTCGCACCGCAGGTCCACGCGGAGGAGGGCTGCGAGAAGTACGCCTTCCACAGCACGAAGGACAAGGTCGTCCTCATCGAGTCGTGGGCGTCGAAAGAGGCGCTCGCCGCGCACGCCGCCGGTGACGCGATCAAAGCCGCGAAGGAGGCCGGCACCCCCTTCCTCGAGGGCGAGGCGGTCCTCACCATGCTCCGTCCGGCTCCCTCGGGGGATCCTGCGAAGGGGCAACTCGTCTGATATGTGAGGGGTGTCGCGCAGCCACGTCGGACGTCGTCCGGACCGTGGCTGCGGACACTGCCTAGGATGTGGGCCGTGTCGATCGTGGCCGGACGGGTGTTCCTCATCGTGACCGCAATCGTCACGATCGTCTGTGCAGTCCTCGGTTTCTGCGGCTTCGGTGCAGGATGGGACGGATCCGCCACGATCCTCGCGATCGGAGTCGTCGGAGCGCTGTTCCTCGGGTCGGCATTGGTCGTCCTCCCGATCTTCGCCGAGTCGCACGTCGACCGTGATCGAGTCGTGCTGCGGTACGTGCTCCGGCCGCGGCGGGTCGTGCGGCGTGCGGATATCGACGAGATCCTCGTGCTCACGGGAGTGCGCATCCCCGGCGGTGCGGGCACGCGTGTCCTGCTCCGTGCCGGAGGCAACCCGGTGGCCGTCTTCACGCCGCTCCGGGAGAGATTTGCGGTCGAGGAGTTGCGGGTCTCGGGTATAGAGCCCCGCGTTGACCCCGACCCCCTGACTCCCGGTCGGGCCCGGCGGGGAGACGGCAACGGATTTGCCGAGGGCGATCGAAAGAATTGCCGATTCGCGAAACGGCAATCGAATCGGTCGTTCTGGTCGAAACCGTTGGCGAAGCCCGCCACTGCCCGCCGCTGCCCGTCGGCCACTGCCCGGTGACCCGCACCCCCATGTCCGAAATATCGGAGGGATAGGGTGACGCTCACAGTACTGAGCACTTCTCGCACCCCAGGAGATCCCCATGGCAGCAACCGTGACCTCGATGCTCAACGCCATCAAGGACATCGGCCGCGAACCGGCGTCCGGCGGCTACTACCGCCCCATCTGGAGCGACGCCGAACTCACCCTCCGCGAATGGTTCACCGGTGAGGCGCAGGCCCGCGGCCTCGACGTCCACACCGACCAGAACGGCATCATGTGGGCCTGGGCCGGCACGCCCGGACCGAACGCCCTCGTCACGGGCTCGCACCTCGACTCCGTGCCCGGCGGCGGCAACTTCGACGGACCGCTCGGGGTCGCCTCGGCGCTCGCCGCCTACGACGTCATGAAGGAACGCGGAGTCGACTTCACGGCACCGGGTGCCCGCCCCTTCGTCATCGCCGTGTTCCCGGAGGAGGAGGGCTCGCGCTTCGGCCAGGCCTGCCTGGGATCCAAGCTCATCAACGGCACCGCCGACATCGCCGCCACCATGAACCTCAAGGACCTCGACGGCATCACCTTCGCCGAGGCCGCGAAGGCCAACGGCTACGACCCCACCCGCTTCGGGCGTGACGAGGAGATGATCGGCCTCATGGGCTCCTTCATCGAGCTCCACGTCGAACAGGGCCGGGGCCTCATCGACCTCGGGCAGCCCGTCGCGCTCGCCGAATCGATCATCGCCTCGGGCCGCTGGACCATGCGCGTCGAGGGTGAGGGCAACCACGCCGGTGCCACCCCGCTCTCCCTCCGCCGCGACCCCATGGTTGCTGCCGCCTCCGTCGTCCGGGCTGTCCGTGATGCGGCCGCCGCCACGGACGGCGGCGTCGCCACCGTCGGCCGCCTCCTCGCGCACCCCGGTGGCGTCAACGTCATCCCCAGCCACGTCGACATGACCCTCGACTGCCGGCACCCTGAGAAGGACGTCGTCGACGGCATCATCGAGGCGATCCGTGCTGCCGGAGAAGCCGCCGCCGCCGAGGAGGGCTGCACCTTCACCCTCGAGGGCTCCGGCAAGCCCACGCTCTACTTTGACTCCGACCTCACCTCTCGCATGCAGGCCGTCCTTCCCGAGGCGCCCGTCCTGCCGTCCGGTGCCGGCCACGATGCCGGCATTCTCGCCAAGGACCTCCCGACTGGCATGCTCTTCGTCCGCAACCCCTCCGGGATCTCCCACTCCCCGGAGGAGTACGCCGAGGACGCGGATGCGGACTTCGGTGCCATCGCGCTCGCCGACGTGCTCACTGCGGAGCTCACGGTGAAGTGACCGACGCGGCGCAATGACCGGCGCCCTGCAGTGACCGGCGCCCTGCAGCGACCGTCACCTCGAGCCGACAACTCGCCCTGCTCGAAGAACCTCCTCGAGGGCCTAGTGAATCGATGTTCACTAGGCCCTTGACTTGTGCCCGGAACGGGTGGACCGTAGTGAACGGCGAATCACTAAGCGGAGGTGCAAAGGAGCACTTTTGCCGCAGCCCACCCGAACGAGGTCACGCATGCACGTCCTGCAGAGCACGCTCGATCCGAGTTCCGACCAGGCGCAGAAGAATCGCGCCGGCCATGAGGAACTCCTCACCGAACTCCGCGCCGAGGAGGCGAAGGCGAACGCCGGAGGGGGTGACAAGTACGTCGCCCGCCACCGGAAGCGCGGCAAACTCCTCGCCCGCGAACGCGTCGAACTCCTCCTCGACCGCGACTCCCCGTTCCTCGAGTTCGGCTCCGTCTACGCCTGGGGCACCGAATACCTCGTGGGCGCGGGAGTCATCACCGGCGCCGGCGTGGTGAATGGCGTCGAGTGCGTCATCACCGCCCACGACCCGACGGTCAAGGGCGGCACCATGAACCCGTACACGTGGCAGAAGGTGCTGCGGGCCATGAAGATCGCCGAGGAGAACCGCCTCCCGGTCATCAACCTCGTCGAGTCCGGCGGTGCCGACCTGCGCAAACAGGTCGAGCTCTTCATCCCCGCCGGCCGCCTCTTCCACGATCTCAGCGCCCTGTCCGCGAAGGGCATCCCGACGATCTCCCTCGTGTTCGGCAACTCGACCGCCGGCGGCGCCTACGTCCCCGGCATGTCCGACTACAACGTCTTCGTCCAGAACGGCGCGAAGGTGTTCCTCGGCGGCCCGCCCCTCGTGAAGATGGCGACCGGCGAGATCGCGGACGACGAGAGCCTCGGCGGCGGCGACATGCACGCGCGGAAGACGGGCCTGGCCGACTACCTCGCCCGCGACGAACTCGAGGCGATCTCCCTCGGCCGCGACATCGTCGAACACCTCCACTGGGAAAAGAAGGGCCCCGGCCCCACCGAACTCGGACCCACCGGTCTCGCCGAACCCCCGCTGTACGACGAGGACGAACTCCTCGACATCGCCTCGGTCGACCTCAAGGTCCCCTTCGATCCGCGCGAGGTGCTCGCCCGTGTGCTCGACGGTTCCCGGTTCGAGGAGCACAAGCCGCTCTACGGCACCGCGCTCGTCACCGGCTGGGGTTCCATCCACGGGTACCCGATCGGCGTGATCGCGAACGCCCGCGGCGTCCTCTTCAACGAGGAGGCCCGCAAGGGAGCCGAGTTCATCCTCAAGTGCAACCAGTCGGACATCCCGATCCTCTTCCTGCAGAACACGACCGGGTTCATGGTCGGCACCGAGTACGAGCAGGCCGGCATCGTCAAGGACGGCTCGAAACTCGTGAACGCCGTGACGAACAGCAAGGTCCCGCACATCACCCTCAACATCGGTGCGTCCTACGGCGCCGGCAACTACGGCATGTCCGGTCGTTCCTACGACCCCCGCTTCCTCTTCTCCTGGCCGAGCTCGAAGACCGCGATCATGGGCCCCGAACAGCTCGCTGGCGTCCTCTCGATCGTCGCGAAGGCCTCCGCGGAAGGAGCGGGCCGTCCCTTCGACGAGGAGGCGGACGCCCGGCAACGCGCGGAGACCGAGGCCCGCGTCGAGGCCGAACAGCGCGCGCTCACCATGAGCGGTCAGGGCTTCGACGACGGGATCATCGACCCCCGGGACACCCGATCCGTCCTCGGCATCGCCCTGTCCCTCATCCATTCCAACGACATCGCCGGCACCCGTGGCTACGGCGTCTTCAGGATGTGAGGCGCACATGACTACTTCCACCACCAGCCCGAACACCATCAGCCCGAACCCCACCGACACCACGGCACCGCGTTCCACCACCCCGATCCGCAAGATCCTCGTGGCCAACCGCGGAGAGATCGCCCGCCGTGTCTTCCGCACCTGCCGCGACCTCGGCATCGCGACCGTCGCGGTGTACTCGGACGACGACGCGCAGTCCCTCTTCGTCCTCGAGGCCGACGAGTCCGTGCCCCTCGGTGGGTCGACCCCCGCGGAGTCCTACCTGGGGGGCGACCTCGTCATCGAGGCGGCCCTCCGCACCGGTGCCGATGCGATCCACCCGGGTTACGGATTCCTCTCCGAGAACCCCGACTTCGCCCGCGCCTGCGCCGAGGCCGGCATCGCGTTCATCGGCCCCGGGGTCCGCGCGATCGAACTCATGGGGTCGAAACTCGCCGCCCGCGAACTCATGGAGAACGCCGGCGTCCCGGTCCTCCCCGGCAAGGACCTCACGGGGGTCCCCGAGGCGGACATCCCGGGCATCGCCGACGCCATCGGCTGGCCCGTCCTCGTGAAGGCGAGCCACGGCGGAGGCGGCCGCGGCATGCGCGTCGTCCGCGACCCGGACGAACTCCTCGAGGCGATCGCCTCCGCCCGCCGTGAGGCCGGTGCCGCGTTCGGCAACGACACCGTGTTCCTCGAGCACTACGTCGATGACCCCCGGCACGTCGAGATCCAGATCTTCGGCGACACCCACGGCACGGTCGTCCACCTCAACGAACGCGAGTGCTCGATCCAGCGCCGCCACCAGAAGATTCTCGAGGAGTCCCCCTCGGTCGCGCTCGATGCGGACCTCCGCGCCCGGATGGGCGAGGCCGCGGTCCTCGCCGGAGCCGCCCTCGACTACGTGGGCGCCGGCACCGTCGAGTTCCTCCTCGGCCCGGACGGCCGGTTCTTCTTCCTCGAGGTGAACACGCGCCTCCAGGTGGAGCACCCGGTGACGGAACTCGTCACCGGACTCGACCTCGTGCGCCTCCAGGTCGAGGTCGCGGAGGGCGCGCCCCTGCCCGCCGCCCTCGCCTCGGGAGCGCCGCTGCGCGGCCATGCGGTCGAAGCGCGCCTCTACGCCGAGGACCCCGCCAACGGATTCCTCCCGCAGGCGGGCACCCTCCACACCTTCGAGATCCCGGGCCTCCCGGGCATCCGCGTCGACACCGGCGTCGCCGCCGGGGACCTCATCTCCCCGCACTACGACCCGATGATCGCCAAGGTCATCGCCTCCGGCGAGAACCGCGCCGAGGCGACCGCGCGCCTCGCGCAGGCCCTGCGCCGCAGCCGCATCCACGGCATCGCGACGAACCGCGCCCTCCTCGTCGCGATCCTCGAGGAGGAGGCGTACGGGCGCGGCGAGATCAGCACCCACTACCTCGAGCAACACACGCCCGAGGCGCTCCTCGGCTCCGTGCCCGAGGAGCGGATCCGACTCGCGGCCCTCACGGCGGCGCTCGCCGCCGCGCACGCGTCCCGCGCGCAGGCGCGCGCCCTCGCGACGATCCCGAGCGGTTTCCGCAGCAACCCGTCCCTGCCGCAGAGCCGGTCGTACGCCACCGCGGACGGCCGGGAGATCGAGGTCGAGTACTCCTTCGGCCGGTCCCCGCTGTTCCGGGTCGACGGCGAACCCGTCGACGCCCGGCTCCTCGCGGTCACGGACGTCGCCGGGAACGAGGCCGTTGTCGACCTCCTCGTCGACGGGGTGCGCCGCCGCATCCGCACGACCGTCCGCCCGGCAACACAGACCCTCAAGCCGGAACCGGGACGCGTCGTCGTGGACCTGCCCGAGGAATCGGTCCTCCTCACGGAGGTCCCGCGGTTCCCCGATCCGAGTGCCCACGTCCGCGCCGGATCCCTCACCGCACCCATGCCCGGCACCGTCGTCCGCGTCGAGACCGAGATCGGGGCGCAGGTGACGAAGGGCGACGTCCTCCTCGTCATGGAGGCGATGAAGATGGAACACGCGATCCGGGCGAGCGCCGACGGCACCGTCGTCGACCTCCCCGTGTCCGTGGGCACCGCGGTCGACAACGGGCAGCTGCTCATCGTCGTCGAGGACCCGGCCGACGCCGCGGCAGAAGGACAGGAGACCGCGTCATGACCGAACTCCTCACCTTCGAGGGCGTCGTCACCTACGAGAACCGCGGTCCCGCCGCGTGGATCACGATCGAACGCCCCGAGGCCCGCAACGCCCTCAATCACGCGGTCCGCGAGGGACTCCGCGCCGCCTACGAGCACGCGGCCGCGGACGACACCGCGAAGGTCGTCGTCCTCACCGGTTCGGGGGAGAAGGCGTTCTGCGCCGGCGGTGACCTCAAGGAGATGTCCGACACCGCGCTGAAGGTCCCGGCCCCCGACTGGATCCCGCAACCGGGCCGCACGATGGACCTCGGCAAACCGCTCATCGCCGCGGTGAACGGCGTCGCGCTCGCCGGCGGGTTCCTTCTCGCCCAGTGCGCGGACCTCGTCGTCGCCGCCGACCACGCGACCTTCGGCATCACCGAGGCGCGGGTCGGCCGAGGCGCCCCGTGGGCGGCACCCCTGCCCTGGCTCGTGCCCCCGCGGATCGCACTCGAGTTCCTCCTCACCGCCGCACCCCTGCCAGCCGAACGGTGCCGGGAGGTGGGCCTCGTCAACCACGTCGTCCCCGCCTCGGACCTCGTGAGTCACGTCCAGGACCTCGCGGAGACGATCGCCCGCAACGCACCGCTGTCCGTCGCCGCCGGCAAACGGATGGTCTACGAGATGGCCTCGCACCCGCGGGAACGCGCCTTCGAGGTCGCCGAGGAGATATGGGAACCCGTCTACCTGAGCGACGACGCCCAGGAAGGACCCCTGTCCTTCAAGGAGAAACGTGCACCGCGCTGGAGCGGACGCTGAACCGGAGGAACCATGACCACCACACCCGACCCCACAAGACCCATCCGCATCGCCAATTGCTCCGGCTTCTACGGCGATCGCCTCTCCGCCGCCCGCGAGATGGTGGACGGCGGACCCATTGACGTCCTCACCGGGGACTATCTCGCCGAACTCACGATGCTCATCCTCTGGAAGTCCCGGAACAAGGGGAAGGGCGGCGGCTGGGCCTCGACGTTCCTCACGCAGATGGAGGACGTGCTCGGCACCTGCATCGACAAGGGCATCAAGGTCGTCTCCAACGCCGGCGGACTCGACCCGGCCGGGCTGGCGGCCCGGATCCAGGAGATCTCGGACCGCCTCGGCCTGGGGGCGAAGGTCGCCCACGTCGAGGGCGACGACCTCATCCCGCGTCTGCCCGCGCTGCGCGAGCAGGGTGTCCCGTTCACCCACATGGACACCGGGAAGCCGCTCTCGTCCTCGGCCACGGACCCGATCACCGCGAACGCGTACCTCGGCGGTTTCGGGGTCGCGGCCGGCCTGGCCGCCGGCGCCGATGTCGTCATCACCCCGCGCATCACCGACGCCTCGCTCGTCACCGGTCCCGCCGCATGGTGGCACGGCTGGACGCCCGAGGACCTCGATGCGCTCGCCGGTTCCGTCGCTGCCGGGCACGTCATCGAGTGCGGCGCACAGGCCTGCGGCGGCAACTACTCGTGGTGGCAGGACCTCCCGGACGACCGGTACCCGGGCTTCCCGATCGCGGAGATCGAGGCCGACGGCAGCAGTGTCATCACGAAGCACCCGGGCACCGGCGGCGTCGTCAACATCGGCACGGTCACCGCCCAGCTCCTCTACGAGACGGCGACACCCGAGTACGGCAACCCCGACGTCGTCGCCCACTTCGACACCCTGCAGCTCACGCAGGAGGGCCCCGACCGGGTCCGGCTCTCCGGCACCCGTGGTACACCCCCGCCGCCCACGCTCAAGGTCGCGATGAACCTCGACGGCGGGTTCATGAACACCGCGACGATGCTCGTCACCGGCCTCGACATCGAGGAGAAGGCCCGCCGCGCGGAGACCATGCTGTTCGCCGAACTCGGCGGCCGGGAGCAGTTCCAGGAGGTCGACGTCCGCCTCGACCGCACCGACCGCGAGGACGCACCCGACCAGGTGCTCGCCACCGCCCGCCTCACCGTCACCGTGAAGGACCGGGACAGGGCGAAGGTCGGCCGCCGGTTCTCGAGCGCCGTCACCGCGCTCATGCTCGGCGGGTACGCGGGCTTCTACACGGCGAACCCGCCCGCCGACGCCCGCAACTACGGCGTCTACTGGCCCACCCTCGTCGACGCCTCCGCGGTCGAGCACCGCGTCGTCCTCCCCGACGGCACCGTGCAGGTCATCGACCACCCGGCGCGCACCGGGTCGTTCCCGGTCGATCCTGCGGATCGGACCTGGGAGGTGCCGGGGGCCGCCGAGGTGACACGCGCCTCGGCGGGTGCCGCCAGCTCGGGAGGCGCGGGCTCCGCAGAGGCCGGGGGCGCCTCGGCCGGTTCAGGCGCCACGGCCGGTGTCTTCGCAGGTGAGGAGACCCGCAGGGTCCCGCTCGGCACGATCTGCGCGGCACGCTCCGGCGACAAGGGCGGTAACGGGAACATCGGCCTCTACACACGCACCCCGCGCGAGTACGCGTGGCTCGCGGAGGCGATCACGGCGGAGCGGTTCCAGGAGCTCATGCCGGAGGCCGCACCCCTCGTCGTCGACCGCTACGAACTGCCGAACCTCAACGCGCTCAATTTCGTCGTCCGCGGTGTGCTGGGCGAGGGCGTCGCCTCCTCGACCCGGCAGGACCCGCAGGCGAAGGCGATCGGCGAATACATCCGCTCCCGGTACGTCGACGTACCGGTGTCGCTGCTCGACTGACCCACACCCACCCTCTCCCGAACGGATGAGAACCCATGGATTTCACGACTCCCGAAGAACACCTCGCGCTCCGTGAGGCCGTCCGCAACATCTGCTCCGAGTTCGGCCAGGACTACTACGTCGAACGCGCGGAGAAGCGCGAACCCACCGAGGAGGTGTGGGAGGCACTCGGCACGTACGGCTTCATCGGCATCAACATCCCGGAGGAGTACGGCGGGGGCGGTGCCGGGATGGAGGAACTCGCCCTCGTGTGCGAGGAGTCCGCAGCCGCCGGGACCCCGCTCCTCCTCACCCTCGTGTCCTCCGCGATCTCCGGTGAGGTGCTGAGCGCATACGGCACCGAGGAGCAGAAGCAGCGGTGGCTGCCACCCATGGCGGCCGGCACCGACAAGGTCGTCTTCGCGATCACGGAACCGGACGCCGGCTCGAACTCGCACAAGATCTCGACGACCGCCCGCCGCGACGGCGACGACTGGGTCCTCACCGGGACGAAGCACTTCATCTCCGGCACGGACGTCGCCGGGGCGCTCCTCGTCGTCACCCGCACCGGCGTCGACGAGGCAACGGGCAAGGCGCAGCTGTCGCTCTTCCTCGTCGACACGGACGCCGTCGGTCTCGAGAAGACGCCGTTGCCGATCTCCATCGGCCTGCCCGAGTGGCAGTACATCCTCCACTTCGACAACGTCCGGGTCCCCGCGAGTGCGCTCGTCGGTTCCGAGGGCGACGGGCTCAAGCAGGTGTTCCACGGCCTCAACCCCGAGCGCATCACGGGTGCGGCGATCTGTGTGGGTATCGGCCGGTTCGCCCTCGACAAGGCGTCCCGTTACGGCAATGAGCGCAATGTGTGGGGCCAGCCGATCGGCGCGCACCAGGGCGTCGCGCACCCGCTCGCCGCCGCGAAGGTCGAGATCGAACTCGCCGCCCTCATGACGCAGAAGGCCGCGAGCCTCCACAGTGCCGGTCAGCCCGCGGGCGAGGCCTCGAACATGGCGAAGTACGCCGCGGCGGAGGCCGCGCTCCATGCGATCGACGCCACCATCCAGATGCACGGCGGCAACGGCCTCGCGACCGAGTTCGGTCTCATGCCCTACTGGGGCCTCGCCCGCCTCCTGCGGATCGCCCCCATCAACCGGGAGATGATCCTCAACTACGTCGCCCAGCACTCGCTCGGGCTGCCCCGTTCGTACTGAACCGTTCGTACTGATCCGACCCGAAGAACACCCATCACTGGAGGAACAATGGCGTTCGGTCCCAGGACCACACCCGGGAGCACCTCCGCCGACCGCCCCGCCACCGGCAAGGGCCCGGCTCCCACATTCACCGACGACCTCGTTTCCAATCTCATCCACCGCATCAACGTCGGCGACAGCCTCACCCGCACCGCCGACCGCTTCCCCGACCACCCGGCGATCGTCGACGGTGACCGCAGCCTCACGTACCGGCAGTTCAACGACGAGGTGAGCGCCTTCGCCCACGCGCTCCTCGGGCGGGGCTACACCCGGGGCGATGCGCTCGCCATCGGCACCGAGAACTGCGCGGAGTTCCTCGTCCTCTACTACGCGTGCGCGAAGATCGGCGTCGTCGCGGTGCCGCTCAACCTCGGCTGGCGCAGCCACGAGATCGTCCACGTCCTCACCCACTCCGAGTCCCGCGGCATCGTCTTCGAGGCGAAGCTCGCCGGCCTCTTCGTCCCGCCGCTCGCGGACTGTCCCGCGGTCACCGACGTCGTCGTGATCTCCGGTCCGCAGTCCGGGGACGCCGAGGCGGCCCTCGCCTCCCAGCCGGTGCCCACCGACCGCCAGGTGCTGGGGTTCGCAGAGCTCGTGGCGAGCGGAGCCGG
>NZ_BAAANO010000002.1:0-2055 GCF_039529845.1 Brevibacterium samyangense | reverse complement strand
CCGCCGAGGCGCGGGGCGCCTCGGGAGGTGGCGGCACCTCCGGAGGTGCCGCGGGAGCGGAAGGGCAGGGCGCCTCGGGTGCGGGGCGGGTGCCCGAACCCGAGGTCATCGTCGACGACCGGGACGCGCTCACCTACCTGTACACCTCGGGGACGACCTCGGCGCCCAAGGGGGTGGTGGGAAACCACTCGGCGATCTACCTCGAGTCGATGTCGAGCGCGCTCGAGTGCAAGCTCGACCACACGGACCGCACCGTCGCGCTCATGCCGATGTTCCACACCGCGCAGCTCAACGTGTTCTCGACGGCGGCGGTCATGGTGGGTGCGACGACGATCGTGCACCGTGGGTTCGACGCGGACATGCTGCTCACGACGATCGAGGAGCAACGGGCGACCCAGATCTTCGCACTGCCGATGATGTATCGGGAGCTGCTCGATCACCCGCGGATCGGGAGTACCGATCTGTCGAGCCTGCGGACGGCGTTCTACGCGATGGCGCCGATGCCGGAGAAGCAGTTGCTCCAGTGCCTCGAGGTGTTCGGGTGCGACTTCTACCTCGTGTTCGGGCAGACGGAGATGAGTCCGACGACGACGTTCCTGCGGCCCGAGCACCAGGTGTCGCACAACGGGGCGACGGGCACGACCGTGCCGAACGTGCAGCTCGGGATCATGGACGCGGAGGGGAACCTGCTGCCGGCCGGCGAGGTCGGGGAGATCGTCTATCGCGGGCCGCATGCGCTCACCGAATACCTCAAGAACCCCGAGGCGACCGCGGCGGCCTTCGAACACGGGTGGTTCCATTCGGGTGACGTGGGCCGACGGGGTGAGGACGGGATGCTGTGGTTCCAGGACCGCACGAAGGACGTCATCAAGACCGGTGGGGAGAACGTCGCGTCGATCGAGGTCGAGAAGGCGATCTACGCGGCGGATCCGAACGTCGCCGAGGTGGTCGTCGTCGGTCTGCCGCACGATCGGTGGTCCGAGGCGATCACCGCCGTCGTCACCGCGAAGGAGGGGGCGACGCTCGACACGGAGGCGCTCATCGCGAAGGTGAAGGAGCTCATCGACGGGTTCAAGACCCCGAAGGACGTCATCATCCTCGACGAGATGCCGCGGACCTCGACCGGCAAGGTGCAGAAGAACGTCATCCGGGAGAAATACCGGGATCACTACGCTGAGCAGTGATGAACACACGCATGCGGGACCCGGAGCGCGGGCAGAAGATCCTCGACGTCGCGGTGACTTTGTTCGCCAAGAAGGGTTTCAACGCGGTCTCCCTCGCGGAGATCGGCGGGGCGGCGGGGATCGTTGGGTCCGGGGTGTACCGGCACTTCTCCGGGAAGCCGGCGATCCTCACCGCCCTCTTCGAGACCGCGATCGACCGTCTCGTTGCCGATCTTCCGGAGTCGGAGCCCGAGGAGCCCGCCGAGTGCGAGGCGGCGATCGACCGGCTCATCGACGGGCAGGTGTCCTTCGCGGTCGATACCCGGGAGATCGCGCAGATCTACTACGTGGAGAACAAGAACGTGCCGGCAGACGACCGGGTGCGCCTGCGCGAGAAGCAGCGGGCGTACATCTCCGGGTGGACACGGATCCTCCAGGGGCTGCGGCCGGAGCTCGACGAGGCGCATGCGCTCACCCTCGTGCACGCGGCGATCGGTGGAGTGCAGTCCGCCCGCCTGCACCGGAGCGGACCGGCGAAGGAGGAGCTGCGGGCGACGTTGAAGAACGCGGCCTGGGGAGTGCTCCGGGGGTAGGGCCGGAAATGTGGTGCAGGACATCCTCGGTCGATTTGCGCCCGGGGTCCGTGGACGTATAAGTTATTACCCGTTGCCTCGGCGGAAACACCGAAGCGAGCGGGCCCCGGAAACGTGGCTGACCAGGAGGAATCCTGGTAGGCAGGTTTTGCAGGATGTGCCCCGCTTCCACTGGAACGGCAGTCGGCAACACTCACTGAAGAATCTCGGATGGTTTCACTCTTCGCCGGGTGAAAAACCGAGAAAAACCATGTGACGCGGAACACCGGAAACGGATTTGCGAAAACATGAACAGTGAG
>NZ_BAAANO010000001.1:53118-60793 GCF_039529845.1 Brevibacterium samyangense | reverse complement strand
TGCTGCCGTACGGGAATGAGGTGGAGGTGTTCCCGCCGGGAGACCCGGTGGAAGTGACGCATGCCGAGGACTTCCGGCGCATTGCCCGCGGTGACGACTCCGATGGTGGAACCGGCGACGAAGATTCGCGGGACGACGACGGCGACAGCGACGGCGGTGCCGGATATGACGGCGATGGTGGCGCCGGCCCCGGCCCCGGTCCCGGTAGCGGTCCCGGCGGTGAACGCCCCCGCCCCGGTGGAAGTGACCGTCCCGGTACGGGCAGCAGTAATGGTCCCGCCGCCGCGGGCGATCGTGCCTCGGGTCCGGACGTGATCTGGCATTCCGGCGGCCTCGATGACGACCCGGCGCCCTTCTGACCCCAGGCAGAGCTGCAGAGCAGTTGAGCTGCAGAACAGCAGTGATCACGGTCACGTCACCGTAGGATCGATCCATGATCCTCGGCGCTTCGCTCGTCTTCGTGCTCATCTGGTCGACCGGGTTCGTCGTGGCGAGGTTCATCGACGGCTCGGCGGATCCGAACACCTTCCTCCTGCTGCGCTTCACGACAGCCGGCACGGTCCTGCTCGCAGTGAGCATCGTGGCACGCGTGCGGCGCCGACTCACACTGCCTGGCGCGAAGGAGGTGCTCGCACACCTCGGGATCGGCGCTTTCATGAACGGTGCCTACCTGAGCCTCGGCTACATGGCCGTGGCAGATGGACTTCCCGCCGGAGTGATGACGCTCCTCGGCGGCTGGCAACCCGTCCTCACGATCCTCCTCACCGCCGCACTCGTCCGGTCCGTCCCCCGTCCCGGAGTGCTCATCGGCGTCGGGATCTCGCTCGTCGGGGTCGCAGCCGTGCTCGTGCCCGGAGTCATTGCCGACGAAGGCGCCGGAAACGCACCGTCGGCCGGGATCGGTCCGTCGCTCATCGGGCTCGGTGTCCTCGCGGTGACCGCGTTGTCGCTCGGCGTCATGGCGCAGTCGCGCGTCCGCGGCACGGCACTCCTTCCCGCGGTCGCTTGGCAGACCTTCGGTGGTGCCCTCGTCGTCGCCTGCATGGCCGTCCTCACCGGGGAGGGCCCACCGACATGGGGTCCGAAGCTGTGGCTCGGGCTCGGCTGGTCCGTGCTCGTCATCTCGATCTGCGGAATGCTCCTCATGGTGCACCTCACGCGCACCGTCTCCGCGTCGTACGTCTCGATCCTCGTCCTCACCACACCACCCCTCGCCGCCCTCGAGGCGCTCGTCCTCTTCGGAGAGCGGCTCACCGTCGTGCAGTGGATCGGCGTCGTCGTCACTCTCGCCGGCGTGGGCCTCGCCACCCGGCCGCGCCCACCGGCGGGTGCTTCCCGCGGGTAGCCGCGCGCGTCGACCACGGGGTCGGTCGCCGCGGCCGGGCATCCGGCACCGAGCTATCGGCCGGACCTCATGGCATCGGCCCCGACGGACCGAGACGAGAGCAGTCGGAGCGTCCGGACCAGCGGGTCCCCAGGTGAGTGACACCTCGGCGGCCTGCCGATGGGGTGGTGGGGCCGAGCCGGACGCAATGCGTCCGTAGCCGAGCGACCGGAACCCACGCCGAGACTACGGCCGGCGTCAGAACTGCACACGCCACTGGGCGTCAGAACCCCGAACCCCGAGCACCGGACGCAACCGCCGTCCGTTCACCCGACGGCCGCGGAATCGGGGAGCCAGCCGAACTCCGCGACGAACGCTGCGGCCACGTAGATCGTCACCGCCGAACAGAGCACCCACTCACGGGCGGATCCGGTATCACCGAGCACCGGCACTGCGAGGAACCCATTGCGTTTCCACACCGCCGACACGGCCGGGATCCGTCGGAACCACTGCGGAGGGCGGACGACGACGGGCCACAACAGCGGCACCCCACCGGTCGTGAGCATGTCGCCGAGGATGTGGATCGCACATCCGAGGCCGACGCTCACCGGGAGCACCCACCCGGAATCCGGGAACTGCCAGCCGAAGAAGACACCGGCGCCGAGCGCGAACACCCACGGCCACACGCGCCCGCGACCGGTGAGTCGGAAGGCGCGCAGGGCGAACGAGGCGAGGAGCACCCCCAGCAGTCCCGCGCCGAGCGCCACATCCGTGCCGCCGGTGGGCACGACGAGGCGTCCGAGCGCCACGGTCACGAGGACGAACACGGCGATGCCGAGGACCGAATGCGTTCCCCGACGGTGGCCCCCGGAGATCCTCCCGACCACGCGGCACAACACCTCGGAGGGACTCGGCAGCGGCCCGACGTCGGGCAACGACCGCGCGATCGTCCCGCTGTGGTGGTCGATGTCCGGCAACAGCGCGGCCCCCGCGGTCATGAAGGCCACGGCCACCACCTCGGCGGTGGTGATTCCGTCGATGAGGCCGAAGGCCAGGGCCGAGGTGCCGGCGATCGCGATTCCCCCGGCGGCGCCGGTGATCGCATGGTGCCCACCCATCATGTCGGTGTGCTCTCCTTCTGTCGGGGAAGAGGCCGCGCTGCCCGGGAAGACGGTGCGCAGACCCGGCCGGAGAGCTCCGGCCGGCACACCACGCTAGCCGGAGCCACGGACACGGGCACGGACACGGACACGGGCACGGGCACGGGCACGGGTACGGACACGGACAGGCTCATCGCGGCCCGGTTCCCCGTGACGGGAGACCTCCGTCACGACTACGCTCGAAGCACGCACCCCACCCACACCACGATCCGGAGGAGACACCATGGCGATCATCCATCGAGCCACGCTCACCCCGTCGAAGCCGGAACTCATCCGGGAGTGGTTGCCCTCCCGGCCGTGGATCGAGGTGCCGGACGGCGCATCGGTCGAGCCCGTCGGCGCATTCCGGTTCGACGATCCGGACGGGCAGGTGGGTGTCGAGGTACACCTCGTCGACATGGTGGCGCCCGACGGGGTCCACACCCTCGTCCAGGTGCCGTTGTCGTACCGCAACGAGGAACTCCCGGGCGGCGACCACGGGTTCATCGGGACTCTCGAACACTCGGCGCTCGGCACCCGGTGGGTCTACGACGCCACCGTCGATCCCGTTTTCGTCGAGGAGCTGCTGCGGACGATCATCGAGCAGGACACCTCGGTCGCGGAGTTCATCGAGGGCGAGGACGGCCCGATCGAACGCGAACGCACGACGCACGCATGGGGTGTGCTCGCCGGACCCATGGGAGGCGAGAACGGCAACGGCGGCATCGTCGGCAGCGGGAGGACCCCGGCCTACGGGGGAGAGGTCCACGCGAACATCGCGGACGTCTACACTCCGGAGACCGAGAACGGGATCACCCGGATCACCGTCGGCACCTCGACCCTCGCGCTCACGCGCTTCCCGCTCGTCGACCTGCCGATCGACACGGTGCCGCTCCCGCAGGACCACCCCTCCGGCAGCCGCACGGCCGAGGCGACCTCACCCGAGGCCTTCGGGTCCCTCCTCGGCACCTGGCCGGGTCAGCGGGACGGCGTCGTCCTCGCCGCGCTCCTGGGATGAAGGCCGTGCTCCTGGGATGAAGGGCGCGCTCCTGGGATGAGGTGAGTGCTCCCGGGGTAAGAGGCACGCGGCGGAGTGATCACACCCCGGAGAACGCCGTGAGGTTCGGCGACTTCAGTTTCAGCGCAGCCCGCAGCTTCTCGCCACTGAGTGACTTCGTCACGCCCTTCGACGAGGTCGCCGTCGCGGTCTTCACCTGGACCCCGTTCGACGCCTTCGAGAGCGACACGGACGTGACATCGGGCAGTCCGAAGGCAGCGGCGACGGACTTCTGCGTCACGCTCGTCGACCAGGTCTCGTAGGGATTGCCGGACGCGGCCTTCGACGCACTCGCGTCCGACACGGACACGAGGTACGGCACGCTCCCGCCCCACACGTCGACCGCGTTGTTCGTCTTTCCACCGCTCGAGGACGAGTACACCGCGTCGATGTACGAGCCACCGTCGGTGAGCACCTTCGCACCCGCGGAGGTGACACTCTTGTCGACGGCCTTCCGCCACGCGGAGTTCTTCTCCTGCGTCCACCCGGCGAAGACCTGGCTGCGGGTCTCGTCGTAGACATTGCACGCGCAGTCGGACTTGAGCGAACCCATGTTGCGGTACGCGTACGTGCGGGAGGCGACGGCCTGGGCCGCGAGCGCCTCGGTCTCCCAGGAGGCGGGCATCTCGGCGATCCCGTAGAGGTATTCGGAGTCGAGCCGCAGTGCGTTCACGAGGTTGAGTTTCCCGCTCACCACGGAGGCCTCGATCGTCCCGTGCCGGTACTCACCGGTGGCGCCGCCACGTGCTCCCGGCACCGTCACCGTCGTCGACCCCGAGCCCGGCCATGCACGGGTGTTCTGCCATTCGAGGGTGACCGTGGTCCCGGGGTCGGCGGTGTAGTACTTCTGTCCGGACGTCCACACACGCATCCGCTGGGACCCGTAGAAGGTGCCCGCCTCGACGGTGAGCGCATCTCCGGAGGCCGGCACCGTGTAGGACTTCCCGTTCCCGACGATCCGGGCGCGGATCGCCCCGTTCTTCGCGTACACGTTCGTCTTCGTGATGCCGCCGGTGAGCTGGACCCGGATGTCCTTGTTCCGGTAGGTCGTGCTCTCGGTGAGCTTCGCGCCCGTGTAGTAGTGCCCGAGGATGTCCGTGTAGGACTTCCCCTGTCGGGCGAGTCCGCGGGCGCCGTACTGGCTCATCCCGACGCCGTGCCCGAAGCCCTTGCCGGAGATCGAGAAGTTCGCGGGAATGCTGCTGCCGTTCACCTTCACGACCGCCCCGGTCTTCGCGGTCCACGTGATGACCCCGTGCTGGAAGGTCTGGGTGACGACGCCGTTCTTCGTCGTCTCGTTGCTCGTCGGGTATCCGAGCGTGCCGCGCTCCCAGCCCGAATTCCCCCAGGCGGTGCGGATCCCACCCCATGTCGCGTGGGCTCCGGTGCCCTTCGACCAGTGGATCGAGCCGCGCTGGAACGTCTGGAAACACCCGCCGCCGGTCAGGCCGCACGTCTCGTTCGTGGTCGGGTAACCGAGCTTTCCGTTCTCCCAACCCGTGGCGCCCCACGCGGCGCGGATACCGCCCCACGTGGCGCGGGCTCCGGTGGCCTTCGTCCAGTGGATGGACCCGCCCTTGAACGACTGGTAGCACCCGGAGTTCTTGAGCCCGCAGCGTTCGGGAGAGGTCGGCAGGCCGAGCTTGCCCGAGGCGCCGCCGAGGGATTTCCATGCGTTCCCGATCCCGCCGCTCACCTCGTACCGGGCGGAGCCGGACATCGGCGCCGCCGAGGCGCCCGTCGTCGCTCCGGGCACGGCACCGAAGCCGGCTGCGAGGACGAGCGCGAGCGCCGCGCCGAGCGCGGCGCGGAGAACGCGGGAGCGCACCCGGTGCGCCCCGGGCCGTGCGCCACGGGAGGCGCGACGGTGCGTTGCGGGTCGGGGCGCCCCGGCGGGGCCGAGGGGGGACCCGGCAACCGGGTCGGTCGGGACGGCACGGGTGCGGGAGGCGGGGCTGGAAGTCACGCCTTCGAGTATGACTGCCGGGTGCCCCGGTGTCGCGGATACGCCCGAACCCGGACGTGTCCTTCCCGGTGGCCGTACGTCTCGGCTCGGAAGGCGGGAGGTGGTCCGAAAACCGGACGTCGTGCCCTCAATCCACCGTGCGCCGTCTCCTGCGCCTACCGGGTACGGGGATGAAGCATGCGGTGAGGGCGGCGAGGAGCGCAGCACCGCCACCGAGGGCGACGGCGGTGCGGAACCCGGCGAGAGAGGCGACCTCGGTGCCGGCGAAGGGTTGGGTCATGAGGGCGAGGACCGCGCCGACGACCGCCGCGGAGATCGTCGAGCCGAGCGAGCGCATGAGGGAGTTGAAACTGTTGGCGGCGGCGGACATCGACTGCGGGACGGCGCCGAGGATGAGCGTCGGCATCGAACCGTAGGCCAGACCCATACCGACGGACACGAGTGAGGTCATCACGACGATGCCCCACACGCTGCCGGACAGGAAGTAGAACGACACATAGGCGAGGACGACGATGGAGATGCCGACGACGAGGGTCGTACGCGGACCGATCCAGTCGATGAAGCGCCCGCCGATCGGGGAGACCGCCATCATCACCGCGCCCGCCGGGGCGAGGGCGAGGCCCATCATCACCATGTCGAGGCCGACCCCGTGGCCGGTCGCGGGGTCGGCCTGGAGGAACTGCGGGATCGCGAGGTTCTGGGCGTACCACGAGAACCCGACGAGGATCGAGGCGGCGTTCGTGAGGAGGACCGCGGTGCGTGCGGTGACCCGGAGGTCGACGAGCGGTTCGCGGACCCGGAGCTCGACGGCACCCCACACGAGGAGGAACAGCGCGGATCCGACGAAGCACCCGAGCGTGAGCGGGTCCGCCCACCCCCACGTGCCGCCCTTCGAGATCGCGAGGAGCAGACACACGAGACCGGCGGCGAAGAGCACCATCCCGCCGAAGTCGAACCGTCCCTGCAACGGTGTCCGGGTGCCGCGCGGCACGAGGCGGCGGATGAGCAGCGCCATGAGCACCGCCACGACCGCCGTTCCGAAGAACAGCACCCGCCAGTTCGCCCACTGCGCGACCGCCGCAGAGAGGGGCAGGCCGATCGCCCCACCGACACCGAAGGACGAACTCATGATCGACAGACCGCTGCCGAGGCGGTGCGGCGGCACGACGTCCCGCACGAGTGCGACCGCGAGGGGGATCATGCCCATCGCCAGGCCCTGCAGGCCACGGCCGAGCACCATGAGCGGCAGGTTCGTCGCGAACCCGCACAGGAGCGAACCGAGCAGCAGGGGCACGAGGAGGACGAGGATCATCCGCTTCTTGCCGAAGATGTCGCCGAGGCGCCCCGACACCGGGGTCGTCACCGCACCGCTCAGCAGGGTCACCGTGATGATCCAGCTCGCGTTCGCCGCATCCGTGGAGAACATCTCCGGGAACCGGGGGATGAGCGGGACGACGACGGTCTGAGTGAGGGCCGCGGTGATACTCGCGCCGGCGAGGACCACGACGGTGCGCATCGGTTTCTCGTAGGCGACGGCGGGGACCGGGCCGTCGTCGGGGACTGTGCTGTCGTCGCTGTCGTCGGGGACCGTGCTGTTCTCGGGAGGAGTGTTGTCCTCGGGAGGTGCGCCACCGGCCGGCCGGCTGATGGCCACCGGCCCTCCGCTGATGGCCACCGGATCAGTGGTGGGGACGACGTCGAGTTCGGTGCGGTGTTCGGGGTTGTTCTCCGTGTCGCACTCAGGCGCGTTCTCGCCGACTCCGTTGTCGGCGCACGGTTCCGTGAGGTCGGTGTCCTCGGTTCCCGAGTCCTGCGGTTGCCTGTTCCTCACGGTCGGATCACCGTCATTCCGGGCAGGGTGCCTTCGCTCAGGGCCACGAGGGCGTCGGGAGTCTGGGCCAGGGAGATCGTGCGGGTCACGAGGTCCTGCGGGCGCAGGGCTCCCGAGGACACGAGATCGACGAGTTCGGGGTAGTCTGCGGCCGCCATCCCGTGGGAGCCGAGCACGTCGAGTTCGAGGCCGATGACGCGCGGGATCGCCGCCTGCGGCACACCGTCGAACAGGCCGATCTGCACGTGCCGTCCCCGCGGGCGCAGGCTCAGCAGTGCGGCGTTGAGGGTGTCCTCGCGGCCGAGCGCCTCGAGGGTGACGTGCGGGGCACCGAGGCCGGCGTCGGCGCCGGCGGCGA
>NZ_BAAANO010000001.1:0-53083 GCF_039529845.1 Brevibacterium samyangense | reverse complement strand
CGGCGACCTCGGTGGGCGTGAGCCCGGAGGAGTTCACCGTCACCTCGGCGCCGTGCCGGGCAGCGAGGTCGAGCGCACCGGGGTTGATGTCGACCGCGATGATGCGGGCGCCGAGGGCCCGGGCGATCATGATCGCCGAGAGGCCGACGCCGCCGCAGCCGAACACCGCGAGGGTCTCACCGGACTCGATCCGTGCCCGGTGCCGCAGCCCGCGGAAGGAGGTGGCGAAGCGGCAGCCGAGGGAGACGACCGCCTCGGCGGGGAGATCGGCGGGGACTGCGACGAGGTTGAGATCGGCCTCGTGGACGACGACACGGTCGGCCCAGGAACCGAAGTGGGTGAACCCGGGCTGGGTCTGGTCGGGGCACACCTGCGCGTTGCCGCCGGCGCAGTACTCGCAGCGTCCGCACCCGCACACGAAGGGAGTCGTCACCCGGTCACCGACCGACCACCCCTTCACGTCGGGCCCGACCTCGACGATGTGACCGACGAGTTCGTGGCCGGGAACGTGCGGCAGGTGCACGGTGTCGTCGTGGCCGCTCCACGCATGCCAGTCGCTGCGGCACAGGCCGGTGGCCTCGACGGCGATGACGACACCGCGGGCGGGTGCGGCGGGGGCGGGGATGTCGGTGAGGACCGGGGGAGTGAGGAAGGAATCGACGAGGACGGCACGCATGCTTCCGATGATATTCCCAGGTCGGTGAGATGGGTCACCCGGGCGTCGAGTCGGACGGCATGTCACTCCTGCAATGCCCGCAGGTTCTCCCGGGCCGCGGCGACGACCGCCTCGGCGACGGCGTCGAGCGTCGGGGAGGAGATCGCCCACTGGTGCCAGTGGAGGTCCACCGGGAAGGGTTCGGCCGCCGGGAGGGGGACGAGGTGGGCGAGTGCGGGCAGGGACTCGAGGAAGTGCGGGGGCACCATGCCCCAGCCGAGTCCGTGTGCGATCGCGATGACGTACTGCGTCGCATCCGGCACGTAGTGCCGCGGGGGCGTGACGTGATGACCGAACCGGCGGAACGTGTAGTCGAGCGGATACGTGTCCTTCTCGTCGAACTGGATGATCGGCGCGCGTTCGGCGGCCTCCGCGGTGAAACCGGAACCGAACCACCGACGGACGAACTCCGGGTGCGCCATCGGGCTGTACCGCCAGGTGCCGAGCGGGCGGACCGTGCACCCCTGGACGGGTTCCGGTCGGGAACTCACGGCGGCCATCGCGACGCCGCGGCGCAGGTAGTCGGCGGAATGCGACTCGTCCTCGCGGAGGAGCTCGAGGAGGAGGTGGTTCTCCACCGCGACATCGGCGAGCGGCGCCATCATCCACGTCGCGAGCGCGTCCGAGTTGACGACGAGGGACACCCGGGCCAGTCCGCGTTCGGCCTCGAGGTCACCGAGTGCGAGCGCGGCGTCGTGCGCGGCGAGTTCGTACTGCCGGGCGAGCCGGTGGACGACCTCACCGGTCGGCGTGGGGCGGACGGGCCGGGTGCGCTGGAAGAGCGCGGCGCCGACGCGGGACTCGAGCGCCTTGAGGCGCTGTGATACCGCCGAGGGTGTGATCCCGAGTCGCCCCGCGGCCGCCTCGATCGTGCCGGCGGCGACGACCTCGGCGAAGGTCCGGAGGCCGGCGGTCGACAGGTCGTGAAGACGTGCGGTCATGTACGGAGCTTCTCCGTTCGCTCGGGGTGCTGTGAGTTCGGGCACGGGGTGTCGCGGGAGCGGCGCCGGGTTCCGCGGATTCGCGCGGCTCGGCGCAGAATTCATGAAGAGATCTTCAGGGTACGGAAGAATCCTGCGATTGTCTCAAGGAGGCGCGTGTTCCTACCGTTTCCGGTATGCAGCTCATGTCGATCGCCCTCACCGGATTCATCAGCGGCCTCGTCCTCTTCGCCGCCGTCGGTGCGCAGACCCTGTTCCTCCTCAAACAGGGTGCCCGGGGAGTCCGCATGCTTCCGCTGCTCGCACTCGGTGCCGCCTCCGACGTCATCCTCATCCTCCTCGGTGTGCTCGGGACCGGTGCGCTCATCCGTGCCTTCCCCGCCGCGACGACCGTCCTCACCGTCGTCGGCGTGCTCTTCCTCCTCGGCTACGGCGCGGTGTCGCTGCGGAAGGCCTTCACCTCGGGCGCCGGTGCGCAGAGCGATGCGCAGGCACGTGAAATCCTCGACCTCGACGTCGAGGACGAGGAGCAGGGCGGTGCTGCGCACGGTAGCGGTGCTGCGCGCGGCGGGGCGGCCGAGGCGCCGCGTCACTCCGGAGCACGTCGCGCCTCGGGTGGTCGGGCGTCCACCGACGTCCTCGAGCGTGCAGTGGCGCCGGCCGTCGCGCCCGCAGCCTCCGGCGCTGCCTCCCGTCGGCCCCCGCTCACCCGGGGGATCGTGCTCGGGCTGCTCGCATTCACGTGGCTCAACCCGCAGGTGTACCTCGATGTCGTCGTCGTGCTCGGGTCGATGTCCGCGAACTACCCGGGGGTCGGCACGTGGGTGTTCACCGCCGGCGTCATGGCGGCGTCCGTCGCCTGGTTCGCGATCCTCGGTGTCGCCTCGAAGGGGATGGGGCGGGTGCTCGTGCGGTACCCGCGGGCGTGGAAGGCGCTCGACCTCGTCACCGGTGTCCTCATGATCGTCCTCGCCGGAGTGCTCGCCACGCACCTCCTCTGACAGGGCACCTCCTCTGACAGGGCACCTCCTCCGAGCGCTCGTCCCACGTCGACGTCCGTGGATCTCCGGGCCTGGAGCGCCCCGAGGTCCGCGGTTCGTCATTCCGTGACGTGTGTCGTCACAGACGTCCATACGGGTTTGCACGTTCAAGCAATGGCGTTAGGCTTCCGTCCCGGAAGGCCCCACGTGGGGCGCTTCACATCACGCTGCAGAGGTCAGCATCTCTGCTTCCGCTCGTTTGTCCGGTACTCCCGGTGAGGACATGATGATCGCTTTCAGGAACTCTCAGGTCTGGGCCCTCGCAGCTCGCTTCGAGGCTCTTGACTGTTGCATGTCCACGAGCGTCGACGAGAGGTAACCCTCTCCCGGCGGTCCGCGGCTCCACCACGTCGGTGAGCCCGCCGCTCACGCTCGTTCACACCCACCGCGCCCGGGCATTCCTGTGCCCTTTTCCGCACACCCGGGCCCCGTCCCTTCCACCGGTGGGTGTTCTCCTCGCTCTCCGCGCACGTGCACGCCCGTAGCCGCGTTCCCGGTCCACGTCCCCCGTGACGACCGGGTCGGCGGCGTCGTCGCAGCGTCCGGAACGCCGCGCCGTGCCCCGGAGTTCGTGAGGAGACCCCACATGCATCCACAGGAGCTCCACGCTCATGCCGCTTCGGCCCTCTTTCCGTCACCCCTCCTCCTCCGGCGGGCCCGCCCGCCGCCGTACCGCACTCGTGCCCGTGGTCGCCGCGTTCTCCCTCGTCGGCCTCGTCCTCACGGGCTGCTCGCAGGGCACCGCCGCCCAGGACGCGCCCGCCGGTGACCCGGTCTCCGGTGGCACGCTGCGCCTCGCGTTCGACACGGATCCGCAGTGCGTCGACGGCCAGCAGGTGGGCAACAACACCGCGCTCAACGTCGCGCGGCAGATGACGGACTCGCTCACGGACCAGGACCCGGAGACCGGGGAGATCGTCCCGTGGCTCGCCGAGAGCTGGGAGGTGAGCGACGACTCGCGGGAGTTCACCTTCCACCTGCGTGACGGGGTCACCTTCCAGGACGGCACGCCCTTCACCTCGGCGTCCGTGAAGGAGAACTTCGAGGGGATCGTCGACCTCGGGGCGAAGGCGAGCCTCGGATCCACCTACCTCGCCGGCCTCGAGTCCGTCGAGACCCCCGACGACTCCACGGTCACCGTCACGTTCTCCGAGCCGAGCGCCCAGTTCCTCCAGGCCACCTCGACGATGAGCCTCGGGTTCTGGTCCTCCGACACGCTCGCGAGGACCCCCGAGGAACGCTGCACCGGTGCGCTCGTCGGAACGGGCCCCTTCGTCCTCGAGAGCTTCGCGCCGGCCCAGTCGGTGTCGCTCACCCGCTTCGACGACTATGCATGGCCGTCGTCCCTCGCACAGCACGAGGGACCGGCCTACCTCGACGGGATCGACATCACCGTCGTGCCCGAGGCGACCGTCCGCAGCGGCAGCCTGTCCTCCGGGCAGATCGACGTCGACACCGCGGTGCAGCCGCAGGACGAGGCGGTGCTCGAATCCTCCGGGTTCCCGATCGTCTCCCGCCCGAACCCGGGCGTCGTGTACCACCTGTTCCCGAACGAGTCCCAGCCGATCGCCGCGGATCCCGCGGTGCGGAAGGCACTGTCGATGGCGATCGACAGGGAGGAACTGTCCTCCGTGCTCTCGGCGCACCAGTCGCCGGCGACGTCCGTGCTCGCGCAGTCCACCCCGATGTACCGTGACCACTCGGACCTCCTCGCCCACGACCCGGAGGGCGCGGCCGCCCTCCTCGACGAGGCCGGATGGACGCTGAACGAGCAGACGGGGATCCGGGAGAAGGACGGCACTCCGCTGAGCTTCACCGTCACGTACTGGCAGTCGGCGCCCTTCCTCGAACTCGTCCAGCAGCAGGCCCGGGCGGCCGGTATCGACCTCCGGCTCGACAAGAAGACGATCAGCGAGGTCACCGCGTTCCGCGAGTCCGGCGACTACGAGTTCGACTTCTACAACCTCACCCGCGCGGATCCCGACGTCCTCCGCACCGTGTTCGACGCCCACGGCCGCAATGTGAATCAGCGTGAGGCCTCCGCGGTCGACGAGGTGCTCGCCGAGAGCGCCGGCACCCTCGACGAGGGCACCCGTCGTGACCTCGTCGACGAGGCCGTCGTCTCCCTCCTCGAGGACGGCCATGCGATCCCGCTCGTCGAACTCTCCGGAGTCATGGCGACGAGCCCCGAGGTACAGGGCTTCGCGTACGAGGCGTCGAGCCGCCTCCAGCTCTTCGACACGTGGCTCGTCGGGGGTGGTGACCGGTGACGCACAACCCGACCGCTCGGCTCGTCGCCACCCGGCTCCTCCACGGACTCCTCGTCCTCTGGGCCGCGTACACGCTCAGCTTCCTCGTCCTCTACGCGCTGCCCGGCGACCCCGTCGCGATCATGCTCGGGGGAGCGGACCAGATCTCCGCGAGCCCCGAACAGGTCGCCGCGCTGCGCGCCGAGTACGGCTTCGACAAGCCACTTCCCGTGCAGTACCTTCTCGCGCTCGCCGCCGCCCTCACCGGTGACCTCGGCACCTCCTACGCGACAGGGCAGCCGGTGACCGCCGCGATCCTCGCGGCACTGCCCGGAACGCTCGAACTCGCGTTCGCCGCTCTCGTGCCCGCGGTGCTCGGAGGAGCCGCGCTCGCCCTCGCCGCGGCACACGCCCGGAGGCCGTTCCTGCGGAACCTCCTCGCGGGACTGCCCGGGCTCGGGATCTCCCTGCCGACGTTCTGGGTGGGCCTCGTCCTCCTCCAGGTGTTCTCGTTCCGACTCGGCCTCGTGCCGGCGCTCGGGGCCACCGGGATCGCCGGGCTCGTGCTGCCGGCGCTCACGCTCGCGCTGCCCATCGGGGCGACGATCGCGCAGGTGCTCCTGCGGGCCCTCGACTCCGCGGAGTCGGAACAGTTCGTCACGACGTTCCGCGCCGCCGGCCTCGGCCGCGGGAGGATCCTCCTCACGCACCGCCTCCGCATCGCCCTCGTCTCCCTCGTGTCGATCGGCGGCGTACTCGCCGGGAACCTCCTCGGCGGGGCGGTCGTCGTCGAGACGGTGTTCACCCGGAACGGCCTCGGGCGCCTCGCCGAGTCCTCCGTCACCGCGCAGGACATCCCGGTGGTCCAGGGCATCGTCGTGTTCTCGGCCTTGGTCTTCGTTCTCGTCAACCTCGTGACCGACCTCCTGTACCCGGTCCTCGACCCGCGCACGCGTGAGCGGACACGGGAACGGGTGAGGACACCGGAACGGCAGGCAGGCCCCGTGGCGACCGCCGAGGCGGTGCCGGCATGACGACGACCACGGCACCTGTGCTGTCCTCGCACTCTGCACTGTCGACGAACCCCGCACAGTCGACGGATCCTGCGCGGTCACCCGATCCTGTGGGGCGCCGTACCGGCGTCCTCCGGTTCCGCAGGCCGGCGCGTCCGGGTCTCATTCTGTCGATCGCAGTCGTGGCGCTCGTCCTCGCGTGGGCGCTCGCCCCGGGTCTCTTCGCCCACGGCGACCCGATCAACGGCGACCCCACGCAGCGCCTGCAGCCCCCGAGCGCCGCCGCGTGGTTCGGCACCGACCACCTCGGCCGGGACGTCTTCACCCGCATGGTGTACGGCGCCCGCACCTCCCTCGGCACCACCGCGATCGCAGTGCTCCTCGCATTCGGCGCCGGTACCGCCATCGGACTCGTCGCCGGGTACGCAGGGCGGCGCGTCGACGCGGTGTTCATGCGGATCATCGACGTCCTCCAGTCCGTCCCCGGACTCCTCCTGTCGATGGCGGTCGTCGCCGCCCTCGGCTTCGGCCCGGTGAACATCGCGATCGCGGTGGCCATCGCCTCGGTCCCCGCCTTCGCCCGGGTGAGCCGCGGCGAGGTGCTCCGGTGGCGGTCGACGGTCTTCGTCGAAGCGGCCCGCCTGTCCGGGATCCGCACCCCGGAGATCGTCGTCCGTCACGTGCTCCCGCACGCCGCCGGACCCGTCGTCGCGCTCGCCGCCCTCGAGTTCGGCTCCGCCGTCCTCGCGGTGTCCGCGCTCAGCTTCCTCGGTTTCGGGGCACCGCCACCGACGCCCGAATGGGGCCTGCTCGTGTCCGAGGGCCGCGACTACCTCGCGAGCGCGTGGTGGCTCACGACCCTGCCGGGCCTCACGATCGCCGTCGTCGTCCTGTCCGTGAACAGCATCGCCCGGGCGCTCTCCGCGTCCGGAAGGAGGCAGTCATGAGTTCTCTTCTCACCGGGTCGGCCTTCCCCGACCTCGTCGACCCCGCGCTCCCGGTCGAACCCGAGCGCGACACCGCGACCACGCCGAAGCCCGGCGCGGCGCTCGAACCCGGCTCAGCACTCGAACCCGGCACGGGGTTCGTCCTCGACCTCACCGGACTCACCGTCACGTACGCGCCGAGGCGCCGCGCTCATCGGGCAGGTCCCGTCACCCCCGCCGTGTCCGGCGTCGACCTGCGGGTCCGCCCCGGTGAGGTGCTCGCCCTCGTCGGGGAGTCCGGCTCCGGGAAGTCGACGACCGCTGCGGTCGCCGCAGGGCTGCTCGACGCCTCGGCGCGGGTGGAGGCCCGGACCCACACGCTGTTCGGCACGGACGTGCGGGGCGCCTCGGAGAAGGCCTGGCGACGGTTCTTCGGTACCCGGATCGGATACGTGCCGCAGGACACCGGGTCCGGCCTCAACCCGGTGCGGCGGATCGGTGCCCAGATCGCCGAGAGCCTCCGGGTCCACGGGGTCTCCGCCGCCGAGGCGCGCACCCGGATGCTCGCGGCCCTCGCCGAGGTCGGCCTCGACGACGTCCACGCCGAGCGTTACCCGCACGAGCTCTCCGGCGGGCAGCGACAGCGCGTGCTCATCGCACTCGCGCTCGCCGGGCGGCCCGGGCTCGTGGTCGCGGACGAACCGACGTCCGCCCTCGACGTCACGGTGCAGAAGCAGGTGCTCGACCTCCTCGAGGACCGGGTCCGCAGCACCGGGACGGCACTCGTCCTCATCACCCACGACCTCGGGATCGCCCGCGACCGGGCGGACGCGCTCATGGTGATGGAGCGGGGCACGGTCGTCGAGTCCGGGCCCGCCCGGCAGGTCCTCGACGCACCGCAGCACCCGTACACGCAGAAGTTGCTCGCGGCCGCGCCGGGGTTGGGCAGCCGAGGTGGCGCGACCTCGGACGCTGCGACCCCGGAGGCGGAGACCTCTGCCCCCGCGCCCGCAGTCATCACCGCGACCGGCCTCACGCGCACGTTCGTGTCCGGCGGGCGGGCACACCGGGCGGTCGACGGGGTCGACGTCGAGGTGCGCCGGGGCACGACCCTCGGGATCGTCGGCGAATCCGGATCCGGGAAGTCGACGACCGCCCGGATGCTCCTCGGCCTGGAACAGGTCGACGCCGGGTCGCTCACGGTCCTCGGACACACACTCGCCCGGGATGCGGCCGAACCGCTCACCGCCGCACAGCGCCGGGATCTCACCCGCCGGGCCCGCCTCGTCCACCAGGACCCGACGGCCTCGCTCGACCCGCGGTACCCCGTCGGCCGTTCCATCGCCGAACCGCTCCGGGGCTTCGGGATCGGCACGCGGAGTGCACGGGCCGAACGGGTGCGGGAACTCCTCGATCTCGTCGCGCTCCCGGCCGCGGTCGTCGACCGGCGGCCCCGCGAACTCTCCGGCGGGCAACGGCAACGCGTCGCGATCGCCCGGGCGCTCGCGGTCGACCCGGAACTCCTCGTCCTCGACGAACCCGTGTCCGCGCTCGACGTCTCCGTGCAGGCCCAGATCCTCGACCTGCTCACGGAACTCCAGGCCGAGCTCGGGCTCACCTACGTGTTCATCAGCCACGACCTCGCGGTCGTCGAGGGGATCGCCGACGACGTCCTCGTCATGGCACACGGGAAGGTCGTCGAGTCCGGCCCCGTCCGCGAGGTCTTCACCCGCCCGCGCACCGACCTCACCCGGGCACTCCTCGACGCCGTGCCCGGCCTCACGCACGATCCAGCCTCCCGACCCACCCAGCACTCGTCCTCCCGACCCACCCAGCGTTCTACCTCCCGACCCACCCAGAACTCGTCCTCCCGACCCACCCAGAACTCGTCCTCCCGACCCACCCAGAACGGAGCATCATGACCACCCACTCGTCGACACCCCGTCAGGTCCACCTCGCCGCGCACTTCCCGGGCGTGAACAACACGACGGTGTGGTCCGACCCGGCGGGCGGTTCGCACATCGACGTCGAGTCCTTCGAGCACCTCGCCCGCACCGCCGAGCGCGGACTCTTCGACTTCTTCTTCCTCGCCGAGGGCCTGCGCCTGCGCGAGCACAAGGGGAAGATCTTCGACCTCGACGTCGTCGGCCGGCCGGAGACGATCACGGTGCTCTCGGCGCTCGCCGCCGTCACCGAACACATCGGGCTCGCCGGTACCCTGAGCGCGACGTTCAACGAGCCCTACGACCTCGCCCGCAAGCTCGCGACGCTCGACCACGTGTCCGGCGGGCGTGCCGCGTGGAACGTCGTGACGACGTCGAACGCCTTCACCGGTGCGAACTTCCGGCGCGGCGGGTACCTCGACCACGCGGACCGCTACCGCAACGCCGAGGACTTCATCCACCTCGCGCGGACCCTGTGGGAAGCGGGGACCGACACGACCGGCGGACCGTTCTCCCACCGCTCCGACTTCTTCGACGTCGAGGGCACGTTCCCGGTGCCGCGGTCCCCGCAGGTCCACCCCGTCGTCTTCCAGGCCGGCGACTCGGACTCCGGCCGTGACTTCGCCGCCGGATCCGCGGACGTGATCTTCACCCGGCATTCGGCGCTCGCCGACGGCCAGGCGTTCTACAGTGACGTGAAGCGACGGCTCGCGCAGTACGGCCGCGGGGAGGACGATCTCAAGATCTACCCCGGCGTCACCTTCATCCTCGGGGACACCGAGAAGGAGGCGGAGGAGATCTCCCACGAGGTCCGCCGCCAGCAGGTGTCCGGTCCCGGTGCGATCGCGTTCCTCGAGCAGGTGTGGGGCACCGACCTCACCGCCTACGACCCCGAGGGACCACTGCCGGACGTCGACCCCGACTTCGACAACGCCGACATCACCCGCGGACGCGTCCGCCACGTGAAGGACCCGCGTCCCGTCGTCGCTGCGTGGCGCGAACTCGCGGAGGCGAAGAACCTCAGCATCCGCGAACTCGTCATCGAGGTGTCCGCCCGCCATTCCTTCGTCGGCACCGCCTCCCGGATCGCCGAGGACATGGAACTGTTCGTCCGCGAACGCGCGTGCGACGGGTTCATCCTCATCCCGCACCTCACGCCGGGCGGGCTCGACGGTTTCGTCGAGAAGGTCGTCCCCGAACTCCAGGCACGGGGGGTCTACCGGGACGCCTATCCCACCCCCGAGGCGCCCGGACTCGGTCTGCGCGCGAACCTCGGCCTCGGGGCACACCGCCCGGCGGCCGACTGGGCGAAGAAGCGGGAAACCGCCCGCGCCGGGGTCGCTCGGGAGGGAGCCGCATGAGTGACATCGTCGTGATCTCCGGCAGCCCCGCGAACCCCTCGAGCACGGACGCGCTCCTCGCGCACGCGAGTGCTCACCTGCGGGCGGAGGGCCACCGGATCGCCGAACTCCGCGTCCGGGACCTCCCCGGGGGCGAGATGCTCGCCGGCGACAGCTCCCATCCCGACCTCGCACAGGCGCTCGACACCGTCGCCCGGTCCCAGGCCGTCGTCCTCGGCTCGCCCGTGTACAAGGCCTCGTACACCGGTCTCCTCAAGGCCTTCGTCGACCTCCTGCCGATGGACGCCTTCACCGGCAGGCCGGTCCTCCCGTTCCTCACCGGTGGTTCGCCCGCCCACGTCCTCGCGCTCGACTACGGACTCAAACCCCTCGCGGTCACCCTCGGCGCCACGCACGTCGCCGACGGCCGCTTCGTCCTCTCCCACGCGATCGACAAGCATGCCGCGGACCCGAATGCCGTCCTGATCGACCCCGAGGCCGCAGGTAGCGTCCGCCTCGCCCTCGAGGCGTTCCACGCGGAACTCGCCCACCGCGAGTGCGTCGGCGCGCTCGTCACCCCCGCTCCGGCCGCACAGTCGGCTCCCCGAACCGAACTCTCCGAGGTGCTCTCATGACCGTTCCCTCTGCCGACCCCACGCTCCCGCTCGCCGTCCGCATCCCGGCGACCGCGCTGCTCGACTCCGCCGGATTCGACACTGCCGGACTCGCCGCCGCCGCGAAGGCCCTCGACACGGCCGGGGTGCGCTGGCTCGTGCTCGGGGACGACCACGCCTCGGGCCCCGACGCGCTCGCCCTCGCCGCGTGGCTTGCCCCGCAGACCGAGAACCTCGTCCTCGTCCCCGAGGTGCCCGTCACCCATTCCGAACCGTTCCACGTGGCGACGTCGACCGCGACGCTCGACCACGACTCGCACGGCCGCGGCGGTTGGTCGCCGACCGTCCAGACGAGCGGGGCGACCGCTCGTCTCATCGGTCGCCGGCCCGCCGCCGAGGCGCCCGCCGCGTGGGCCGAGGCCGTCGCCGTCGACGAGGTCGTCACCGCCCTGTGGCACTCGTGGGACCGGGACGCGGAGATCCGCGACCTCGAGACCGCCCGGTTCCTCGACCGGGACAGGGTCCACTACGTCGACTACACGGGAACGGACTCCGTCGGCGAGGAGTGGACGGTGAAGGGACCCTCGATCGTCCCGCAACCGCCACAGGGCGACCTGCCGACGCTCGTCACCGTGGATTCCGGGGAGGCCGCGGAGTCCGCGATCCGGGCCGCGGCCGCGTTCGCCGATATCGTCGTCGCCTCCTCGGACGCGTTCCGAGCCGGGCTCACCGCGCCGGTCGTCGAAGCGAGGGATTCCACGTTCCTCGTCCGCGTCCCGGTCACCGGTGCGGGACCGAACCGGGCGGAACTCGCGGCTCTCGTGACGGCACTGCGGACCGAGGACGTCACCGTCCACGGTGTGCTCCTCGACGTGCCGGACCTCGGCGACGTGGAGGCGATCGCCGCACGGGTGGCGGACTCGTGACCGGCGCGGACGTCACCACCGGGCCGTCCGCCGGCGAGGAGCTGCTTGCGGACGTCCTGTTCGTCGGCGCGGGACCGAAGACGACGGGGCTGCTCCTCGCACTCGCCGCCGCAGCCCGCGACGCGCGCACCGCGTTCCCCGCTCGGGTCGACATCCACGTCGTCGATCCGTTCCCCGCCGGCGGGGGTCGGATCTGGCGGCACGACCAGGACCGGGTCCTGTGGATGAACTCGATGGCGCGCGACGTGACGATCTTCGCCGACCCCGACGCTCCCGTCGGTCCACCCCCGATCACCGGACCCTCCCTCGACGCGTGGATGGTGAGCGACGAAGGCCGTGCCGTGCTCGCGGCGCGGGGACTCGCGGAGGTGGCCGGGCGCCTCGGGCCCGCCGACTTCCCGCCCCGGAGGATCCAGGCGGCGTACCTCGAATGGGCGTTCACCCGTGCTCTCGGCGCGCTGCCGGACGGGTTCACGGTGCACGTCCGGCGGGCGCGGGCAGTGGGGGTCGAACGCGTGAGCGACCTCGACCACGCGGGACACCGCGTCCGGCTCGACACCGGGGAGAGCGTGCGGACCGCCGTCCTCGTCCTCGCGCAGGGATTCCTCGAGGTCGAGAACGACGCCGAGGTCGCCGCACTCGAGGCCGCGGCCCGGACCCACGGGCTCGGATACACCGTGCCGGGGTACACCGCCGATCTCGACCTCTCCCACGTGCCGGCGGGCGAGGACGTCCTCGTCCGCGGTTTCGGGCTCGCGTTCGTCGACGCGATGATGATGCTCACCGAGGGCCGCGGCGGTCGGTTCGAACAGTCCACCGACGGTGCCGTCCGGTACGTGCCGTGCGGTGCCGAACCCGTGCTGTGGGTGGGGTCCCGCCGGGGGGTGCCGTACCGTTCGAAGCTCGGGTACCAGCCGGACCACCACCGGATCGGGCCGGCCCGGTACGTGCATGCGGAGGCCGCGCGGCGCCTCGCACAGGGGAATCTCCCTCCGGGGCAGCTTCCTCCGGGGCCCGGGAGACCGGGGACGATCTCCGTGGACTCCCAGCTCCTCCCGTTGCTCGAGATCGAGCTCCTCGCCGCGCACTACACCGAACTCGCGCACAGTCACCCCGAGCGGATCCGTGCAGGGGCCGAGGACGTCCTCCGGTACACGGACGTGTGGGTCGAGGCATTCCTCGCCGGCGACCGTGCCACCGCGGACGGTGTGCGCGAAGGACTCGAGGGATTCGTGAGCGCGGTCGTCCCCGACGCTGCCGACCGGTTCGATCTCGCCCGCCTCGACCGGCCCTTCGCCGGGGTGCGTGCCGAGTCGCACGAGGAGTTCGAGGCGGCACTCGATGCGTACATCGCCGGCAACCTCGCACGCTCCGCGGATCCCGCGTACTCCCAGGACTCCGCGGTCTTCCACGCCCTCGTGAGCGCGTACTTCGCGATCCGCGAATGGGTCCAGGACGGGTACTTCACGGACGCCGAACGGAACCGCCGGGTCGACGGATACCTCCACGGGTTCTTCTCCTACATCGCCTCCGGACCGCCGCCCGAGCGGCTCGAGAACCTGCGGGCGCTCCATGCCGCCGGCCTCGTGCGGTTCGTCGGCCCCGAGATGGACGTGGAGGTCGGGCCCGCCGGATTCGCGGCCCGCTCGCCCGCGCACCCGCGCGTCGTCCGCACCCGCCACCTCCTCGACGCCCGGCTCGCCCCCGTGAGCGCCTCCCGGGCCACCGACCCGCTGCTGAGGTCGCTCATCGCCGACGGAGCGCTCCTGCTCGAGGCGGGGGAGGACCACCAGAAACTCCGCACGGACGCCGACAGCCGTGCACTCGACGCGGAGAGCCGGGCGCACCCCGACCTGTTCCTCGTCGGCCCCTCGGTCGCCGGCTCCGTCGCCGAGGCGTTCTCCCGTCCCGGCACCAACTCCCGGGTGTTCCGGGACAACGCGCGGCTGGTGGGGGTGCTCGGGGCGGCACTCGGGCAGGCCCGAGCTGCCTCCTCGGGGTCCGGTCACGGTGGTGAACGGCGGGACCGGGCACTCGCGTTCAGCCCCGCGTGAGGGCTGTGTCCTTCGGGAGGGCTGCATCCTTCCGCAAAGCACTGTCGTCCGCCAGCTCCGGCACCCGGCGCAATGCCTCGACCATTCTCCGGCGCAGGTCGTTGCCGCGGGCGGCGAAGTCGCGTTGCCGGCGGACGTACTCGGCCTTGCCCTCGGGGGTCTCCACCGCGACGACGCCGTAGCCCCAGCCGCGGACGTCGTAGGGGGAGGCCTCCATATCCGTCGCGCGGATCTCCGTGGCGAGGGAGAACGCCTCACGGACGAGGTCGGAGGGGATGACGGGAGCGAGTTTCATCGCCCACTTGTAGAGGTCCATGTTGCCGTGCAGACAGCCCGGCTGTTCCATCGCCGTCATCGTCGCCCGCTCCGGCTGCAGTTCGTTGAGGGGGACGGCGTCCGGGGTGAAGAACCGGAACGCGTCGAAGTGCGAGCACCGGATGCGGTTCGTCTCGACGACGTGGTCGGTCTCCGCGCGGGACAGCCGCAGCGGCACCTGGGTATGGCGGCGTTCCTCGTCGCTCAGGCGGTAGACCATCGCCCATTCGTGCATCCCGAAGCAGCCGAAGGAACCGGGGCGTTCGAGCGTGCGTTCGAGGAGATCGAGGACGAAGCGGGCACCCTCGCCGCGATCCGCGTACCACGCGGCGGTGTCGACCTCGGCCCAACCGAGCGCGCTGCCGAGGGAGCCGGCCCGGGAGCTGCCGGAGCCCTCGCCGCCGGGAGGTGACACCCGGTACCAGCGCCGCGCGAACGCCTCGGCGTCCCGTGTGTCCTCGAGGAGGACCCGGACCCCGGCGCCCGGGTTCCACTGTGCGACCTTCCCCGGTTTGAAGGGGTAGTAGGTGAAGAGGAAGTCCTCGACCGGGTGTTTCTCGCCACGGAGGCGGCGCTCGTGATGGGCCGCCGTGCGAGTGTGCACGAACTCCTCGTGGGTGGCGCGTGAGGCCCGCCACACGGCGGGTTCCAGGGTCGAGAACACCCCACGATTCTACTTTTTTCCTGCGCGTTTCGACGGTGACCTAGACTGGCGGTCATGCGTATCGTCCGTTTCGTCCACAAGGATCAGCCCACGTACGGCGTCGTCGAGGGAGACCTCCCGGAGGTGAGCGACACCGGCGGTCTCGACACCTCGGGGCTCGAGATCGTGGTCCTCACGACGGACCCCTTCTTCGGGCCCGCCGAATCGACCGGTGAACGACTGAAGTACGACGAGGTCCGCCTCCTCAGCCCGATCATCCCGCGTTCGAAGGTCATCGGCGTGGGGCGTAATTTCGCCGATCACGCGAAGGAACTCGGCAACGACGTGCCGACCACGCCGCTCACGTTCTTCAAGCCGAACACCGCGGTCATCGGCCCCGGCGACCCCATCCGGTTGCCGTCCGTGAGCGAGCACGTGAGCTACGAGGCCGAACTCGCCGTCGTCATCTCCCGCGTGGCCAAGGGCGTGAAGGCGGAGAACGCGTACGACTACGTTCTCGGGTACACCGCGGCGAACGACGTCACCCTCCGTGACCTCCAGGGCCCGGACAAGCAGTGGTCGCGGGCGAAGGGCTTCGACACCTCGGCGCCGCTCGGCCCGTGGATCGAGACCGACCTCGACCCGGACAACCTCCGGATCCGCTCGTGGGTCGACGGCGAACTCAAGCAGGACGGCACGACCGCCGACTTCATCTTCGACATCCCGTTCGTCATCGAATGGGTCTCCGAGGTCATCACCCTGCTGCCGGGCGACGTCATCCTCACCGGCACCCCCGAGGGTGTCGGTCGGATCGAGGCCGGCAACCGGGTCGACATCGCGATCGACGGCCTCGGCCTCCTCACCAACCCGGTGCTCGACGCCTGACTTCCGGGCTCGATCTCGGACCTGAGGGCGCGCACTCACACCACCGCTCCACAATTTCTCACGAAGGACATCTCCGTTGACCGTCAAAGTCCGTTTCTGCCCGTCCCCCACCGGCACGCCGCACGTCGGCATGGTGCGTAGCGCCATGTTCAACTGGGCGTACGCCCGGCACACCGGCGGGCAGTTCGTGTTCCGCATCGAGGACACGGACGCCGCCCGTGACTCCGAGGAGTCGTACGCCCAGATCATCGAGGCGATGCAGTGGCTCGGCCTCGACTGGGACGAGGGCATCGACGTCGGCGGGGAGAACGGTCCGTACCGGCAGTCGCAGCGTCAGGAGATCTACGCGGAGTGGATCGAGAAGCTCCGCGCGGGCGGTCACGTCTACGAGTCCTTCTCGACCCCCGAGGAGATCGAGGCCCGGCACAGGGCGGCCGGACGCAATCCGCAGCTCGGGTACGACGGTTTCGACCGCGACCTCACCGAGGAGCAGAAGGCCGCGTTCCGTGCCGAGGGTCGTGAGCCGGTGCTGCGTGTGCGCATGCCCGACGAGGACATCACGTGGACGGACATCGTCCGCGGCGAGGTCACCTTCAAGGCCGGTTCGGTGCCGGATTTCGTCGTCGTCCGGGCGAACGGTCAGCCGCTCTACACGCTCGTGAACCCGCTCGACGACGCGCTCATGGGCATCAATACGGTGCTGCGCGGTGAGGACCTCCTGTCCTCGACCCCGCGCCAGATCGTCCTCCACCGGATCCTCGTCGAGATGGGTCTCGAGGAGTCCGTGCCGGAGTTCGGCCACCTCCCGTACGTCATGGGCGAGGGCAACAAGAAGCTCTCGAAGCGCGACCCGGAGTCGAACCTCTTCCACCACCGCGACAACGGGTTCATCCGTGAGGGCCTCCTCAACTACCTCGCGCTCCTCGGCTGGTCGATCGGCCCGGACCGCGACGTCTTCACCCCCGAGGAGTTCGTGCAGGCGTTCGACGTCCACGACGTCAACCCGAACCCGGCCCGCTTCGACCTCAAGAAGGCACAGGCGATCAACGCGGACCACATCCGCATGCTCGACACCGCGGACTTCACCGCCCGCATGGTGCCCTATCTGCAGAACGCCGGCGTCCTCGGCGAGGAGATCACCGAGGCGCAGCGCACCGTCCTCGACGCCGCGGCCCCGCTCGTGCAGACCCGCATGAAGGTTCTCGGTGAGGCTCCCGAGCTCCTCGCGTTCCTCTTCACCACGGATGCGGACCTCGAACTCACCGCCGACGGCCTCGGTACTCTCAAGGACTCGGCCGCCGAGGTCCTCGACGCCGCGCTCTCCGTTCTCGAACCCCTCGAGGACTGGACGACCGCCGCACTCGAGGACACCCTCAAGGCGAAGCTCGTCGACGAACTCGGCATCAAGCCGCGCCTCGCGTACGGGCCGCTGCGCGTGGGTGTCTCCGGCCGCCGGGTCTCCCCGCCGCTCTTCGAGTCGATGGAGATCCTCGGCAAGGACTCCTCGCTCACCCGACTGCGCGCCCTCGCCGCGCATCTCGCCGCACAGCCGCACGACTGAGAGGTTCTTCCTCATGCCCGACTCCTCGGCCCTGCCACCCGTCCGTTCCTACCGTCTCCCCGGTCTCGCGGTCGAGGAGTACCGGGTGCCGGTCCCGCTCGATCACTTCGGGCGGGGCGAGGCGGGGGAGGCCGCAGCCGGCGAGGGCTGGCAGCTCGAGGTGTTCGCCCGGGTCGTCGGGACCCCCGGCTCCGAGAAGCCGTACCTCCTGTACCTCCAGGGCGGGCCGGGGTCCGAGGCGTTCCGCCCGACCGCCTCGGACCCGGCCTGGCTGCCGCGGGCGCTCGAGGACTTCCGGGTCGTCATGCTCGACCAGCGCGGCACCGGCCTGTCCGGGGCGATCGGGATCGTCGACGACCGGGTGACCGGCGTCCCCGCCTCCCTCGCCGAGGCGCCGCGCACCGATCCGCAGATCGTCGCCCTCGCCGAACACCTCACGCACTACCGCGCGGACGCGATCGTCGAGGACGCGGAGTACGTGCGGAAGGCCCTCGGGGTCGACACGTGGAGCGTTCTCGGCCAGTCCTTCGGCGGGTTCTGCACCCTCCGGTACGTCCAGGAGCACCCGGACGCGCTCGACGCCGCGTACTTCACCGGCGGACTGCCCGCTGTGGGGCCCTCGCTGTGGGAGGTCTACTCCCGCACCTGGCGGATCATGGAGACGAAGTCGCGGCGGTTCGCCGCGGAACACCCGGAATCCGCCGAGGCTCTCCGGGCTCTTGCCGCCCGTGTCACCGAGAGCCCCCTGGCCCTGCCGGACGGCACTCTCGCCGGGCCCGCCCACGTGAGGGCGCTCGGCCACCTGCTCGGCGCCTCGGGTGGGGCGGAGAAACTCCATTACCTGCTCGAACTGCCGATCGATTCGGCGGCGTTCCGGCACGACCTCCTCGCGGTGCAGCCCTTCGGGGCCCGGAATCCGTTGTACGCGGCAGTGCACGAGAGCTGCTGGGCGAACGGGGAGGCGAGCGAATGGACCGCCGAGGCCGTCATGCCCGAGGCCTTCCGCACGGACCCGACGTTGCTCGCCGGCGAACACATCGCGCGGGACTTCTTCACCTCCGGCCCGTTGGCGGCCTGGGAGGACGTCGCCCATGTCGTCGCGAGCGTCGAATGGCCCGTCATGTGGGAGGCGGAGAAGCTCCGTTCCTCCGAGGTCCCGGCGGCCGCGGCCATCTACTTCGAGGACGCGTTCGTCCCGCTCGAATTCTCGGTGCCGACCGCGGATCTCCTGCCGGGCATGCGCCGGTGGGTGACGAGCGAGTACGAGCACAACGGACTGCGTGCCTCGGGCCCGACGGTGCTCGATCACCTCGTGCGCCTCGTCCGGGGGATGTGAACGGGCTGTGGCGACACCGGACGTGAGGCCGGTCGGTGACCTGCCCGACGCGATCGGGAAGACCGCGGCGCGGGAACTGCAGGCGGGCGGGATCGCCTCGTTGGAGGCCGTGAGCCGTCACACCGAGAAGGAACTCCTCGCGATCCACGGCGTCGGGCCCAAGGCGGTCCGGATCCTGCGGGAGGCGCTCGCGTCGCGGGGCGCCGGACTCCGGGACGAGTCGCTGTAGCCTGAAGTTCGAATGACCGGTCGTCGGTGTGCGGCGACGGGCCTCAGAGCGACCGGACGAGGCCACCGTCCACGGGGACGACGCACCCGGTCACATAACCGGCGGCGGGGGAGAGCAGGAACGCGGAGACCGCGCCGAACTCCTCCGGTTCGCCGGCCCGGCGCAAGGGGATGTGCTCGTAGGTGCCGCCCGTGCCGCCGAGTCGCGGGGTGTTGATCGGGCCGGGCGCGACGCCGAAGACGCGGATCCCGCGCGGGCCGAGTTCGTCCGCCATTCCCTTGAGGCTCATCGCGAGTCCGGGACGCAGTCCGTTCGAGATGGCGATCGGGGCGAGCGGATTCCATACCGAAGAACTCAGCACCATCCCGATCGCGGTGCCCTCCCCGAGTTCCTCCGCGGCGGTCCGCGCCATCCGGAGGGCACCGAGGAACACCGATTCGATCGCCTCGCGCCAGTCGGCCTCCTCGACGTCGAAGAAACGGCCCTTCTTCGGCCCGCCCACGGAGATGAACACGCCGCCGAGGTGGGAGCCGGGGAAGGCCTCCCGCGCCGCGGCGAAGAGACGGGCGGGCGCCTCGGGGTCCGCGAGGTCGGTGGCGAGTCCCGCGGCGGCTCCGCCGGAGCCCGCACGGGCGCGCAGGGCGTCGACGGCGGTGTCGACGTTGTCCTGGGTCCGGGAACTCACGAGGACGCGGGCGCCTTCGGAGACGAGTGCTTCGGCGGTCGCGAGGCCGAGGCCGGAGGTGCCGCCGGTGACGATGAAGACGGAGTCATTCAGTCTCAGATCCATGCCGCCATCCTGCCAGAAATGCAGGTGGGAGCGGTGACCGAGGTCACGGGCCGGAGAGCCCTTCTCGATTTGCGCTGAGCGTTCGGCGTTCTGTAAAGTATTTTCTCGTTGCCACGGCAGCCGGGAGGAACTCGAGAGGGTGCTTCACGGAGGACCGAGCAGCCGCTGAGCGATTTTGTTCATTGGGATATGGTGTAATTGGCAGCACGAGTGATTCTGGTTCACTTAGTCTAGGTTCGAGTCCTGGTATCCCAGCTCTTCACACGCGATATGTGTTCACATCTCGATGCGAAGTCCGCTCCCGTCGTCTAGGGGCCTAGGACGCCGCCCTCTCAAGGCGGAAACGGCAGTTCGAATCTGCTCGGGAGTACCATCGGAGGAATCCGGGAAGCGCACGCTTCCCGGATTTTTCGCATTCACGCTCGTTCCGACGGCGGCGCGCCAACCGTCGCGGCTTCTGCGGCCCTCCTCCCGACCGATTTCCGCATCGTTCCCCTATGCGATCCTCGGTGGAGGGAATCAGCTGCGCAATTTGGCACGATTCCGGAATCAGCTGCGCACTTCGGCACGATTTCAGGCGGCTGTATCGTGCCGAAGTGCGCAGCTGATAAGGGGATGCCGTCAGGGGAAGTCCGGCCTGGTGGGTCTTCGTATTCCTCGTCCGCGGGTGAGCCGGGCCATGCATCGAGATCGTGATTCCCCGCGGTGAGCCCGTTGAGATCGCGATTTTCTGCGCCCTTTTGCGGAAACCCCACCACCGATCGCGACCTCGACATCGGCAATCGCACCCGATTGCGACCCGAACTGGTCGAAGGGGCTTCACGCACACGACACCGCTGCCGCGATTCACGTTCGGGCCGACGCGTATCTCGTCGGAACCATCGGGGTTCCGGCGGTTCGCGGGGCTCTTCCGGCGTGCGGGCACCTACATGTTCGCGGGGGGTGATTTCGAGGATCGCCACTGGCGTGGTGACAAAGGCGGTTTCAAGACGGTCGTGCCCTCCGGCTGAAACCACGCCGCCGATTGCGACTTCGCGGTCGTCGATCGCAGCAGATCGCACAGTCGGCGTGTCGGGGTGGTGACACGGCATTCGTGGCTTGGCATGCGCCGCGACGGAGGTGCTCCGGGGATCCACGTCGACGCCTCCTGCCTGTTCCGATCGACTCAGCTCGACCCTGTTCCGATCGAACGTTGCCGGCATGTCGATCGCCGGATCGTCGTGTGACGCAGATCTCCGCCCATGGATTTGGCCGGCCCAGCATCGGCCCGGTAGAGTATTGCTTCGTTGCTCGGAGAGATCCGAGCGGCAACTGAATCATGATGACGCGTCATCCGGTTCGGTCCCGTCGTCTAGGGGCCTAGGACGCCGCCCTCTCAAGGCGGAAACGGCAGTTCGAATCTGCTCGGGACTACAACTGACAGCAGTGAAACGGAGCCCGGAAGGTGAAAGCCTTCCGGGCTCCGTTGCGTTCACGCGCCGGTGCCGGCAGTGCACAGCACACTGACGGTGCGATGCCAACTGACGGTGCGATGCCAACGGATTTACCGAGGGAAAGCGAATCGATTTGTCTCATGCGCGACGCAAAAAGATTCGCTTTCCCTCGACGAATCCGTGGAGTACCCGGGTGCTGCAGCTCAGTGGTTGCGGGAGATCTCCGTGGTGTTCTCGGCGGTCCGCACCGAGGCCACGACGAGTTCGAGGCCGAGCCGCGAGACCATGACGAGGAGCGCGCCGGGGATCCATCCGAGGACGACCGCGAGAATGAGCGGGCGGGCGTTGTACGAGGTCTCGGCGCCCATGCCGAAGGGGCCCATCGCCTCGGCGAAGGACCGTGCGGCATTGCCCGCCATGTGCCCGAAGTAGATGAGCATCGCCCAGTAGACGAGCGCGAGCACCATCGAGACGACGAAGAACACGCCCGCGTACTTCCGTGCGACGAAGCTCTCGAACCGGAAGTCGAAGAACGACCCGAAGAATCCCGCTTCCTTCTTCGCCGGCTCCTGCTGCGGAGGGAATCCCGCCGCCTGGTCGTATGCGCCCTGTTCGTAGCCGCCCTGCTCGTATCCGCCTTGGTCGAACGGCCCCGGGGCGTAGGGGTTCTGGCCGTGCGGGGCATGCTGGGGACCACCCGGGTATCCCGGCTGTTGGTTCATCTGCGGGTATCCGGGGTTCTGCGGCTGTTGTGGCGGCTGCGGTGTCGGCTGCGAATTCGCTCCGGGAGCCGCCTGCCCGCCCTGCTGTGGGCGAGGTGCGAACGGGTTCGGCTGCTGCGGATCCTGAGGGTCCTGGGGTGACTGGCTCATGCCGCGAGTATTTCAGCCGATTCCCGAAATGACGAGGGGTGCCACCGCTCACGGTGACACCCCTCGGTATTGCTTCTGGTGACCTTTGCGATCTCGTCCGGGAACGGGGTGGGTTCATCAGGTGCACACTTCGGCACGATTTCCTCGCGATTCTTCGTGCCGAATCGCACAGTTGATCGTGTGGTCGTGCCGAATCGCCCTGCTCACTTCGACGTACGGCGCCTCCCAGCGTGCGGATTCCCGCGTTCAGCCCCGGTTGAGCGCCTCGGTGAGGACCTTGGCGGCCTCGAGGATCGACTGCGCGTGCAGGCGTCCGGGCTGCCGGGTGAGGCGGTCGATCGGGCCGGAGATCGAGACCGCGGCGACGACCCGGTTCGAGGGTCCGCGCACGGGCGCGGAGACCGAGGCGACGCCGCGTTCGCGTTCGGCGATGCTCTGGGCCCATCCCCGGCGGCGCACACCGGAGAGCATGGTCGCGGAGAAGCGGGCGCCGCGGAGGCCGGTGTGGAGGCGATCGGGTTCCTCCCATGCGAGGAGGACCTGGGCGGCGGATCCGGCACGCATGCTGAGGGTCGCGCCCACCGGAACGGAATCGCGCAGACCGACCGGGCGTTCGGCGGCGGCGACGCACAGGCGGAGGTCGCCCTGTCGGCGGAACAGCTGGGCGCTCTCGCCGGTGCGGTCGCGCAGCTGGTTGAGGATCGGGCCGGCAGCGGCGAGGAGGCGGTCCTCGCCCGCGGCGGAGGAGAGCTCCGCGAGGCGCGGGCCGAGGACGAAACGTCCCTGGAGGTCGCGGCCGACGAAGCGGTGGTATTCGAGGGCCACCGCGAGGCGGTGGGCCGTGGGGCGTGCCAACCCGGTGAGGGTGACGAGTTCGGCCAGGGAGGCCGGACCGGCCTCGAGTGCCGCGAGGACCATGGCGGCCTTGTCGATGACGCCGACGCCGCTACCCGATTCTGTGCTCATGCCCACATCCTGCCGTCTCGCAATGCGATATGCAAGTTCAGAAAGTAAGACAGGGGCCTAGCATTTCCAGCCACAGCAGTTCTTCTGCACAAGCGTATGTGCACCCGCCCGTCGACAGTCCGAGGAGGACCACCATGGGGATGACTCTGGCCGAGAAGGTCTGGGCCGATCACGTCGTGAAACAGGGGGAGGGCGACGCGCCCGACCTCATCTACATCGACCTCCATCTCCTCCACGAGGTGACGAGTCCGCAGGCCTTCGAGGGGCTCCGCCTCGCCGGTCGGCAGGTCCGCCGCCCGGACCTCACGATCGCGACAGAGGACCACAACACCCCGACGCTCGACATCGACAAGCCGATCGCCGACCCGACCTCCCGCACCCAGATCGAGACCCTGCGGAAGAACGCGGAGGAGTTCGGGATCCGTCTCCACTCGCTCGGGGACGCCGAACAGGGGATCGTCCACGTCGTGGGACCCCAGCTCGGACTCACCCAGCCGGGCATGACGGTCGTCTGCGGTGACTCCCACACCTCGACGCACGGCGCGTTCGGCTCGATCGCGCTCGGGATCGGCACCTCGGAGGTCGAGCACGTCCTCGCGACGCAGACCCTCAGCCTCACGCCGTTCCGCACGATGTCGATCACGATCGAGGGCGAACTGCCCGAGGGGTCGACGTCGAAGGACATCATTCTCGCGATCATCGCGAAGATCGGCACCGGCGGTGGACAGGGGTACGTCCTCGAGTACCGCGGCGAGGCGATCGAGAAGCTCTCGGTGGAAGCCCGCATGACGATCTGCAACATGTCGATCGAGGCGGGTGCCCGCGCCGGCCTCATCGCCCCCGACGAGACCACCTTCGAGTACGTCAAGGGCCGCCCGCATGCCCCGCAGGGCGAGGACTGGGACGCTGCTGTCGAGTACTGGCGGACCCTGCGCACGGACGACGACGCGGTGTTCGACGCCGAGGTCGTCCTCGAGGCGAAGGACATCGAACCCTTCGTCACGTGGGGCACGAACCCCGGCCAGGGACTGCCGATCTCCGCGAACGTGCCGGACCCGGACGACTTCGCGGACGAGAACGACAAGACAGCGGCACGGAACGCACTCGCGTACATGGGACTCACGCCCGGGACACCGCTGCGCGACATCGCGATCGACACGGTGTTCCTCGGCTCCTGCACGAACGGCCGGATCGAGGACCTCCGGGCCGCCGCCGAGGTGGTCCGCGGCCGGACGAAGGCACCCGGGCTGCGCATGATGGTCGTCCCCGGTTCCGCCCGGGTCAGGCTGCAGGCCGAGGCCGAGGGCCTCGACAAGGTGTTCACCGAGTTCGGTGCCGAGTGGCGGTTCGCCGGGTGTTCGATGTGCCTCGGGATGAACCCCGACCAGTTGTCGGAGGGCGAGCGGTGCGCCGCCACCTCGAACCGCAACTTCGAGGGCCGTCAGGGCAAGGGCGGCCGGACCCACCTCGTGAGTCCGCTCGTCGCGGCCGCCACCGCGGTCCGCGGCACCCTGTCCTCCCCGGCCGACCTGCCGGCGCTCGTCCCGCAGGCCTGAACCCGCCTGCTCCTGCACGAGCACGCCCGAGGCCACCTCGGCCCGTTCGAGTTGCACCGCCTTCGAAAGGAATCGCTCCCATGGAGAAATTCACCACCCACACCGGGATCGGTGTCCCCCTGCGCCGGTCGAACGTCGACACCGACCAGATCATCCCCGCCGTCTACCTCAAGCGCGTGACCCGCACCGGCTTCGAGGACGCCCTCTTCGCGAACTGGCGCAAGCAGGAGGACTTCATTCTCGACCGGGAGCCGTGGAACCGCGGCTCGGTCCTCGTCGCCGGGCCCGACTTCGGCACGGGGTCCTCCCGCGAGCACGCGGTGTGGGCCCTCCACGACTTCGGTTTCCGTGCCGTGCTCTCCTCCCGGTTCGCGGACATCTTCCGCGGCAATGCGGGGAAGAACGGGCTCGTCGCGGCGCAGCTCGAGCAGTCGGACATCGAGCTCGTCTGGAAGGTGCTCGAACAGCACCCCGGCGCCGAGGTGACGGTCGACCTCGAATCCCGCACGGTGACGTGCGACACCGTCGTCGTGCCCTTCCGGATCGACGACTTCACCCGGTACCGGCTGCTCGAGGGGCTCGACGACATCGGGCTCACCCTCCAGGACGAGGCCGACATCACGGCGTTCGAGGCGACCCGACCGGCGTTCAAGCCGCGCACCCTGCCCGCGCGGGTCTGACGGTCCCCGCTGTGTAGGATTCGAGTGCACGAACCGCCCGTTCCGTGTCGTACGAGGACCGCAGAGGACACATGACCGCACCCCATCCCACCGGAGACGTTCCCGACCGCGAGGACCTGGACCTCGCCTCCTTCGCACCCGAGGCGGTGCGGAAGCAGTACCGCACCGCACCGTGGATCGCCGTTCCGGTCAGGGGGCTCATGCGGCTGTTCGGGCGGCGGATCGAGACCGGGACGGAGAACTTCCCGCACGAGGGGCCCGCGATCGTCGTGCCCTACCACGCGTCGTACCTCGATCCCTTCCTCGTGGGGCTGAGCGTGTGGCAGGGCGGTCGCCTGCCGCACTTCCTCGCGAAGGCACCCCTGTTCACCGGTGTCGCCGGGACCGCACTTCGGGCGATCGGACAGATCCCCGTCCTGCGCGGTTCGCAGAAGGCCGTCGACTCCCTCTACTACGCGAAGGCCGCTCTCGAGGCCGGCGAGGTCGTCGTCATCTACCCGCAGGGCACCCTCACGAAGGACCCGGACCTGTGGCCGGAGAACTCGAAGACCGGGGCGGCCCGCCTCGCGCTGTACACCGGCGCACCGATCATCCCGGTCTCCCACTGGGGCCTGCAGCGGTCCATGCCGGTCGGCGCCAAGCTCCCGAAGCCCACGCCGGGCAACACCCCCACCGTCCACTACGGTGACCCGATCGAGTACGCGGACCTCCACGGTGACGAGCACGCGATCAGGAGGCTCACCGAACGCATCACTGCCCACATCGCCCTCGGAGTCGCGCAGCTGTCCGGCCGCGAACTGCCGCAGCGGTTCCGCTCCGTCCTCGACAAGGAGCAGGCATGAGGACCGCTGTCCTCGGTGCGGGCTCCTGGGGCACGACCTTCGCGAAGGTGATCGGGGACGCCGGGCATCCCGTCACCCTGTGGGCCCGCCGACCCGAGGTCGCTGCGGAGATCACGACCTCCCGGACGAACCGGGCATACCTCGGGGACATCGCGCTCCCGAAGACGGTGGACGCGACGGCGGACATCGCCGAGGCGCTCGCCGGCGCCTCGGTCGTCGTCCTCGCGGTGCCCGCCCAGACGCTCCGGGAGAATCTCTCGGAATGGAAGGCGCACCTCGCCGCCGACGTCGTCCTCGTGAGCCTCATGAAGGGCATCGAGGTGACGACCGGGGAGCGGATGACCGAGGTGGTCTCCGAGGCCGCCGGTGTGCCCGCCGAACGCATCGCGGTGGTCTCCGGTCCGAATCTCGCGCTCGAGATCGCCCAGGGCCAGCCGACGGCGACCGTCGTCGCGTCCGTCGACCCGCACACCGCGGAGACCGTCGCCGAACTCTGTGCGAACACGTACTTCCGGCCCTACACGAACACCGATGTGGTCGGGGTCGAACTCGGCGGCGCGATCAAGAACGTCATCGCGCTCGCGGTGGGGATCGCGGACGGGCAGGGACTCGGGGACAACTCGAAGGCCTCGATCATCACCCGCGGGCTCGCGGAGACCACCCGCCTCGCGCTCGCGATGGGCGCCTCGATCCACACCCTCTCCGGGCTCGCCGGACTCGGTGACCTCGTGGCGACGTGCGCCTCGCCGCTCTCGCGCAACCGGTCCTTCGGCGCCCTCCTCGGACAGGGCCTCACGGTCGCCGAGGCCGAGGCACGCAGCAACCGCACGGTCGAGGGCGTGAAGAGCAGCGGGGCGGTCCTCGCACTCGGTGCCGCACACGGGGTGGAACTGCCGATCACACAGGCCGTCGTCGGGGTCCTCACCGGCCGCGTCGGCGTTGACGAACTCGCGGAATTGCTGTTGGCTCGGAAGCGGAAGGCCGAGGGTCCGCAGCGCTGAGGACACTCCTCCACACGGGAGTCACCCTCCGCGTGGGAGTCACCGGTGCGGACGCGGTTTTTCGTCCTCCACACCCCCGTTCCCCGACAGGAGTCGCCATGGCAGAGTTCCTCAATGACCCGTTCGCCAACCTCGCGGACGTCCCCACCTTCACCGTGACGAGCGAGACGATCGAGGACGGCGGCATCGTCCCCGAGGCCCAGCGCTCCGCCGCCTTCGGCGTCCCCGGTGGCGAGGACGAGTCCCCACAGTTGAGCTGGTCCGGGTTCCCCGAGGAGACGAAGGCCTTCGCCGTCACCTGCTACGACCCCGAGGCGCCCACCGGTTCCGGCTTCTGGCACTGGGTCGTCGCCGACATCCCGGCGGACGTCACCTCGCTGCCGCTCGGCGCCGGTACCCCCGGGTCCGACCTCCTACCCGCCGGTGCCGTCACCTTCCGCAACGACGGCGGTGCCTTCGGCTACATCGGTGCGGCCCCGCCGGCCGGTCACGGCCCGCACCGCTACTTCTTCATCGTCCACGCGCTCTCCGAACCGCTCGGTCTGGACGACCAGGGCAGCCCGGCGTTCGTGGGCTTCAACATGTTCTTCAAGTCGATCGGGCGTGCCTGGATCACGGCGACCTTCGAGGCCGAGTAATCTCATGACATGACTTCTCCCGATCCACGCCCCCTCGTCGCCGTCCTCTTCGGAGGGCGATCCTCGGAACACTCGGTGAGCTGCGTGACCGCAGCCGGAGTCCTCGGGGCGATCGATCGGGAGTCGTTCCGGGTGGTTCCGATCGGGATCACCCGGAACGGCACGTGGCGCATCGTGGAGAACTGGCAGGACTTCCGTTTCGACCCGGAGAACATGCCCGAGGTTTCCGACAACGGCACCCGTGTCCTGCCCCCGATCTCCGCCGAAGGTGACTCCCTCCGTGAGATCACCGCGGACGGCGCCGTCCGCGAGCTCGGCGTCGTCGACGTCTTCTTTCCCGTCCTCCACGGCCCCTTCGGCGAGGACGGCACCCTCCAGGGTCTCTTCGAACTCTCCTCCACGCCGTACGTCGGCCCGGGCGTCTTCGCCTCCGCCGCGAGCATGGACAAACACTTCATGAAGGGCGTCCTCGCCCAGACCGGGATCCCCTCCTGCCCGTGGGAGCTCGTCACCGAACGCCAGTGGCACGAGGATCCGAGCGAGGTCCTCGGCCGGGTCGAGGCCCTCGGCTTCCCCGTCTTCGTCAAGCCTGCCCGTGCGGGTTCGAGCATGGGTGTGTCCAAGGTGACGACCGCCGCGGGGCTGGACGTCGCCGTCAAGGAGGCGCTCGCCCACGACACGAAGCTCGTCGTCGAACCGATGGTCGTCGGCCGCGAGATCGAGTGCGGTGTGCTCGGGGAACTCGGCGGCGAGGTCCGGGCGTCGGTGCCCGGTGAGATCACCCTCGTCGGTGACCGCGACTTCTACGACTTCGAGGCGAAGTACCTCGACCTCGAGTCCGTGCAGCTCAGCTGCCCCGCGGACCTCCCGCCCGAGGTGGTGGAGAAGGTGCAGGACCTCGCCGTCCGGACGTTCGAGGCCTTCGACTGCACCGGCCTGGCCCGCGTCGACACCTTCGTCACGCCCGCCGGCGAGGTCGTCGTGAACGAACTCAACACACTCCCGGGCTTCACCCCGAGCTCGATGTACCCGGTCATGTGGCAGAAGACCGGGGTGGAGTACCCCGAACTCGTCCGCACGCTCATCGAGATCGCGCTGCGGGAGGGTGCCCCGGTCGCGGCCTGAGGGCCGGTGTCCGGGCTCCTCCGCTCCGGGGTTCCGGCCCGGGCGATCAGCCCTCGACCTGCACCGCGTCCTCCGCGGCGACGCACTCCGCGGTCTGCGGCAGGTTCTCCATCGCGGGGGAGACCGCGGTGAGGATGTTCTGACCGCTCGCGGAGGTCGGGTCGACGATCACCTCGACCGCGGGTTCACGGCCGTACGTGACGAACTTCCAGTGGCCCTCCTCGGCCTCCGTCGAGATCCAGTCGACGCCGTTCACCGTCACGCACGGGTCCGTCGTCGGCGCCGGCGGTTCCATCCCGCAGCGGAGGATCGCGATCGCCGGGTCGCCCCACGCCTCGGTCGCCTGCGCGGACGTCTTGCGGTTCGGGACCCCGTCGATCTCCTCGGGCAGCGCGAGCATCACCGAGGCGCACACGGGCTCCGTCGCGCGCGGCGCGGGTTCGAGCACGAGCACGGGTCCTGCGCATGCGCTCAGGGCCGTGAGGACCACTCCTCCGAACGCGAGGGCGGGCAGGCGACGCGTGGAACCGGCTGACGGGACGAAGGTCCGATGGAGGGAACGCATGGGTTCCAGAATAGGCTTTCCGTGATGACAACTCTCGGTGAACTGGGCGAACACGGTGTGCTCGAGCGCATCCTCGCGGTCCTCCGGCGGGCGGGTACGGATCCGCGCGTCCGGGTGGGCCCCGGTGACGATGCCGCGGTGACCGCGCACTCCGGAGACCTCGTGACGACGACGGACATGCTCCTGGAGGGCCACGACTTCCTCACGGCGTGGCTCGATCCGCACCGCCTGGGGATCAAGGCAGCGGCACAGAACCTCGCGGACGTGTGCGCGATGGGCGCGGTCCCGGAATCCCTCGTCGTCTCCCTCGCCGCTCCGGACGACACACCCGTGGACGTCCTCACCGGCATCATGGGAGGACTCGCCGAGGAGGCCGCCCGCGCCGGTGCGACCGTCACCGGGGGTGACCTCTCGGGTGGTCCCTGCCTCATCGTCTCCGTCACCGCACTCGGGTCCCTTCCCGCGGGGCGCGCCCCGGTCCTGCGTTCGGGAGCCCGTCCCGGCGACGCGATCGTCCTCGCCGGCACCGTCGGCCGGGCCGCGGCCGGCCTCGACCTCCTCTTCGACGCGGTCGAACGGGGCGGTGCCCGGCCGCGACAGACCATCGCCGAGGCGGTCGCCGGCTCGGCCGGCAGTGCGCCGGGAACCGCCGCGCTCGTCGAGACCCAGCGGGCGCCTCGGCCCCGGTATGCGGCATCCGCCGCACTCGCGGAGGTCGCGACGTCGATGATCGACGTCTCCGACGGGCTGCTCGGGGACCTCGGCCGGATCGCCCGGGCCTCCGGTGTCCGGGCCGACCTCGATCCCGAGGCGCTCACGGCGCTCGCCGAGGACCTCCTCCCGGCGGCGGCGGCGCTCGGCAGGCCGGCCCACGCCGCGGTCGACTGGGTGCTCACCGGGGGAGAGGACCACGGATTCCTCGCGACCGTACCCGCCGGGACCGCGGAGGCCTCCGGTGCGGCAGGTGCCACCGGAGGCACTTCGGTACCCTGGGTCCGGATCGGCACGGTCCTCGCCGCGGCGGACGGCGAGGAGCACGCCGGGGTCGGGGCGGTGGCCGTCGGTGGCCGGGAGGCCCGGGGTGAGGCCTTCGCACATTTCGGTGGGAGCCGGTCCACGGGCGGCGCTGAAGGCCACGTCCGCACGACGACACAGCACAGCACGACGGTCCGGACGGCCGGGAGCACGGGGGAGGGCGAGTGAGCGCACCGGAGGATCCGGTCGGTCTGGCGGGCCGCCTCGCTGCCCGGTGGGCCAAACGCATCGTCGACCGGCTCAAGCGCGAGCGCGGGGACATCGATGCCCTCAACGTCTTCCCGGTGCCGGACGGGGACACCGGCTCGAACATGTACCACACGGTGCGCAGCGCCTACCGCGCCGTCGAACGGATCTCCGGTCCCGCGACCCTCGACGAGGTCGTCGAGGCGATGGCGAACGGTGCCCTGCGCGGTGCCCGGGGCAATTCGGGACTCATCCTCGCAGTCGCGTTGCGCGGGGTCGCGGACGGACTCGAGGGCGTGACGGTCCTCGAACCCCCGGTGTTCGCCGACGCCCTCGGGCTCGCCGCCGCGCGTGCCCGCGACGCGATCGCCGACCCGGTCGACGGCACGATGCTCACGGTGCTCGAGGCGATGGCCGAGGAGGCCCGGGAGACCGCCGCTGCCGGTGCCGACATCCTCGAGCAGATCACCGCGGTACGCGAGCGCAGCCGCGAGGCGCTGAGGGAGACGACCGGCCAGCTCGCCGTGCTCTCCGACGCCGGGGTCGTCGACGCCGGATCCACGGGCATCGTCGAACTCTTCGACCTCCTCTATCTCACCGTCACCGGCGCGCAGGTGCCCGAACACGGGCCGGCGTTCGACGGGGCGTCCCCGGGAAGCCCTGCCGAGGGAACGGCGGTCGAGGCAGCGGGCCCGGAGCGTTCGCCGATCGCACAGGGTTCCCCCATCCCGCAGGGTTCCGCGACAGCGCCGGGTGCCGGGAAGGCCGAGGCGCCGCGCGGAGGGGATCCACACCGCGCCGCGGCCGACCACCACCACGGCACCGGTGAGGACGGTCTCGAACTCGTCCTCCACCTCTCGGAGGCGAAGGACCGCACACGGACCGTGAAACGGGTGCTCGCGAAGGCACGGGGCACCTCGGTCGTCGTCGCGTGGCCGATGGTCCACGTCCACGTCGCGGGGGAGCCGGAGGCCCGTGTCGTCCTCGACGGCCTCGAGAAGTACGGGATCGCCGACCTGCGCATCGAGGACCTCTCCGAGAGCGGAGGGACGGATGCGCTCACGCAGCCGGTCGCGCTCGGACGCGGCACCGGATACCTGTTCACCTGCGCCCGCCTCGGCGCGCATGCGGTCGACGTCGGTCGTACCGCCTGGGAGGACGTCCTCGCCGAGATCGTCGACGAGGCGGAGGCCCCCGTGGTCGTCCTGCCCGAGAGCGACCGGACCGCGCACGCGGTGCGCGCCCGTCATGGGGAGGCCGTGTCCGTGCTGCCGGAGGACGGATTCTCTCCGGTCGCCGTCCTCGCCGCGCTCGCGGTGTACGACCCGGAGGCGGAGCCCGCCGCAGCCTGCGAGGACGTCGCGGAGGCCGCCGCCGAGGTCCGGGTCGCAGTCGTGGCACCGGCCGAGCGGGCCGCCGCCGGCCCTCTCATGTTCACCCGGGGAGAACTCCTCGCCCGGGTCTCCGGTACGGTCCGTCCGGCCGGGACGGATCCCGTGGCGGCGGTGGCGCACCTGCTCGACGGGCTCCTCGAGGACGGTGGGGAACTCGTCACCCTCGTGACCGGTCGGGCCTTCCCGGGAGGGTTGGAGGACGCGATCCGCGAGGCCGTCGCGCGGGACCACGCCGCGGTGCGCCTCGAGTTCGTTCCGTCCGGCGATCCGCACGGGTTCCTCGTTCTGGGGGTCGAATGAGCCCGGCACGGAAGGGTGAGGACCCGGACCCGCAGAAGAAAGGACCCGCGGACGGCACCGCGGGGGCGAAGGGGGCCGCGGGGCGGAAGCGGACGCGGAAGAAAGCGGAGCCGGAAGGGAAGCCGCGGATGCTCGGCACGCCCGTCAAGCGACTCATCTCCCGGAAACGGGACCTCCAGGACCTCGCCGGGCTGGGGATCCACACCGTGGACGACGCGTTCCGGTACTTCCCGCGCACGTACATCCACCCGGGGCGGCTCACGAATCTCGCGGATCTGCAGCCGGGGGAGAACGTCGTCGTCCAGGCGACCTTCGTCTCCCTCGAGAACCGACCGATGAAGACCCGCAAGGGGTGGATCACGACACTCACCCTGTCCGACGGGATGAGCGACATCGAGGTGACGTTCTTCAACCAACCGTGGCTCGAGCAACAGCTGAGGCCGGGTCAGCCGCTCGTGCTCACCGGGCAGGTGACCGAGTTCCGGGGTCGTCCGCAGCTCACGAGCCCGCAGTGGCTCAATCGCAACGAGAAGAACGAGTACACGGAGGAGGAGCTCACGAAGCCGATCCCGGTGTACCGGGCCTCGAAGCGGATCAACTCCTTCCGGGTGTGGCGGCTCATCTCGACGCTGCTCGATCTCGCCGTGCACGATCTCGAGTACGACCCGCTGCCGGAGGAGATCCGGACACGGTTCGCCCTGCCCACGTACCGGGAGGCCCTCGAACGGGTGCACCGGCCGCAGGACTCGGCCGAGCCCGAGAGCACCGAGGAGCGGTGGAAGATCGAGGAGGCGTTCGCGCTCCAGGCCGAACTCATCTCCCGCAAGAAACGACACGTGCAGAAGAAAGCCCAGCGGCTCAGGGGTCTGGACGACGGCGTCCTCGCGGCGTTCGACGCGGATCTGCCGTACGCCCTCACGGGTTCGCAGAAGAAGGCGGGGGAGGAGATCGCCGCCGACCTCCTCAAACGCACACCCATGAACCGCCTGCTCCACGGCGACGTCGGTTCCGGTAAGACCCTCGTCGCTCTCCGTGCGATGCTCCAGGCGGTCGACTCCGGCGTGCAGGCGGCGTTCCTCGCCCCGACCGAGGTGCTCGCGGTCCAGCACCTGCGGTCCCTCGAGGCACAGCTCGGGGCCCGTGCCGTCGGACCGACCCCGGTTCCCGAGCCCGGGACGGTGCGCCTCGGGCTGCTCACCGGGTCGATGTCGACGAAGGACCGCAAGCGCGTGCTCCTCGACCTGCAGACCGGACAGATCGACATCGTCGTCGGTACCCACGCACTCCTGTCGGAGACGACGGGCTTCCTCGCGCTCGGCCTCGTCGTCGTCGACGAGCAGCACCGCTTCGGGGTGCGCCAGCGTGAGGCGCTCCGGGCGAAGGGCGAGGTCCTCACCCCGCACATGCTCGTCATGACCGCGACCCCGATCCCGCGCACCGTGGCGATGACGGTGTTCGGTGACCTCGATGTCACGACGCTCACCGATATGCCCGGCGGGGGCAAGGACATCCGGACGCATGCGTTCTCCTACCGTTCGCACCCGACGTGGATGGACCGCGTCGTGCAGGTCCTCGGGGAAGCCGTCGACCGGGGCGAACAGTGTTTCGTCGTCGCCTCGCGGATCGACACCCAGGAGTTCGTGGAAGCGACGGAGGAGACGCCCGAGGTGCCCCACCTCGCAGGCCTCGAGGAGCTCGCTTGGACCCTGCGGCGGGGGCCTCTCGCCGATGCCCGGTTCGAGATCCTCCACGGCCGGATGGACGCGGAGGAGAAGGACCGCATCATGCGGGCCTTCCGCGACCGGGAGTTCGACGTGCTCGTCGCGACGACCGTCATCGAGGTCGGCATCGACGTGCCGAACGCGAAGACGATCCTCGTGTACGACGCGGACCGGTTCGGTGTCGCGCAGCTCCACCAGTTGCGTGGCCGGGTGGGCCGTGACGGATCCCCGGCGACGTGTTTCCTCGTGACCGGCCAGTTCTCCGGCTCCGAGTCGATGGAGCGCCTCGAGAAGGTCGCGAGCACCCTCGACGGATTCGTTCTCGCCGAGTACGACCTCGAGACGCGTCGCGAGGGCGATGTGCTCGGCCGGGCCCAGTGGGGCGGTGCGAGTTCGCTCAAGTACCTGTCGGTCATGCACGACCAGCACATCATCGAATCCGCACGTGCGGCTGCCCAGGAGTGGGTCGAACTCGACCCGGATATCTCCGCGTACCCGCCGTTGCGCGACTACATCTCCACGCTCCTCGTCGACGAGGACGAGGACTGGATCGAGGCGTCATGAGAGGGCTGCCATGAGAATCGTGTCCGGCACCTTCCGGGGCCACCCGCTGCGGACCCCACCGGGCGACGGCACCCGCCCGACCTCCGACCGGGTCCGCGAATCACTCTTCGCGTCCCTCGAGAGCCTCGACATGCTCACCGGGACCGAGGTCCTCGACCTGTTCGCCGGATCCGGCGCTCTCGGGCTCGAGGCGCTCTCCCGCGGAGCCGCGCGCGCCACCTTCGTCGAGAAGTCCGCGGCGGTGTGCCGGGTCATCGAGAGCAACGTCCGGTCCCTCGGGGTGGCCGGCCGGGCCGTGGTCCGGAACCGCGCGGCGCTGACCGCGGTGCAGGGACTCGGGGACGCCTCGGTCGACCTCGTGTTCGCCGACCCGCCGTACCCGCTGTCGGAGGCGGACGTCACCGCACTGCTCGAGGCGCTCGTGCCGAAACTGCGGGACCAGGACTCGCTCGTGGTCCTCGAACGGTCGGCCCGTTCGCCGCGGCCGGAACTCCCGGCGGGGCTGTCGGTGTTCCGGGAGAAGGTCATGGGGGAGACGACCCTGTGGTGGCTCGAACTCGAGCTCGATCGGGCGACGTCCGGATCCGCGGAGTCGTGAACCGGCGCCTCGGATTCCTGAACCGGCGCCTCGGCCCGGGGATACGATGGCGCACATGAAGGTCGTTCTCCCCGGTTCCTACGATCCCGTGACCGTCGGTCACATCGACGTCGCCGTGCGTGCCGCCGTCCTCTTCGCTGAGGTCGTCATCGCGGTCGTCCACAATCCGAAGAAGACCGGGTTCTTCCCCCTGCCGGAGCGGATCGCGCTCATCGAGGCCGCGCTCGCCGAACACCCCGGTGCGCAAGGGAAGAACATCGTCATCGACGACGTACCCGGCGGACTGCTCGTCGACTACTGCACGCGGATCGGCGCGGTCGCGGTCGCGAAGGGACTGCGCGGGGAGACCGACTACGCGTACGAACTGCCGATGGCGCATATGAACCGCCACCTCACCGGGCTGGAGACCGTGTTCGTCCCCGGTGACCCGGCGCTCGCCCACATCTCCTCGTCCCTCATCCGGGAGGTCCACGCGCTCGGGGGCGACATCGAGGGACTCGTGCCGAGTGCCGTGAAGTCCGCAATGGACGCGGCGCGTGCGGACCGTGAGGAGTCCGCACGCGGATGAGTCCGCGACCCTCCCACTCCTGGTTCCTCGCCCTCGTCGTCTTCACCGTCGTCTGCCAGTCGACCTACAACGCCGTCCGCGTCCTCATCTCCTACCGGGTCATCGAGCTCGGGGGAGGGGCCGGGGTGCTCGGCCTCGTCGCCGCTTCGTACTCCCTTATGCCGTTGCTCCTCGCGATCGCGATCGGGCGCGTGGTCGACCGCGGGTACACGAGTGCCGTCATGTGGGCGGGGACCGCGCTCACGATTCTGCCGATCGCGCTCGCCGCCTGGTCCCCGAACATCGGGCTGCTCCTCCTCGCGAACATGGCGCTCGGCCTCGGGCAGATCCTCACGACCGTCACGGGTCAGGCGCTCATCCCGCAGAACTTCGCGGCCGAGGACCTGGGCCGACGGTTCGGGAATCTCACGATCGGGGTGTCCGTCGGTCAGCTCATCGGCCTCCCGCTCGTCGGGTTCATCGCCGGCTCCGGGTCCGAGGCGTCCCCGCGTACCCAGCTCGCGATGTGGACGATGTGTGCGCTCGCAGTCCTCGCGGTGCCGTTCCTCCTCTGGACGATGCGCCGGCCGCGCACCGGCGTGCACAGGTCCCGGGCCGAGGCACGGGCCACCGCGCAGTCCCCGTGGGCGATCCTCGGGATCCGGGGGATGAAACCGGCGATCTTCGCCTCGATGTCGACGCTCGCCGCGGTCGACATCATGACGGCGTACCTGCCGCTCGTCGGCGAGAACCACGGGATCGCCGTCCAGTACGTCACGCTCCTCATCACGGTGCGCACGATCAGTTCGATCGTGTGCCGTGCGTTCATGGGTGTGCTCGCGGCCCGGTTCGGCAATCTGCCTGTCCTCGCCGCCTCGAGCACGATCGCCGGCGCCTCGGTCGTCCTCGTCCCGGTGCTCACCCTCGCGTTCTCGGGGATGCCGTTGTTCGCCGCCCTCGCGGTGCTCATGGCGATCGGCGGCATCGGGTTCGGGCTCACCCAGCCGCTCACGATGACGTGGGTGTCGACGATCGCGCACCCGGACAACCGCGGTGCGGTGCTCTCGATCCGACTCGCGGGGAACCGCCTGAGCCAGGTCGTGATCCCCTCGCTCGCCTCGGCCGTGGCGGGGTTCACACCCGTCGGGGTGGTCTTCGTCCTCACCGGTGTGATGTTGCTCATTGCAGGGGGTTCGACCGAGCTCCACAGGCGCCGACGAGGTGGAAGTGCGTCCCGTTAACGTCTAAGATGGGTGATCGCGTGTCATCCGCGGGGGTTGACCGGACGAGCGGGATACCGGAGGTGGGAACAGTGGCGAGGAACGATTCCGAGTTGGTTCTCGATATCCGAAAACTCGGTCTGATGGACAAGCCGGGGGAATGGTCGACCCTGACCACCACCGTCGCTGCACCCGAGGACCTGCGTATCGAAGTGATCGGGGTACCTGCCGGTTCTCCGCTGGAACTGGACCTCCGTCTCGAGAGCGTCGTCGAGGGCATCTATGTCTCCGGCAACGTCAAGGCGGTCGCTCAGGGACAGGACGCCCGTACGTCCGAAGACATCGAACTGCCGCTCGACGTGGCAGTCACGGAGCTCTTCGTCTACGAGCTGGATCCCGAGGACGAGGAGTCGTATGTCATGGACAACGGCCGACTTGACCTCGAACCGGCGATTCGAGACGCTGTCGTGATGGCTTTGCCGTTCCGTCCGCTCAAGGACGGGGACGCCGAGGACTTCCGGTACACGCTGGGCGAGGACATCGTCGAAGAAGTACCCGAAGCCGATCCCCGGTGGTCGGCACTCAAAGATTTGTTGGACGAATAGAAAGAGAGCTGGACGTGGCTGTTCCGAAGCGTAAATTGTCGCGCAGCAACACCCGCCACCGTCGTTCGCAGTGGAAGGCCTCGGTTCCGACCCTGGTCAAGACTGTCGAGAACGGTCGCGTTGTGTACTCGCGCCCCCACCAGGCGAAGGTTGTCGAGGATTCCGCCGGCACCCCCCTGTTCCTCGAGTACAAGGGCCGCAAGGTCGCCGACGTCTGATTCCTCAGACCGGAAATCATGAGCAATACGCAGGATCTGCGTAGGCTGAGCGAGCGTCTCGGGGTCGATATCGACCCCGAGACGCTTCGTCTTGCCCTCACACATCGCTCGTACGCGTTCGAACACGGGGGGATCCCGACGAACGAACGCCTCGAGTTCCTCGGTGATGCCGTGCTCCAGCTCGTCACCACCGAGTCCCTCTACTTCGACAACCCGCAGTTGCCGGAGGGTCGGCTCGCCAAGATGCGTGCCGCCGTCGTGAATACGCGCGCCCTCGCCTCGGTGGCCCGCGGCCTCGGGATCGGGGAGTTCGTCCTCCTCGGCAAGGGTGAGGAGCTCACCGGCGGACGCGACAAGGACTCGATCCTCGCGGATACCGTGGAGTCGCTCATCGGTGCGTGCTTCGTCGACCGCGGACGGGAGGACGCGTTCGCGCTCGTCCACCGCCTCGTCGACACGATGCTCGCCGACGCCGTGGAACTCGGTGCCGGCGTCGACTTCAAGACCACGCTCCAGGAGGCCGCCGCGGACCTCGCGCTCGGCACGGTGTCCTACGAGGTCGCCGGTTCCGGACCGGACCACGCGCGGGTGTTCACCGCGACGGTGCGCCTCGGTGACGTCGCATGGAAGGCCGGCACGGGCACCTCGAAGAAGGCCGCCGAGGCAGCAGCGGCGGAGGCGACCGTGCGGGCGCTCCGTGCGGCGCACCCGGACCTCGGGCGCTGAACGCGCCGGACTTCGGAACTCCCAGGAATCCAGGACAGGCCCGCCGTGCCCGAACTCCCCGAGGTCGAGAGCGTCCGCGTCGGCCTGCAGCAGTGGTTGCTGCAGGAGCCGACGCGCATCGCCTCCGTCCGTGTCCTCGATCCGCGCATCCTCGGGACGACCTCGCAGCGGACCGTGCCCAGCGGGGCCGCCGAGTTCTTCTCGTCGCGGCTCGTCGGTGCCGAACCGCTCTCGGTCGAACGTCGCGGCAAGTTCATGTGGTTGCCGGTGCGCCTGGCCGACGGGGACGTGACGAGTGCGCTGTCGGTGCACCTCGGGATGAGCGGTCAGTTCCGTGTCCATACCGGCTCGGATGCGCTGCATCCGCACACTCGCGCCGTGTTCGACGTCGAACGGGCGTCCGGTGAGCCCTTCGAGCTCCGGTTCGTCGATCAACGGATCTTCGGGCACCTCGGTGTCGATGCGCTCGTGCCCTCGTACGGATACGCGGTTCCCTCGGGTGCCGCGCACATCGCACTCGATCCCCTTGATCCCGCGTTCGACGGGGAAGCTGTCGCCCGGGCCCTCGGCCGGAAACGGACGGGGATGAAGGCGGCACTGCTCGACCAGACGCTCGTGAGCGGGATCGGGAATATCTACGCGGACGAGGCGCTCCACGCCGCCGGAGTCCATCCGCTCGCGCCGACCGAGACGACCCGGATCTCCCGGGTGCGGCGCGTGCTCGAAGCGGCCCGCGAGGTCATGGAGCTCTCGTTGTCCCAGGGCGGCACGAGCTTCGATGCGCTCTATGTGAACGTCAACGGGGAGTCCGGCTACTTCGCACGCTCGCTGCAGGTGTACGGGCGGACCGGGAGGCCGTGCCGCACGTGCGGGACCCCGATCGAACGGCTCACCGTCGCGGGGCGTTCCTCGCACGTGTGCCCGCAGTGTCAGAAGCCGCCGCGGCGGCGGTGACCAACTGCCGAAGCATCTTGCGATAGAACTCTGCTAGTGCTTGTCGTCGTCAAGGCCGAGATCATTCTGAATGAGTTCAATGAGGTCGTCTTGAGACTGCTGGAGCTCACGAACCGTGGCTTCATCCAAACTCATCGCCGACGGGAGCAAACGAAGCTGCTTCTCCGTCTCACTGCGGATCGACTTTGTTGCCACGAGCTGTAACGCGAGCTGAGCTTGAACGATTCTGTCCGGGACGTGCTCTACATCGAGTCCTGCTGCTTGAGGATCGATTCCTTGTTCTTGATACTCGTAGATTCTTTTCAAAAGCGAGTCGATCAAACCTGTGTAGTCGGTGTATTTCAAAACCTTGAGATCGAACGACCGGTTGAGTTTTTGTTGGATGCGGTCGTGCCTGCGCATCACGTAGCTCGTGAGCAGGCCCGCGCCTGACGCTAGCGCTCCTCCGATTATCGTTCCCGTGAGCGGTTGGGACGCGATCTCACTGAGTATCTCCATGGCTCAATTATCCCTTCGGCCCACGAACCTTCACCGCGTCGTCAACACGTGTGTGTAGGACAGACTCGACTGGAACTGTCTCGACGCGCGACGCCAAACACAACGATTCGACCTCAACTGGACCTTCGCACACGCAGCATGCCCAGTGCCTCGGAAACGATCTATACGATGTGGTCAAACCGTCACGGTTCCTCATCTACCAGGAGATCTACCTGTCGTGTCAGTCCTGTCGAGCTTTGTGTGGAGTGTCGCCGACACTCTCCGCGGTCCCTACTCCGAAGCCGAGTACGGCTCCGTCATCCTCCCCTTCACCGTGCTTCGCCGCCTCGAGTGCGTCATGGAGCCGCACCGTGAGGTCATGGCGGAGATCGTGACGCAGTACAGCGGGGAGCAGCAGCGGCGCACGCACCTGAAGATCCGGACGCGCACCGAGGACAACGCTGGGCTCTCCTTCTGGACCACGAGCGACTACACGCTCGAGAAGGCGCTGCAGGACCCCGACAATCTCGCCGAGAACCTCATCGACTACGTGAGCGGGTTCTCCGCGAACCTCGACGTCTTCAAGTCCTTCGGCTTCGAGAGCGTCATCAAGGTGCTCGAAGAGCGCAATCGGCTGGCACAGGTCGTCCAGCACTTCGAGAAGATCGATCTTTCACCCGAGGCAGTCTCCAACGCCGACATGGGTGACCTCTTCGAGAACCTCATCTACCGCTTCGCCGAGTCGGCCAACGATGGTGCCGGCCAGTTCTACACGCCTCGCGACGTCGTCCGGCTCCTCGTCGACCTCGTGTACGCCGAGGACACCGACGCGCTGCGCGACCGCGGCACGGTCCGGTCGATCTACGACCCGACGGTCGGTACCGGCGGCATGCTCACCGTCGCCGACGAGCACCTGCACAGTCTCAACCCCGACGCGTCGATTGCGCTGTTCGGTCAGGAGATCAACTCCCGCACCTACGCGATCTGCAAGGCGGACCTGCTCATCAAGGGTCAGGACCCGAGCAACGTGCGGCAGGGCGACACTCTCGTCGAGGATCGATTCGAGGACCGTCGTTTCGACTACGTGCTCTCCAACCCGCCCTTCGGAACCGACTGGAAAGCCGTCGAGGCCGAGGTGAAGAACGAGCACGCCCGTGGTGGTCAGGGACGGTTCGCCCCGGGCCTGCCTGCAGTCGGTGATGCCGCGATGCTGTTCCTGTTGCACGTGGCCGCGAAGATGCGCGACGTCGACGAGACCGGGCGCGGGGGTCGTGCCGGCATCGTGCTCAACGGATCCCCACTGTTCAACGGTGGTGCCGGTTCCGGTCCCTCGGAGATCCGTGGCCACATGCTCGAGAACGACCTCGTTGAGGCGATCGTCGCGCTGCCGAACGACATGTTCTACAACACCGGCATCGCCACGTACCTCTGGATCCTCACGAACTCGAAATCCGAGGAACGCCGAGGCACCGTACAACTCATCGACGCCACCGCGCTGGGCACGAAGATGCGCAAGTCGATCGGCTCCAAGCGCATGGAGATCTCTGATCAGAACCGCGAGGACATCGTGCGCGCCTTCGCCGGTACGCAAGACGAGGAAGCCTCCGTGCAGGTGCCCGTCAAGACCTTCTCGAACCGCGACTTCGCCTACTGGACGGTGGCCGTCGAGCGCCCGCTGCAGCTTCGATTCCAGTGCACTCCTGAGGCGATCGCTGCCGTCTCCGAGCAGAAATCCCTTGCGAACGTCGACGGGCTCGCCGAGGCGCTCGAGTCCTTCGGCGACGAGATCTACCTCAACCGCGAGACGTTCAACAAGGACCTCGGCAGCCACCTCAAAAGTTGTGGTGTCGATCTCTCCGCCGCCCAGCGCAAGAAGCTCTGGCAGACTATCGGCGTCCACGACGAGACCGCAGACTACTGCCGAGCGACATCCGGTAAGAACAAGGGCGAGATCGAGCCCGATCCTGCGCTGCGGGACACCGAGAACGTGCCGTTCGGGTGGGGTGGTTACCCGAAGACGCACGAAGCGCTCCGCGAGACCGTCGAGGCATACTTCGACGCCGAGGTGAAACCCCACGTCCACGACGCCTGGATCGATTGGGAGAAAACGAAGACGGGGTACGAGATCCCGTTCACCCGCCAGTTCTACACGTACGAGCCGCCGCGGCCGCTCGACGAGATCGACGCTGACCTCGAGCGAGTGGTGGGCGAGATCATGACGCTGCTGCGCGAGGTGGAGGCGTGACCGGCGTCCGCGAGTTCGTCGAGACGGGTCTCGAGTGGCTTGATCGGGTGCCGGTGGACTGGACCGTCGCCGCCCTCGGTCGGGAGTGCTGGGTACGAGCGCGCCTTGGTTGGAAGGGTCTCAAGGCGGAGGAGTACGTCGACGAAGGCGGATTCCCGATGCTCTCGACCCCCGATATCAAGGGCCATGACATTGACTTCCAATCTGCCGCACGAATCTCCGAGGCTCGCTTCGACGAGTCGCCTGAGATCGCACTCCAGGTCGGCGACGTATTACTAACCAAGGATGGCTCCACGATCGGCACGGCGAATATCGTGCGTGACCTGCCGGAGCCGACGACGCTCAACGGATCCATCGCGCTCCTCACTCCGTCTAGGAACCTCGACGGCAGGTACCTGTACTACGTCATCGTCTCGAGATACGCACAGGCGATCTTCGACCGGCTGCGTGGCGGTGCTGGCGTACCTCACCTATTCCAGCGGGACATCAATCGCATTCGGATCCCGCTTCCGCCGCTCGACGAGCAGCGTGCCATCGCCGACTACCTGGACAACGAGACGGCCCGGATCGACGCGCTCGTGGCGAAGCAGGAGGAGTTTATTTCACTGCTGCACGAGCGTCGAGGTGCTGTCCGCGACACGCTGTTGACCGGTGGCCTCGTGCAAGGTCGGGGCACGGAATCAACTGGAAATGCCTGGCTCCCTGAGCTTCCGCGTGGCTGGCGCGCCGTTCCCACACGACGCTTGCTTGATTCTGGACCGTCCAATGGCGTCTCGCCCGAGGCCGACCGCGTCGGTGATTTGCGCTCGTTGTCGATCGGCGCGGTTCGCAACGGTCGGGTGGGACTCGCCGACGAAGTCACGAAGTACGTCGATTCTGCCGCTGTCAGGGACATTTCGCGTCTCCGTCTTGAACCGGGTGACGTACTTATTGTTCGCGGCAATGGCAACATCAGTTTGGTCGGTCGAGCTGGGCTTGTTGGAAACGAATTCAGTCGGGAGGAGTTCATTTACCCTGACCTCCTGATCAGAATCCGGACAACACCTGACATGCTTCCCGAGTTTTTTGTTGCTGCGTTCGACGCGCCTACGAGTCGGGCACAGATCGAGCTGTCGGCGCGGACGACAGTGGGTACCTTCAAGATTTCGGCCGGTGATGTCAGATCCATCGTTCTGCCGTGTCCGCCTCTTGTTGAACAGCGCACAATCGTTGAAAACATCGACGAACAGACCTCCCGCATCGATGCCCTCATCGCGAAGGCCGAAGAGCACATCGGCCTTGCCAAGGAGCGTCGTTCGGCACTCATCACGGCGGCGGTGACGGGGCAGATCGACGTACGCACCGCACGAAAGGCGAGCTGAACCATGGCAGCACCGGACGGTACACGCGAGGCCGCGTTCGAGACCGAGATCGCCGAGTACCTCGCATCCCACGGCTGGGAGTACAGCGAGACTGACACCGGCTACGACGCCGAGCGGGCGATCTGGCCCGAGGACGTGCACTGGTGGCTGCAGGAGACTCAGGCCGACGAGTACGCGAAGGTCGTGCGCGTCGGCACCGGTGCGGAAGCCGCGGACCGTGAGGCGCTGCTGAACTCCCTCGTTTCCCGACTGGATACGCCCATGAGTTCGGGCGGCGGCACGCTCAACGTCCTGCGCCGGAAGTTCTCCCACACCCGCGGCGCAACGGCGCATCTGCGGATGTGTCAGTTCAAGCCGGCCACCACGCTCAACAAGGCCGTCACGGAGAACTACCGCAAGGTGCGGCTGCGTGTGGTCCGTCAGGTCCACTTCTCACCCAAGCGCGGTGACTCCCGGTCGATCGACCTCGTCTTCTTCGTCAACGGTCTTCCGGTCGCGACCTGCGAGCTCAAATCGTTCTTCAAGCAGGAGTGGCGCTCGGCCGTCACCCAGTATCGGAAGGACCGTGATCCGGCCGGGCAGCCGCTGCTGGGCTTCGGCACCCGTGCGCTCGTGCACTTCGCAGTCGATGACGACCAGGTGCACATGACCACGAAGCTCGCGGGGGAGAAGACGTACTTCCTTCCGTTCAACCGCGGTCATGAGGACACCGGCGCAGCCGGCAACCCGGCGAATCCGGACGGTGCAGCGACGTCCTACCTGTGGGAGGAGGTCCTCCAGCGCGAGAACTTGTTGGCGGTGCTCGGCTCCCAGATGTTCCTCAAGACCGAGGTCGACGAAGACCCGGCGACGGGGAAGATCAAGCGATCCACCGCGCTCATGTTCCCGCGTTATCACCAGTGGCGTGCGGTGAAGAAGCTCGTGGAGACGATCACCGAGGAGGGCCCCGGGCACCGATATCTGATCGAGCACTCCGCTGGCTCGGGCAAGACGAACACGATCGCGTGGACCGCGCACCGCCTCGCCCGCCTCCACGACACCTCGAACGAGAAGGTCTTCGACAAGGTCCTCATCGTCTCGGACCGTCGTGTCCTCGACGCTCAGTTGCAACAGGCAGTCGAACAGGTCGATGACACCGTCGGCACCGTCGCCGTCATCGACTCCACCGCGGTGCGCCGTTCCGGTGGCTCGAAATCCCGGGCGCTGCTGGACGCCCTTACCGGGTCGGCGCTCATCGTCGTCGTCACCATCCAGACCTTCCCCTATGTGAAGGATCTCCTCGACACGACGCTCGGTCACAAGAACTTCGCGGTGATCGTCGACGAGGCCCACACCTCCCAGTCGGGTAAGACCGCCGGCGATCTCAAGAAGGTCCTCACCGACGGCGGTCAGTTCACCGATGAGGAGGAACTCGACAGCCAGGACGTCATCAACCAGACCATCGAAGCCGACCTCGCCCGCGAGCAGCAGATCGCCGCCGAGACCGCGGCGCGTGCGGGTGCTCGGAACGTCTCGCTCCTGGCATTCACCGCAACGCCGAAGGCGAAGACGAAGCAGCTCTTCGGCCGGGAGAACGACGAGGGGAAACCCGTTTCGTTCGACGTGTACCCGATGCGCCAGGCTATCGAGGAGGGGTTCATCCTCGACGTGCTGCGCGGTTACCAGACCTACAAGACCGCGTTCGAGATCGAGCGACGCGGTGAGAAGGGGCTTGTCACCGAGCTCTCCCACGGTGAGGAGGGGGATCGGCTCGTCGATCCGAAGGCCGCCACGCGGAAGATCATGCGGTTCGCGAAGCTGCATCCGACGAACGTCGGTCAGAAGGTCGAGATCATCGTCGAGCATTTCCGTGCCAACGTCGCGCACCTGCTCGACGGGCATGCCAAGGCCATGGTCGTCACGGATTCTCGTCAGGCTGCGGTGCGGTACAAGATCGAGACCGACCGGTACCTCGCCGAGAAGGGGTATGGGTACCAGTCGATCGTCGCGTTCTCCGGGAAGATCAGCGATGATGACTACGGCCTCGAGGACGCAACCGAGGCGACGATGAACCCCGGACTCGGTTCCGACCTCGCCAAGGAGTTCCGTCGCCCGAACTACCGGCTCATGCTCGTCGCTGACAAGTTCCAGACAGGTTTTGACCAGCCTCTGCTGTGTGCGATGTACGTGGACAAGAAGCTCCCCGACGTGCATGCCGTCCAGACCCTGTCCCGGCTCAACCGCACGTACCGAGCGCCCACCGGTGAGGTCAAGGACCGCACCTTCGTCCTCGACTTCGTCAACGACCCCGAGGAGATCCAGGAAGCCTTCCTCACGTACTACCTCGAGGCGCACGTCGAGACGGGAACGGATCCGAACCTCGTCCACAGGCTCGCGACGAAGCTTGCGCAGGCGCGCATCTACACGCCTGCCGACGTCGAGCGCTACGCCGAGGCGTGGTGGGTCCCGAAGCAGTCGCATGTCCGGCTGGCCGCTGCGGTGACGCCGGCCCGCGACGAGTTCGTGAACCGGTGGACCGCCGCGCACGCGCAGCAGGACTCGCAGGCGCTTGATGAGCTGCGGACCTTCCAGAAGGACTGCGGTTCGTATGTGAGGCTGTACGACTTCATGTCCCAGGTCGTCGACTACGGCACCAGTGATCTCGAGAAGCTCGCAGAGTTCCTCCGCCAGCTCGTGAGGTTGCTGCCCGGTGAGGAGCAGAGCGTTGACGTCGATGTCTCCGGGCTCGAGCTGCGCCGCGTCCGTCAGATCGACCAGGGCAAGGCGAACATCGGTCTGTCCGGTGATCAGGACACTCCCTCGCTGCCGGGTATCTCCGGTGTTGGATCCCGTGTCTCGAAGCAGGACCCACAGCAGGAGCTGTTGTCCGAGGTCGTCGCGAGGATCAACGCGCTGTTCGGGGCAGAATTCCATGAGTCGCAGGTCGAAGGATTCGTCATCGCTGCGGCAGGCATGACCGAGCAGGACCCCCGAATTGCACAGCAAATCGACAACAACGCCTTCGACCAGTTCATCGTGTCACCGGAGTTGCACGAGGTCCTCATCGACGCAGCCGTTCTCAATGAAGGAGTCTTCGGCGAACTGACCAGTGCGCTCACAGGAGAAAGCGAACGCGCCGACGAGTTCATCCGACTCATCGGACAGTATCTCTACCAATCTCGGCGGACACGGATGACGGACGACATGGTTTCAGGCACCGCCGGCTCGTTCGTTCAGGGAGAGTAACTGGGATGGCAAAGACGAGGGCTCCGCATCCGGCGATCAGTGCAGTACTTGAGGATTCAGACGCAAAATCGTGCTCCGACCGCGACTTTGGTTCGGTAGGTCTGCAGCAGTCAACGAGCCTGTCTTTGGCGAGAGCTCTTGCAGTTGGATGCCTCAGCCGCCTCGATTCGAGCCTTACGACAGTCAACGTCTGGGATCCCGCGGCTGGAACGGGCTTTGCCGGACATCTCTTGACCGCCGCACTGCAGTCGTCGGGAGTGCAGGTCCGATTCCGTGGCCAGGAAATCAACGAAGCCGCCGTGGCTGTGGCTCGCCGCCGGTTCGAGGCGGTTTACGATGCCGAAATCGCCTGCGCGGACACGCTCTCTCACGACGCCTTCAGTGACTTCAGCGCCGACTTGGTGATCGTCGATGCGCCTTGGGGGATGGACTGGCGGTCTTCGGCTTCTGCAGTCGAAGCACGGCAGTCGAACGGTGAGTTCGAGTTCGGTCTCCCGCAGCGCTCGGACAGCACCTGGCTGTTCATCTCCTTGGCGCTGACGAAACTACGTCCGGCGGAGAAAGGAGGGGGACGCGTCGCGGCTTTGTTGAACCCGGGCGCGTTGAGCTCTGGCGGAGCTTCAGGTGCTGTGAGAGAGAGGATTGTCAACGCCGGGTTGCTGGAGTCGGTGACCCGCCTCCCCGACGGTCTCGCGCCGAACACTCAGATCCCCTTGTACCTTCTGACCTTCTCCAACAGAGCCGAGGACGTCGGCAAGGAGAAGGCGATGATCGCGGACCTGCAAACGATGTTCACTACAGAACGCCGCCGTAGGTTGATACCGCTCGAGGCGTTCCACGAGCTTGAGTCCGGGTTGAGAACGAAGAAGTCAGGCCCGCGCAATCGCTTCATCAGTACCCGGCAGTTCACGCGCAGAGAAGCAAGACTGACGCGCACTACGATCAGCGGCGATCAGCTGACCTGGCGGGTCACCACATACAACGATGTAGCGATCGACGGCCAGTTCCTGCAGGCGCGCTACGGCCGGGACGCCGGCGTCTCGTTGGACGGTGAGGCTCGGGAGTCTACCGACCTTGATCCCAGTCCGATCTTCGGCGACGACGCGAGCGAGCTGCTCCGAGACATGACTGCGAACGGCTGGCCTCCGCGCCGTCTGAGCAGTCTTCTCGTTCGTGAGCCCGAGGTGGTCACAGATGCGCCGACTCGGTGCCCCGACCGCCAGCTTTTCGTTCCGGTGACCGGGGCCGACCACGCATCTACACATCTCTCGGAGGTGAACACCGACGGACGCATCGTGTCGGTTCAGCTCGATGACTCTGTCCACTTACCCTTCCTTGCCGCGTGGCTCAACTCAGAGCAGGGCCTCTCCAGTCGGCACGTCGCCATCAACAACAGCAGTCATGGGCTCCATTTCAAGGCGCTGCGCTCGGACGCCAGCTCGCTGTTGAGATGGGCTGACGAGCTCCTGGTACCGATGCCGGACCGAAGCATCCAGCTCGCCCTCGCTTCGGCTGATGAGAGCCTCGGGTCGTTTCAAGCGGAGCTGAGTACTCAGCGCGCTAACATTTGGTCGGCTCCGGACACCGCCGATGACGTCGTGAGCAAGATTGCGGCAGCGTTTGACGACTCGTTGACGGCGTGGCTGGACCAACTGCCGTACCCGATCGCCTCGGCGTTGTGGACCGCCGAGTCAGCCCAAACGGCGGTGGATAAACATAGGGCGTATTTCCACGCTTGGGAGGCGATCGTGACCTTCCACGCGACAGTCCTGCTCTCCGCAAGCCGCAGCGATCCAGGCAGCAGCAGTGAAACTGAGGCTGCGATTCGTGAGAGCCTCCACGAGCAGCGCCTAGGTATCGAGAAGGCGTCGTTCGGCACCTGGATGGTGATCGTCGAGAAGACCTCGAAGAACATGCGCAGTGCGCTGGAAAACGGCGACGCCGACGAGGTGGCTCGCGTCCGTCGAGCGTTCGCCGACCTCGGCAGGTCGGGTATCGAGCGGTTGATCTCGAAGGACGTCGTCAAGAAGTTCAACGAGGTAAACAGTAAGCGCAATAGCTGGTCCGGTCACCCGGGATACACCTCGGAGCAGGAGCTGACGACTCAAATCGACTCGCTCGTCTCGGACCTCAGAGAGCTTCGCGGACTCCTGGGAAGCGTGTGGTCGAAGCTGCTGCTTGTTCGTCCGGGCAGCGCCAAGCACCGTCGCGACAGCGTCGTCCAGACGGCAGAGGTCGCCGTTGGTACGCGGACGCCCTTCGCAGCTCGGGAGTTCGCCGTGGGCGAGCACATGTACGAAGACGAGCTCTACCTCGTCCGGGACGGTTCGCAGTCGCCGCTGCGCCTGGGCCACTTCGTTCAGCTGCGCGCCGCCCCGAGCAGCGCCCAGTTCACCACGTACTTCTACAACCGCACCGAGGGGACGAGCGTGAGGATGGTTAGCTACCAGTACGGGCCGGAGAGCGAGCTGCAGGATGACGTGGAAAGTCTCCGGGCGGACTTCGGGGACCTGTCCCTTAACTGACTATGGTCTGCGAATCGACACCGTCGAGCTTGTGTCAGTGGTCGCAGTCATACTCGAAGTCGGCGCATTCGAGATCGGCTGCACGCACAGGATTTCTCCCCTGACAGGAAAGATATGACGGACGAACGAGCAGCGGCACCCGAACGCGATGCCTACCTCTTGGCGCAGGTACGCGAATCGTTCGGGCGTGTTGTCTACACCCACAAGACTCATGAGAAGCAGGCAGACATTTGCTTCGCGAAACACCGCTGGCAGCAAGGTGTGCTCATCGGCCTCACCGGCGTGAGTTCCGGTACCTTTCTCGCGACTGTGGTCGGCCTCCTCGGAGACTCCGGCCTGACGAGCCTCGCGAATTCTTCTATTGCTCTGTTAGTTACCTGGTTCAGTCTGGGTGCGAAGACATTCCGGTTCGCTGATGAGTCCGAATCTCACCGAATTATCGCCTCGCGGCTCTGGGGCATCCGCGAGTCGTACATCTCTCTGATCGCCGATCTCATGTCCGGTGCCGTCTCCGATGACGAAGGGCGTCGGCGACGAGACGTGCTCCAAGAGGCCACTCGCGACTCGTATTCCGGTGCACCCCGGACGAGCTCGAGGGCCTTTGCGCGGGCAAAAAACGGGCTCAAAGACAACGAGGAGATGACGTTCACTTCGCAAGAAATCGATCTGTTCCTACCGACCGAACTCCGACTTGGCGAAGGTGAAGTACAACTGTGAAGACAGCAGAAATCTTCGATGGGTTCCTCGAGAATCTCAAAGTCGGCGCCAAAGCCAGTACGATCTCGTCGCGGCGAAAAGAGATCGCCAAGGCACTCAACAAGGAATTTCGGAGCAACGAAAGCTGCATCGATCACACGCTGATGGTGGGATCTTTCGGTCGGCACACCGCGATCAAGGGCGTGTCAGACTTGGACCTGATCTTCATATTGCCGCCCGGCATCCGGTCGACTTACGAGGGTGATACGGGTCCGCGGCGAATGCTTGAGCGCGTTCGCGACGCCCTGAAGTCGCGTTACACAAACACTGACATTCGTGTCGACCAGTGCGTCGTGAGAGTCCAGTTCACGAGCAATGCCTTCAAGTTCGAGGTTCAGCCTGCCTTCGAGAACGACGACGGTAGTTTTGACTATCCGGACACGAGGGCTGAGCGATGGATGGTCACCAAGCCACGCGAGGAGATCGCTGCGACCAAGGAGTGCAGTGACCGGACTTCGACGAACATGCGCCACCTGGCCCGCATGGCCCGCGCTTGGAAGAACCAGAATGGGGTCAACATAGGCGGGCTGCTCATTGACACCCTTGTGCACGGATTCTTCTCCAAGACTCCGGACTATGACTCGGCGGGTACGAGCTCGTTCGACCTGATGGTTCGGGACTTCTTCGAGTTTCTCAAAGACGAGCCGGACCAGGATTATTACCGGGCACTCGGCAGCAACCAGCGAGTGAACGTGAAGTCGCGGTTTCAGCCGAAGGCTAAGAAGGCGTACAACTGCTGCCTCGAGGCGATCGCCTTCGAGGGCAAGGACTCGGCGAACAAGAAATGGCGCGAAGTTTTCGGCACCTCAGTTCCGCTCAAGACCATCGAATCTGTTCGTTCGTTCGACGATACCGAGCAGTTCATCGAGGACCGATACCCGATCGATATCGCCCACTCCGTGAAAATCGACTGCGAGGTAACGCAAGCTGGATGGCGTCCAACCTCATTGCGGGAGATGCTCCGCGACAAGGTCTTACTCATGCCGAACAAGAACCTCAGGTTCAAGGTGACGTCCTGCACGGTGGCGCATCCTTACGAAGTGAAGTGGAAGGTGCTGAACCGCGGCCCGGAAGCTGAACGCCGAAACAATATCCGGGGGCAGATTATCGACTCGAGCGTGCCAAACGTCCGAAAAGAGCGCACCACGTTCCGTGGGGAGCACGTCGTCGAGTGCTTCGTGGTGAAGGAAGGCGTAGTGGTTGCACGTGACCGGATCGACGTACCGATCTCCAGCACGAGCGGCGTGGCAGGAGGGGTCTAGTAGGCGTGGCCATTTACGACGTTGCGTCAAGACCGCGACCACAAGCGGTCGGGTTTCGGAAGGCCGCCTCGGTGGCATCGGTTTAACCCACCTTGCGATTCGAGGTGGCGAGTCCGGCTACTTCGCACGCGCGCTGCAGGTGTACGGGCGGACCGGACAACCGTGCCGCACGTGCGGGACCCCGATCGAACGGCTCACCGTCGCGGGGCGTTCCTCTCACGTGTGTCCGCAGTGTCAGAAGCGGCCAGGGCGGCGGCTCTAGAACGGCCGCCACGGCGGCATCGTTATGCTGGCACTCGTGCGACATCAGCAGATTCTCGACAAGCTCGCGGCGGGCGCGGTGGCGCCCACAGCGCGGGACGAAGTGCGGATGCTCGCGCAGAAGAGCTTCTTCGCCGCCCGGCATGTGGGGCTGGAGGGCGCCCAGTACGCCGACGTCGTGCCGGCCATGAAAGAGCGTTGGTTCTTCGCGCTGGATGCTGCCCGCCGACCGGACGCGTCCGAGAGTGATCGGATGAATGCCTACAGGGCCGCGATCGCCATCGCCGTCTCCTTGCACGAAGTGGGCTTGATCGACAACGAGCTCACCGAGCTCGCGATCGACGGGATACACGCGTTGAACGACGCCGTATGGCTGGGGGACGACTTCCTGCGCCGAACCGACGACATGATCGCGCTGGTGCGTTCGGCGCCGGCCCCGCTGACCCGGAAACCGACCACGCGGGAGGTCATCACGTTCACTCGCGGTGGGGACCTCCTTGCGATCAGGCTCCGCAGTTGCTGGGTGGTCGCTCACGTCCACCTCGTGGACGGCCCGAATGCCCACCCGCACCTCGAACTGTACGAGCGCACGTTCGCCGAGCTCCCCGACCCGTCCGAGGTGGTCGGGACGCGGGCCTGGGGTCAGACGTCCGAGGGCCGCGAGAGGGCGAATGTCACGCGGCTCATCGTGTCGGGGCTTCGCCACCTGCCGGACCCGGCGGAGCGGATCCACCTCCTCGCGAGCGGAGTCACTGTCGTTCCGGACAGTGCGCACCTGTATGACGAGCGGATCGTCGGCACCCACGTCGACGTGTTCGAGCTGCTCGAGATGGCGAGTTCCGTCAGATCCGGCTCGATCGTGGAGGATGTGTGAGATGAATCGACAGGCACTCCCTCCGAACCGACCTCCCCGCGAGGTACCGCCGATGCGCTATCCGCCGCCCGCTGCATACGCTCCGGTCCACGCCGCTCGCGGGCACGGGGCGAAACCGGTCGGGCCACTGGCGATCGTCACCGCCGTCGTCGTGATGGTGTGGGCGGTCCTCGCGCTGGTCGTGGGAATCGTCGCCCTCGTGTACCTCGGCCTCGGCGTGGTGATGACGTACGAGCTCAGTGGCGTGTTCGGCGACGGGTCGGGAATGAACGTCAATCGCGCGCTTCTGTTCGGTTCGCTCATCAGTCCCGTCATCGGGTTCGTCGTGGCGGCGTGCGTTCTCGCGATGGGTGTCACCGCCATGGTGAAGCAGCGACCGAACAGCGCCGTGGTCATGGTCCTCGGCATCATTTCGCTCGGTCTGTTCTGCGCGGCAAGTGCCGTGCAGTATCCGCTCCTAGACATCGTGCCAGACGTGCTCCGGCTCTGAGTCCCCAGGTGAAGCGGCGCGTGTCTCGCACGCAAGATCCCTCCCGCTTCGCTCAGGTCTCGAGCCGCTTGCGTGCGAGTTCGCTCGCCCGGGCGAGGACATCGAGCTGCGCCGCGTTGTAGACCGAGACGAGGGTCTCGGCGAAGGCGTGCCCGTCGACGTCCGGGCTCGTCGACAGACGCGTGCTCGGCTCCCGCAGCCAGGGGAAGTCGACGAGGTGCTGCGCGAGTTGGGGCGCGATTCCCTCGGCGATGCGCTGTCCGGTCGGCTCGTCGGCCTCGGGATCGAGCCGGTCGAAGTCCGCGTCGGCCTGCGGGTTCGCGAGAGGGGACTCGACCATG